>NZ_NVPT01000027.1 GCF_002802985.1 Geodermatophilus chilensis | reverse complement strand
GGTCAGGGCCTCGGTCGCCTCCCGATCCGAGCGGCCCTCCAGCGCTTGGAGCACCAGCACCGCGGCCACCACATCCGCGGGCACGCTGGGCCGGCCCAGGGCGGAGGGGAACAGATCGGCGAACATCGCATCCGGGAACAGCTCCCGGCGATGCTCGGCCAAGAACGCGTAGACGCTGCCCGACGGCAACAGGTGACCCGACACCGAATCGGCATCCATCACCACATGCTGAGGCTGGGAAGTGCCCTGCACGACCCAAATCGTTCTCGCGCTCCCCGCTCGCACCGGGCAGACACGCCGAGGTTGTTCAGCAGGCTCCTAGTGCCTGCCCTGGGATCAGATGCGCCGCCACCGCTGTCGGCGTCCCTCAGCGCTCACTACGGGGCACCTCGGCGGCATCCCTGACCTCTCGGAGAACTGGAATCTCTCTGCGATGTCGTAGGGGGCGGGCCTGGCATGCCCGTCCGCAGCTCCTGCAGGGGCTCAGCGGAGGCTGCGGTCGCGGCGACGTCGACGAACCGGCGCACCAGCGGGTCGCCGCGGCGGGGGCGGTAGGTGAGGCAGACGGAGACGGGTGGCGCGCCGGCCAGTGGGATGAAGGTGACGCCGGGGTGGGTGTCGGTGCGGGCGGCGGACCGGGGCACGGCGCCGACGCCGCGGCCGGTGGCGACCAACTGCAGCCACCCGTCGTAGTTGCCGCAGGTCACCACCCGCGTCGGGCGGTGCTCGGCCGACCCCGGCCGGCTACGCCGCCATTCACCACCTGACCCGCGGCCTCCGGCAGGCCGCGGCCGCCGCCGGGGACCCGCACGGTGCGCCTGTGGGCGGGGACCGGCTTCCGTTCCGCGACCACCGGACCGGCACGCGCCGTCATCGACCGGCTCGCCGAGCTCCTCTGACCACCGCATGTCACGTCCGCGAACACGACGCCGGGGAGCCCGAGAACGATGACCCTGATCACCGTCGACGTCGTCGAAGGCCGCTCCGAGAAGGCCACCGAGGAGAAGTGATGACCCTGCACACCCGCTTCACCGAGCGCTTCGGTGTCGAACACCCCATCGTGTCCGCACCGATGGACCTCGTCTCCACCGCCGAACTGGCCACTGCCGTGAGCCGAGCCGGAGGCCTGGGGCTCATCGGCGGCGGCTACGGAGACGAGGAGTGGCTCAGCCGGGAGCTCGGGGCGGCCGCCGGCACCCGCGTCGGATGCGGGTTCATCACCTGGAGCATCGACGCCGGCCTCCTCGACATCGCGCTGTCGCACGAGCCCGCCGCCATCTTCCTGTCCTTCGGGGACGCCGGCCCCTACGTCGAGCAGATCCACCGAGCCGGCGTACCGCTCATCTGTCAGGTGCACGACCTGGCCCAGGTGGACGAGGCACTGCGGATCGGCGCCGATGCGGTCTGCGTGCAGGGCGGCGAAGCCGGCGGCCACGGCAAGGGGACCCGGTCGACCTTCACACTCGTCCCCGAGGCCGCCGACCTCATCGCCGCGGAGCGGCCGGAGGTGCTGCTGCTGGCCGCCGGCGGGATCGCCAACGGCCGCAGCGTCGCGGCGGCGTTGGCGTTGGGCGCGGACGGAGTCGTCGCCGGCACCCGCTTCTGGGCCACCCGCCAGGCGGCAGTCACCCGCGGCGCCCACGCACGGGCCCTCGCTGTCAACGGCGACTCGACCCGACGCACCAGCGTCTACGACATCGTCCGCGGCAAGACCTGGCCCCCCGTCTACACCAGTCGCGTCCTGGCCAACGACTTCGTGGTCCGCTGGCACGGCCACGAGACCGAACTGGTCGGGAACCTCGACGCGGCACGTGCGGAGTTCTCGCACGCCGTCGAAGCCGATGACGTCGACCTCGCCAACATGATCGTCGGCGAGGCGGTCGGACAGGTCCACGCGATCGAGGACGCCGGCGACGTCGTGCGCAGCATGGCCGCGCAAGCGGAGAGCATCCTGATCGGCGCTCCACGTGAGCGACCCCCGGGCACCTGACCGGAGCCCGGCAGCGGCGGGGTACGAGAAGCCGCCGTGGCCGGACGCTGGGCACTCCTGCCATGTTGCTGAGGCCGGATGCGGCAGCCGCCGCGGGGCTGGTCAGCGCCTGAACTCCCCGGGCTGTACCGGTTCACGGCCGGCGGCTGCCAGCACGGCCTCGCGGATGCCGGTCGGCGTCGTCGGGCTCGTCGACCCAGAACTCGGCGGGAGCATGCGCTGAACGGCAGGGGCATTGCCATCACTCGTCGCGGCGCTCGAGCGAGTCGACGCCGTCCCTTGGGTCGCCCTCAGGGCGAGCCCGGCGATGGCGTCCTCGAGCGGCCCGTTCACGGGCACCCCGGACGCAGCGTCCTGCCATGCTCCCCGGGTTCACCGGGGGAGCGGCGGTCGGCGGCTGACCCCTCGGGTTCGTGCCTGTGGACGGTGCTGCAAGCTGCCATGGACCCCGGCCCCTGCTCGAGTCGAGAGGACCGACCTCCGTGCCCAGCCCCGCCGGCCGCCTGCTGCCTCCGCTCTTTCGCCTGCTCGGCTTCCGGCGGGAGTTCGCCAGCCCGGAGGCGATGCTGCGCGGTGTGCAGCATCGCCTGGTGCGGCCCGTCCCGTACGGGCCGCCGCGGGGATTGCGCTCGGTCGAGATCGAGGTCGACGTCCGCCACGAGACGGGCTGGCCGGTCTACCGGGTCCTGCCTCGTCGCCACACGGCGCCCCGTGCCGCCGTCTACGTACACGGCGGCGCCTGGGTCAATCAGATACACCCGCTGCACTGGCGGCTGATCGCCGGGCTCGCCGCCCGCAGCGGCGCCGCGATCACCGTCCCGATCTACCCGCTTGCGCCCGTGGGGACCGCGGCGACGGTTGTGCCCCCGATCGCCGACGTGATCGGCGCGCTGGTCGACCGGTACGGCGCCGGGCAGGTCGCCGCCTTCGGTGACTCGGCCGGCGGACAGATCGCGCTGTCCGCGGCGCTGCTCCTCCGCGACCGGGGCGTGCCGCCGCTGCACCGGACCGTGCTCGTCTCACCCGCGCTGGACCTGACCCTGGCCAATCCGGAGATCGACCTCGTCGAGCCACAGGATCCGTGGCTCGCCCGGCCCGGTACCCGGGCGGCGATCGAGCTCTGGCGAGGCGACCTGCCGCTCAAGGACCCATTGGTCAGCCCGCTGTTCGGTGACCTGGCCGGGCTCGGCCCGCTGACCGTCTTCAGCGGCACCCTCGACATCACCAGCCCGGACACCCGTCTGCTGGTCAGCCGCGCCCGTGCCGCCGGTGTACAGGTCGACCACCACGAGGAAGCGGGCCTGATCCACGTGCACCCCCTCCTGCCAGTGCCGGAAGGGCGGCGGGCGCGGCGGGTCATGGCCAGCGTCCTCGACGGCTGACCTCATCGTCAGGTCGTCCCTACTCCCGACCGACCCTGAGGTCGGGCTCACGGTGAGTCTTGATGTCCTGAAGCGGCCCACTCAGGGACACGCTGCGACTGCCTATCGGCCGGCCGGCCGGGCCCAATGCTCACTCCACGTACGGGTGACCGGCTGTGCACGGCGGATGGATCGCCGTCACGATGCGTTGGGTGAGCGCTGATGGACGACCGGACTGGCCGCGGTCCCGATGGATCCTGACCACGGCCTTTCTCGGGGTCGCCTTGGCGGGTGCGGCTGCGACCTGGCTCATCCGGGGTGAGCCCGGTTGGGGATTCCTGGGTATGGCCACCGCTCTGGCCATCGGCCTCGTGGCCAAAGCGGTCCTACAGGCCCGAAGTCGACGCTCCGACCGACCCTGACGCTGGGCTCGGGCATCACAACCATGCCTCCGCTTCCCGGGGCTGCCGCTGATGCAGGGGGACGCCGCGCGTACACAAATTGTGATCTTCCGCGCCCACGGCCTCTCCGGGTGGAACTCGATGCAGCCCGGGGAGACCGCCGCCTTGCCATGCCGCCACCGACGGCTCAGTCCCGTCTGGCCGCCGTCAATGACTCGCGGGTGCCCCCGACGGGCCGGACAGCGCCGGTCGGACCGGTGTGGGCGGCGGCGGACGCGGTGTCGGGGGTTCCGGGTCGCCGACCGTCAGGTGCACGCTGACACTCGACGCACTGCGCGCCGAGCAGGAGGTCCGGCCCGACCCGCCGCCGCCTCACCACCAGGCACAGGAGGAAGCCATGTCCGAGCAGAGCGTCCTGAGCCGGTCTCCCGGCACGACGTCCCCGCCGACCCGGCTGATGCTCATCGGCGGAGAGTGGGTGGAGGCCGCCGACGGCGGGTGGCGGGAGATCACCAGCCCGGCCCGCCGCGGCGAGGTCATCGCCCGCGTGCCCCGCGGCAGCGCCACGGACGTCGACCGAGCCGTCACCGCCGCCCGGGAGGCGTTCCCCGCCTGGCGCGACCAGCACTTCACCGCTCGTCAGCGGCTGCTGCTGCGGATCGCCGACGCTCTCGAGGGCCGCGCCGAGGAACTCGCCCGGGTCACCGCCGCCGACACCGGGAACGCGCTGCGCAGCCAGGCGCGGCCCGAGGCGGCGCTGCTGGTCGACCTGTTCCGCTACTTCGGCGGCGTGGCGGGGGAGGTGAAGGGCACCACCCTGCCGGCCGAGGCGTCGCAGCTGCAGTACACCCGGCAGGAGCCGCTGGGGGTGGTCGGCGCGATCCTGCCGTGGAACTCGCCGCTGATGATCGCCGGCTTCAAGGTGCCGGCCGCCCTGGCCGCCGGGAACACCATCGTGCTCAAGGCCGCCGAGGACGCTCCGCTGTCGATCCTGCTGATGGCCGAGATCTGCCAGGAGTTCCTGCCCCCCGGCGTGCTGAACGTGGTCACCGGTACCGGCCGGGCAGCGGGCAACGCCCTGGTCGAGCACCCCGGCGTCGACAAGATCTCCTTCACCGGCTCCACCGAGGTCGGCCGGGGCATCGCCAGCAAGGCGGGGGAGCGGCTGGCCCACCTGTCCCTGGAGCTGGGCGGCAAGAACCCGTCGATCGTCTTCCCCGGTGCGGTGACCGACGAGCTGATCGAGGGCCTGGTCCTGTCCTCGCGGATCAGCCGGCAGGGCCAGAGCTGCACCGCCGGCTCCCGGCTGTACCTGCACCGCGACGTCCACGACGAGGTGCTCGCCCGGCTGGCGGAGCGGCTGGGGGCGATGACGGTCGGTGACCCGCTGGACGAGAGCAGCGACATCGGCGCGGTCATCAACGAGACCCAGTTCGACTCCATCACCGGCTACCTGGAGGACGGGCTGGCCAATCCCGCGCTGCACGTCGAGGTGGGTGGGTTGCCGCCGACCAGCGGGCCCCTGGCCGAGGGGTTCTTCCACGTGCCCACGCTGTTCTCCGGCGGCGACAACAGCTTCCGCCTCGCCCGCGAGGAGATCTTCGGCCCCGTGGTCGTCGCGATCGCCTGGACCGACGTCGACGACGTCGTCCGCATGGCCAACGACACCGCCTACGGGCTGGGGGCCTACGTCTGGAGCCACGACATCGACCAGGCGATCACCACGGCGCACCGCCTCGAGGCCGGCTGGGTGCAGGTCAACCAGGGCGGTGGGCAGGTCGTGGGCCAGTCCTACGGCGGCTACAAGCAGAGCGGCATCGGCCGGGAGGTGTCCCTCGAGGGCATGATCGCCGGCTTCACGCAGACCAAGCAGATCAACGTGCGCCTCGGGCACGGAGCGACCCCGACCCCCAGGACGGAGACCTGACCGGTCCTCAGCCCTGCGTCGGCGCGCTCCGGGCGGCGTTCGCCCCGGGGAGATGGGCCAGCCCCAGGGCCCGCTCCAGCAGCCGGAACCGGTAGGCCGCCGTCAGGACGGCGAACCAGAGCACCAGCGCCGGCACGACGGTCCTGAAGACGGGGTCGGCGGCGCGGGTGAGGCCGAAGTAGTCGGTGAACGCGGAGACGAACAGCCCGCCGGTGAACGCGACGACCAGCACGGCGACGAGGACGGCCGGCCGTCGGTCGCCGTCCGGCCGGGTCCACGACGCGAAGAGCCGGTTGGGTGGCTTGAGGAAGAGGATCAGCAGGAAGGCGGCGTAGGAGACGAAGGTGGACAGCGCCGTCTGCGCCCCGATCGTCGCCGCCGCCTCCGCGAAGCCGACGTCGCTGGAGGAGACCCCGGTGTAGCGCTCGAAGTCGGAGACGACGAAGTCCGGGACGTCGTCCTGGCTGAAGCCGGAGAGCAGCAGCGTGTAGTGGAGGGCGTAGATCCCGACGCCGCCGGCGGCGGTGACGACCATGGCCGGGACGACGAACCGCCACAGCGACGTCAGCAGGTGGGGGTCCGGCGGTGCGGGGCGGGCCCACATGGTGAGGAACAGCGTCGGCAGGCCCACGGTCAGCAGGGTCAGCCCGACCTGGGCGGGGGAGTAGGGGAACCCCAGGCCGAGCATGGTCACCGCGAGGATCACCAGGCCCTGCGTGCCGACCCGGGCGAGGAACACCTGCATCGAGGTGCCGATGCCCGAGATGATCCGCCGGCCCTCCTGCTGGGCGGGCAGCAGCGCGGTCAGCGAGTCGTCGGTGAGCACGATGTCGGCGACGTCGCGGGTGACGGCGCTGCCGCTCCTCATCGCCACGCCGACGTGGGCCCGCTTGAGCGCGCGGGCGTCGTTGACGCCGTCACCGACCATGGCGACGTAGCGGCCCTGCCGGCGCAGCGAGGCGACGAGGCGCTCCTTCTGCTCCGGGGCGATCCGGCCGAACACCGTCGTCCGGGCCGCCACGTCGTCGAACTGCCGGTCGGAGAGGGCGTCGAGGTCGCTGCCGGTCACCGGCTCCCCGCCGTCCAGCCCGGCCTGCCGGGCCAGCGCGGCGACCGTGCGGGGGTCGTCTCCGGAGACCACCTTGACCGCCGTGCCGCCGGCGGTCAGCCCCGCGAGGGTCTCGGGCACGTCCGGCCGCAGCTCGTCGGCGAGGGCCACCACGGCCAGCGGCTCCAGCGCCGGCAGCCGCGGCCGCCCGGCGTCGTCGCGCAGCGAGGAGTCCGGATCGGCGGCGCGGGCGACGACCAGCACGCGCAGCCCCTGCCCGGTCAGGCCGGTCACCGTCTCGGTCAGCGGCGGCCCGGACAGCTGAGGGGCCAGGGCGTCGGGTGCGCCCAGGACGAGGACGCCGTCGTCCGTGCGCAGCGCGCTCCACCGCAGCGACGAGGAGAACGGGATCTCCTCGCGCACCTCCCACGGCGTGCCGGGCAGCGCCGCGGCCAGCGCCGAGGAGGTCAGGTTGGCGGCGGTCGCGCTGCGGGCCAGGGAGCCGAGCAGCTGCTCGACGTCCGCGGCCCCGAGCGGACCGACCGGCCGCACCTCCGCCAGCGACAGGCGGCCGGTGGTCAGCGTCCCGGTCTTGTCGGTGCAGACGACGTCGACGTTGCTCACCGACTCCACCGCGTTGACCTGCTGCACCAGAGCGCCCTTGGCGGAGCTCTTCGCCGCGCCGACGGTGTAGGCCACCGCCACGAGGAAGAACAGCCCGTAGGGCACCAGCCCGGACAGCACCGCCGTGGTCTGCACGACGCGCACCAGCGAGAACCCCTCGAGCGCGGCCTGCAGCAGGATCGTCGCGCTCATCAGCGCCACCAGCACCATGACCAGCCGGACGACGAAGCCGATGCGCCGCTGCAGCGGGGTCGTGTCCGTGGACGCCTGGCGGGCCTCGACGGTCAGCCGGCTGGCGTAGCTGGCCGCGCCGACGTCCCGGGCGAGCTGGTCCCCTCCGCCGCCGACGCAGAAGCTGCCCGACAGCAGGTCCTCGCCGGGCCCCCGCAGCTGCGGCTCGGACTCGCCGGTCAGCAGCGACTCGTCGACCTCCACCCGGCCGCCGTCGAGGACCGGGCCGTCGACGACCACCTGGTCGCCCGGGCGCACGCGCAGCACGTCCCCGCGGACGACCTCCTCCTGCGCCACCGAGGTCTTCCGGCCGTCGCGCAGCACGGTGACCGGGCTGCGGCTCAGCAGCTGCAACCGGTCGAGCTTGCGCTTGGCCCCGATCTCCTGGACGGCGCTGATCGTCGCGTTGACCAGTCCCAGCCCCACGCTGGTGAAGGCGTCGTTGTAGCGCCCCAGCACCAGCAGCGCCGCGCCGATCACGAAGAGGATGACGTTGAAGAACGAGAAGACGTTGGTGCGCAGGATCCGGGCGTAGCTGCGGGACGACGAGCTGACGGCGACGTTGCCCTCGCCGCGCCGCCGCCGGGCGTCCGCCTCCCGCGCGGTGAGGCCCACCACCGCGGCCGGGTCGGTCACCTGCACGTCCATCCCGCTCGCTCTCCCCGGAGGTCGTCCCGCCGCGCCGGGGAGCGGACCGGCTCCCGGTCCCTCGGCCTCCGCGGCCGTCCCCGGCGGGACCTCGTGCCGTCCGGGAGTGTCCCCCGCAGCGCGCGGGACCGCTGCCCGGGAGCGTCACCCACGAGCCGGCCGGACGACGGCAGGCGCGCCCAGCGGGGCGTCCCGGGTGGGGAGGCGGCCCGGAGCCCGGCCGCCGAGTCGGCGGGGACGACCAGGGCGGGGGTCCCACGGTTGGCAGGCCAACGCTTGGTGCCCCACGGCTCCTACGCTGAGGGGGTGACGACCAGCCAGACACCCCAGGACGCACCCGGGTCCGGCGACGTGCTCGCCCTGGACCGGCAGGTCTGCTTCGCGCTGTCGGTGGCCGCCCGCAACGTGGTCGCCGTCTACCGGCCGGTGCTGGAGCCGTTGGGCCTGACCCACCCGCAGTACCTGGTGATGCTCGCGCTGTGGCAGCACGGGACGCTGTCGGTCAAGGAGCTCTCGGGCCTGCTGCAGCTGGACCCCGGCACGCTCTCGCCGCTGCTCAAGCGGCTGGAGGCGGCCGGCCTGCTGCGCCGCGAGCGGGATCCGAGGGACCAGCGCAACCTGGCACTGGCGCTGACCGGCAAGGGCACGGCGCTGCGCGAGCAGGCCGAGCGGATCCCCGCCGGCATCGTCGAGCGCCTGGGCATGCCGGTGGAGCAGCTGATGAGCCTGCGCGAGGCGCTCACCCAGGTGATCGCCGCCTCCCAGCAGGCCCTGGCGCACCCCGCCGCGCGCGAGGGGGAGGGCCCGGAGGCAACGGTCGCCTGACCGCCCGGTCCCGTGACCGGGATCGCCGTCGTCCGGGCGCGAGTTGGGGCACCAATCCTTGGGGTACCCAGCATTCCGGGGCACGATGGGGAGGAACCGTCGTCGATCAGGAGCATCCAGACGCCATGGCAGAGCCGGCAGAGCACGACACGTCCGAGCCGATCGTCCGGCCGGCGCCGCACCGCTGGCTCTGGTACGCACTGGGCGGCAAGCTGCCCGCGCGGCACCGCGGCTGGGTGCTGTTCGACACCACGACCGGCACGTGGTGGGCGCGGCACATCGCCCGCATGCTCGTCCAGATGTCGGTCCCGATCGCGCTGATCATGGCCTTCCTGCCGGCCCCGTGGGGGCTGCGCGCGGCGGTGTCCGGCGGTGGGATCTTCCTCGGGCTCATCTACTCGCTGGCCTACATGCCCGAGACGACCGAGAACCGGGTCGTGAAGGCCGGTTACCCGGCCGGCACCGCCACCGCCCGCCGCGAGCGCGCCGCGCACCAGCGCGACCTGCGGGACAGCGAGCGCCGCCGGGCCGCCAACGCCAGGCGCGCCGCCCGCTACCGCGACCGCACGGGCCGCTGACCGGCCGGGCCCCCTGGCGGGGCCGGAGCAGGCCCGCCGACGGAGTCCGTGTGGTAGGCAGTCCAGCGGCCCGGAACGAGCCACGGCCGGTCCACCGGGCCGGGGAGCGGCCGGTGACCCACGCCGACGGCGAGGAGGTGTGCAGGTGACCGGGGACGGCCGCGCCGGCGACATCCGCGTCCTGCTCGTCGACGACCACCCGATGGTGCGCCGGGCCCTGGCGGAGGCGCTGTCCGACGAGGACGGCCTCACCGTCGTCGGCGAGTGCGAGGACGGGGCGCAGGCGGTCGAGGCCGCGGCGTGGCTGCGGCCCGACGTCGTCCTCATGGACGTGTCCATGGCCGGGACGGACGGGTTGACGGCCACCGCCGCGCTGCGCACCGCCCAGCCCGACGCCCGGGTCATCGTGCTGACCGCGGAGGGCCCCGAGGTGCGCCGGGAGGCCGTGGACGCCGGCGCGCACGCCCTGGTCCCCAAGGGCACCCGCCTCGGTCTGCTGCTCCGGTGCCTGCGCACCGTCGCGGCCGGCGGAACGGGCTGCCCGTACTGCCTCTGACCGACGTCGGCGGTCGCCCACGACCGCAGGCACCCGCCCGGGTCGCACGGCGCCGTGCCGGTCAACTGCGGATGAGCAGCTCACCGCCGTCCCGGCGGAACTCGTCGTGCAGGGCACGCAGGACCGCCAGGCCCTCGGCGTCGACGGCGCGCACACCGCGGACGTCGAGGACCACGCGGACGTGGCCGAGGCCGCGGAGCTGGCCGGCCGTGCCGCGCACCAGGTCGGCGCCGAGCGAGGTCAGGTGGCCACTGACCCGGATGGTGCCGGCACTGCGGTCGAGGTCTCGGTGAGGGCGCGGACGTCGGGATGGAGCACGTCACCTCCTCGCGGGCGCGGAGCCGGAGCCGTGGGCGCGGTCCTGGCCGCCGCGGGCG
Source organism: Geodermatophilus chilensis (assembly GCF_002802985.1). Taxonomy (GTDB): domain Bacteria; phylum Actinomycetota; class Actinomycetes; order Mycobacteriales; family Geodermatophilaceae; genus Geodermatophilus; species Geodermatophilus chilensis. The sequence continues at coordinate 27,348 of NZ_NVPT01000027.1, read as the reverse complement.
CGGGAGAGGCCGCGGGCCTCCCCGAGCGCGGCGCTGACCAGGAACAGGGCCAGCCCGACGAGGGTCAGCCAGAACAGGCCGTCGACGAGGGTGCCGACGACGGCGAGGGCGAGCGCGGACACGACGACGAGCAGCAGACCGGTCACGGTCTCCTCCTCCGGAGGGGGTGGCAGGGGCGTGCGGGCGGGGTCAGGCCACGGCCCGGTCGGACTCCACCTGGATGACCCGCCACAGGCCGGTGCGGTGCAGCAGGTCCTCGGTGCGGCGATTGGCGCCCCGCACCACGACCGCGCCGCCGCGGGCGCGGCAGGTGCGGTGCGCCCAGAGGAAGCTGGCGACGGCGGAGCTCGAGAGGTGCTGCACGCCGGAGAGGTCGACGACCAGGCGGCGCGCGCCGGCCAGCAGCGCGTCGTGCAGCAGCCACCGCACGTCGGCCAGCCCGTCGGCGAGCAGGGCGTCGTCGAGGTGCACCGTCACCACGTCGCCCTCCGTCCCGACGTCCATCCGGCTGCGTGCGGGAGCCGTCGTCATCGCCGTCCTCCTCGGTCCGTGGTCGTGGTGGCTGGTGCCGCTGCGGACAGCGTCGGCCGCGGAGATTGCGATCCCCCCGGGCGTTGCTTTGCGATCCCGTGACGCCGGGGCGACCGGCGGGGAACCGGTGGCAGCATGCCGGGAGTGGCTCCCCGTCTGCTGGTCGTCGAGGACGACGACCCGATCCGCACCGCCCTGCGGTGGGCGCTCGAGGACGAGGGCTACGACGTTGCCGAGGCGGTGAGCGGTGAGGAGGCCCTCGCCGCGGTCGGGACGGCGACGCCGGACCTCATGGTCGTCGACCTGATGCTCGGCTCGATGGACGGGTTCGCCGTCATCCGCGAGGTCCGCCGCGAACACGACCTGCCGATCATCGTGGTCAGCGCCCGAGCCGACACCCACGACATCGTCGCGGCGCTGGAGGCCGGCGCCGACGACTACGTGACCAAGCCGTTCCAGGTCAAGGAGATCACCGCCCGGCTGCGCGCCCTGCGGCGGCGGGCCGGGTCCGGCGCCCCCGCCGCCTCGGCACCCGCGGAGGTGGTCCTGGACCGGACCGCTCCGGCGCTGGTGCTGCGCGAGGCGGCCGGCACGGTGCACCGCGGGGACGAGCAGCTGCCGCTGACGCTGACGGAGTTCCGGCTGCTGTGCGAGCTGGCGTCGGCCCCGGGCCGGGTGTTCAGCCGGCAGGTGCTGCTGGAGCGGGTGTGGGAGCACGGCTTCTTCGGCGACGAGCGCATCGTCGACGTCCACATCCGCCGGCTGCGCACCAAGGTGGAGCGCGACCCGGCCGCGCCCCGGGTGGTGGTGACCGTCCGGGGGCTGGGTTACCGGCTGGACCCGCAGTGAGGGGAGCCCTCGGGTCGCGGGGGCTGCGGTCGCGGATCGTGATGGGCTCGGCCGTCGGGGCGCTGCTCGTGTCCGTCGTGCTGGTGACGACGACCTGGCTCCTGGCCCGCAGCTACCTGCTCGAGCAGCGGGAGGGTTCGTCCACCCGGCAGGCGTTCGCCGACGCCAACGTCCTCGGCAGCCGCCTGGCGACCGCCGGGACGGCGGTGGGTGACGTGGTGGCGGAGCTGGCGCCCTCCGGCGGGGCCGACGTCGTCGTCCGCAGCGGGGACGCCTGGTACTCCTCGAGCCTGGACGTCGGTGCCCGCGACGTCCCGGTGGACCTGCGCGCCGTCGTCGCCGCGGGCTCGGCCGGGACCATCCGGGTGGACACCCCGGAGGGTCCGGCGCTGGTCGTCGGGGTGCCGGTCAGCAGCGCCGGGGTGGAGTTCTACGAGCTGGCGCCGCTGACCGAGCTGCAGCAGGTGCTGCGCACGCTGGCCGTCGTGCTGGGGGCCGGGGCACTGGCCGCCACGGCGGCGGGCGCGGCCTTCGGCGGGTGGGCCGGCCGCCGGGCGCTGCAGCCGCTGGAGCAGGTCGCCGGGGCGGCCACCCGGATCGCCGGCGGCGAGCTCACCACCCGCCTGCCGCCCACCGCCGACCCCGACCTGGTTGCCATCGTCGCCGGCTTCAACAGCATGGTCGACGCCCTGGCCGCCCGGATCGAGCGCGACGCCCGCTTCGTGGGCGACGTCAGCCACGAGCTGCGCAGCCCGCTCACCGGGGTGGTGACCAGCGTGGAGGTGCTGGCCACCCGCCGCGGCGAGCTGTCCCCGCGCGCCGACCAGGCGCTGGCCCTCGTCGAACGGGAACTCGCCCGGTTCCGGCAGATGCTCGACGACCTCCTCGCCCTGGCCCGCCTGGACGGCGCCCCGCCGTCGGACCCCGACGTCCCGGTGTCGGTGACCGCGCTGGTGCGGGAGGTGCTGGCCGCCGGCGGGTGGGACCGCGGCCTGCTGCACGCCGACCCTGAGGACGTCACCACGGTGCCCGGGGACAAGAACGCGCTGGAGCGTGCGGTGCGCAACCTGCTCGACAACGCCGCCCGGCACGCCGGCGGCCCCTCCGCCGTGCACGTGCAGCGGCGGGACGGCGTGGTGGTGGTCAGCGTCGACGACGACGGGCCCGGGGTGCCCGTCGAGGACCGGGAGCGGGTGTTCGAGCGGTTCGCCCGCGGACCCCGCGCGGCCCGCCGGTCGCTGCCCGGGGCCGGCCTGGGCCTGGCCATCGTCGCGGAGACGGCGGCCCGGCACGGCGGCGCCGCGTGGTGCACCGCGGCTCCCTCCGGAGGCGCCCGCCTCAGCCTCTCCCTGCCGGTGGGTGCCCGGTGAACCCGGGGCGGTGGGTGGCCGCGGGGCTGCTCGCGCTCGTCGCCGGGTGCGGGGTGCCGACGGGCGGGCCGGCGGAGGCCATCCCCGGCGACGAGGTCCCGTACGGGCTGACCTCCGCGACCCCGACGCCCGAGCCGACCCCCGACCCCCAGCCGGTCCTGCTCGCCACTCGGGTGCACCTGGTCGCCCCGGACGACCGCCTGGTCCCCGAGCCACGCGAGGTGGACGGCGGCTCGGTGGCCGAGCGGCTCGACGCGCTGCTCGACGACCTGGCCGAGGGGCCGAACCCCGGAGAGCGCGAGCGGCAGCTGTCCACCGCGCTCCCGCCCGAGATCGAGCTCGACGTCGCGGAGGTCGCCGACGGGACGGCGGTCGTCCGGATCGGCGACACCACCGCCGCCGGGACGGGGCTGGACAGCCGGCGTGCCGTCGCCCAGATCGTGCTGACCGCGACCAGCGTGCCCGGGGTCGACTCCGTCGTCCTCGCCCGGGACGGCGAGCGGGTCGAGGCGCCGCTGCCCTCGGGGCAGCTCACCGCGCGGCCGCTGACGGCCGGCGACTACGCCGCGTTCCTGCTCCCTCCGGCACCGCCGTCCTGATCCCGGGAGCGGTGGGCCGGGCGGCGGCTGGCCGGGTCCGCGGCCTCAGGGGCGGGCGCGGTCGATCAGCCGGGAGAGCACGACCTCGCTGCGGGTCTGGTGCACGTTGGGCTGCTGCCGGAGGCGCTCGATGGCCTCCTCCAGGTGCGGGATGTCGGCGGCCAGGATGTGCACCAGCGCGTCCGCGGAGCCGGTGACGCTCCACGCGCCGACGACCTCGGGCACCTTCTCCAGGCTGCGGCGGAGCTCCAGCGGGGACGGCGTCCCCTCCCAGTAGACCTCCACGTAGGCCTCGGTCGTCCAGCCGAGGACCTCGGGGTCGACCAGTGCGGTGAAGCCGCGGATCACCCCGTCGGCGAGCAGCCGGTCGACGCGGCGCTTCACCGCCGGCGCGGACAGGCCGACCTCGTCGCCGATGACGGCGTACGTGGCGCGGGCGTCCCGCGTCAGGCAGCCGATGATCTGCCGGTCGAGCGGGTCGAGGCGGTCCGCGGTCCTGTGCAACACACCGTGCACCGTAGGCCGATCTGTGCAACGGATCCATGCCGATGACGCAACGGAGGCGCATTGATCACTGCGGGCGGTGTTCCTAACCTTCGGGACACGGCCCCGCCCGGCACTCCCGGGCCGCCGGCCGGTGGCGAGTCCGACGCCCGACCTGGAGGAGGCCCCCCATGACCACCCCGCGCACCGGGACCCGACTGTCCTCGAGCGGGCACGCGGCGCTCACCGAGACGGTCACCGCGCACAACTACGCCCCCCTCCCGGTGGTCGTCGCCGAGGCGCGCGGGGCGTGGGTGACCGACGTCGACGGCCGTCGCTACCTCGACTGCCTGGCGGGCTACTCGGCGCTGAACTTCGGCCACGGGCACCCGGTCCTGCTCCGGGCGGCCCGCGAGCAGCTGGAGCGGGTGACGCTCACCAGCCGCGCCTTCTACAACGACCGGCTCGGACCCTTCGCGCGTGACCTGGCCGCGCTGGCCGGGATGGAGCTGGTGCTGCCGATGAACACCGGGGCCGAGGCGGTGGAGACGGCGATCAAGGTGGTCCGGCGCTGGGGCCACCAGGTCAAGGGGGTGCCCGCCGGGCAGGCGCGGATCGTCGTCGCGGCGGGGAACTTCCACGGCCGCACCACCACGATCGTCAGCTTCTCCACCGACGACTCGGCGCGCGAGGGCTTCGGCCCCTTCACCCCGGGCTTCACCGTCGTCCCCTACGGCGACGCCGACGCGCTGCGGGCGGCGCTCACCCCGGAGACGGTCGCGGTGCTGCTCGAGCCGGTGCAGGGCGAGGCCGGCGTGGTCGTGCCGCCGCCGGGCTACCTCGCCGCGGTGCGGCAGGCCTGCACCGACGCCGGGGTGCTGTTCGTCGCCGACGAGGTCCAGTCCGGGCTGGGCCGGACCGGGGCCACCTTCGCCTGCGAGCTGGAGGGCGTCGTCCCCGACGTCTACCTGCTCGGCAAGGCCCTCGGCGGCGGCATCGTCCCGGTCTCGGCGGTGGTGTCCACCTCCGCGGTGCTCGACGTCCTGACGCCGGGCAGCCACGGGTCGACGTTCGGCGGCAACCCGCTCGCGGCCGCGATCGGGCACGCCGTGGTGGGGCTGCTGGAGACCGGCGAGTACCAGGAGCGCGCGGCCAAGCTCGGCGTGCAGCTGCGGGACCGGCTCGACGGGCTGGTCGGGCACGGCGTCCAGGCGGTGCGGACGCGCGGGCTGTGGGCCGGGATCGACATCGACCCCGGCCTGATGACCGGGCGCGCCGCGTGCGAGCGGCTGGCCGAGCGCGGCGTCCTGGTCAAGGACGCGCACGGGCAGACCATCCGGCTGTCCCCGCCGCTGGTCGTCGAGCCGGGCGACATCGACCTGGCCGTCGACGCGCTGGCCGCCGTCCTCGACGGGGGCGGGCACTGACCCACACCGACCGGCCCGGCGCCGGAGGGCGAACCGGCGTGTGGTCCGGAGCAGGCCCCTCAGTCGGTCGCGCCGGGGGTCACCGACTGCCGGATGGCGTCGATGACCGCGCGCACCCCGGGCTGCGGTGCCGGCTCGCGGCGGTGCGCCAGCACCATGGTCCGCTCCACCCGGTCGGCCAGCGGCACCGTCGCCAGCCCCTCCCGGCGCAGCGCGAGCATCAGGTCGGTCACCGGCGCGACGCCGAGGCCGGCAGCGACGAGGGCCAGGGTCGAGGCCGTGTCGGTCACCACGTGGTCGACGCGGGGCTCGAAGTCGAGGCGGCGGCAGGCCATGCGGACGGCGCGGCCGTAGGAGCTCTGCTCCGGGGGGAGGATCCAGGGCTCGTCGGCGAAGTCCCGCAGCGACGCCGTGCCCCGCGCCGCGCGACCGGCCGCCGTGGCCATCGAGAAGCGCTCGGTGCCGAGCACGAGCAGGGCCACGTCCCGGTCCCGCGGGACGGGCGCTTGGGGGTAGTCCACGCCGAAGGCGAGGTCCACCCGCCCGGCGGCCACGGCGGAGGTGGCGTCGTCGACGTCCACCTCGACCGACCGCAGGCGGACGCCGGGGCACTGCTCGCGCACCCGCTGCAGGGCCCGGGGCAGCAGCGCGGCCGCCGTCCCGAAGACACCGATGAGGACCCGCGCCTGCGGACGCTCGGACAGCCCGGCGAGCGCCAGCTCGGTCTGCCGGGCCAGCGACAGCAGGCCGACCGCGTGGTCGGCGAGCAGCCGGCCGGCGTCGGTGAGGTGCATGCGCCGGCCGACCTGGGCGAACAGCTCGGCCCGCACCGACCGCTCGAGGGCGGTCATCTGCTGCGACACCGCACCGGTCGTGTACCCGAGGGCCGCCGCAGCCGCCGTCATGCTGCCGGTCTCCCGGATCTCCACCAGGGTGCGCAGCTTCACCAGGTCGAGGGCGGCGTCCATGCAGGAACGCTAAACGGGAGGGTCGAGGAACTGTCGATGGTGCTGCACGTCGCCGGGCAGCAGGATGCAGCGCACCCGGCGTTCCCCCCTTCCCCGTGAGGACCGTGATGACCGCTCCCCGGCGCCCGCCGCCCTCCTCGGCCTCGGTCGTCGTCATCGGCGGGGGCGTGGTGGGGCTGAGCTCGGCCCACTCCCTGGCGCGGGCCGGGGTGCGCGACGTCGTGCTGCTGGACGCCGGCGCGCTCGGGTCCGGCTCGACCTGCAAGGCGGCCGGCGGCGTCCGGGCGCAGTTCTCCGACCCGGTCAACATCGCGCTCGGCGCACGCAGCCTGGAGACCTTCCGCGACTTCCCCCGGCGGTTCGGCCAGGACATCGACCTCCGGGAGGTCGGCTACCTGTTCCTGCTCGACAGCCGGCTCGCCGTCAGGGCCTTCGAGGCCAACGTCGCCCTGCAGAACGAGCTCGGCGTGCCGAGCCGGATGATCAGCGTGGCGGAGGCCAAGAGGCTGTCGCCGCTGATCGACACCGACGGGCTGCTCGCCGCGGCGTACTCGCCGACCGACGGCCACTGCACCCCGGAGGCCGTCGTCCTCGGCTACGCGGCGGCCGCCCGCCTGGCGGGCGCCACGCTGCTGCCGCACTGCCCGGCCACCGGCATCGACGTCCGGGACGGCCGGGTCACCGGCGTGCGGACCGACGCCGGGACGATCCGCACCGACACCGTCGTCTGCGCCGCCGGGCCCTGGTCGACCGAGGTGGGGGCGTGGGCCGGGGTCGACCTGCCGGTCACGCCGCTGCGCCGGCAGATCCTGGTGACCGAGCCGGTCCCCGGCCTGGACCCGCACACGCCCTTCACCATCGACTTCGCGACCAGCTTCTACTTCCACGGGGAGGGCCCGGGGCTGCTGCTCGGCATGTCCGACCCCGAGGAGAGCCCCGGCTTCGCGCTCACCCGGTCCGACGCCTGGCTGCCGCGCCTCGGTGAGGCGGTCAAACGGCGGGCGCCGGCCCTGGCCGAGGTCGGCATCGCCGGGGGGTGGGCCGGTCTCTACGAGATGACGCCGGACCACAACGCCCTCATTGGCCGGTCCGACACGGTCGAGGGCTTCCTCTACGCCACCGGCTTCTCCGGGCACGGTTTCCTCATGGGGCCGGCCGTGGGCGAGGTCGTGCGCGACCTGTACCTGGACGAGGAGCCCTTCGTGGACGTCTCCGGCCTGAGCGCCGCGCGCTTCGCCGGCGCGGACGTCCGGCCAGAACTGAACATCGTCTGAAAGAGGACCCCCTTGCCCCCCACCGCTCGCAAGCTCGCGGCGGGACCCTGCAAGGGGGCCGCCCCTGTCCCTCTCTCGCGAGCTTGCGGCGGGACCCCGCCGTCGGACCTCCGTCCCGATCCCCAGGAGCTGCACGTGACCACCCTGCCCACCGCCGAGGACCTCAGCCGCTCGGCACGGGACGCCGCCGCCCGCTGCGGCGTCGACCTCGACTCCCTCGCCGGCGACCGGCCGGTGACCTCACCGGTCAACGGCCGGCCGATCGCCTCGGTCCGGTGGCAGGACGCGGCCGGCGTCGACGCCGCCGTGACCCGGGCGGGCGAGGCGTTCCGGGTCTGGCGGACCGTGCCCGCCCCCGTCCGCGGCGGGCTGGTGCGCCGCCTCGGCGAGTTGCTGCGCGAGCACAAGGCCGACCTCGCCACGCTGGTCACCCTCGAGGTCGGCAAGATCCGCTCCGAGGCCCTGGGCGAGGTCCAGGAGATGATCGACATCTGCGAGTTCGCCGTCGGGCTCTCCCGCCAGCTGTACGGGAAGACGATCAGCTCCGAGCGTCCCGGCCACCGGCTCATGGAGACCTGGCACCCGCTGGGGGTCGTCGGCGTCATCAGCGCCTTCAACTTCCCGGTGGCCGTCTGGTCGTGGAACACCGCCCTCGCTCTCGTCTGCGGGGACCCGGTGGTCTGGAAGCCCTCCGAGCTCGCCCCGCTCTCGGCCCTCGCCTCGGCCGCCCTGCTCGACCGGGCGATCGCCGAGACCGGCGCCCCCGCCGACCTGAGCCAGGTGGTCGTCGGCGGCGCCGACGTGGGGGAGGCGCTGGTCGCCCACCCGGGCGTCGCGCTGCTCAGCGCCACCGGGTCGACCCGCATGGGCCGGGCGGTCGGGCCGCGGGTGGCCGACCGCTTCGGCCGTTCGCTGCTGGAGCTGGGCGGCAACAACGCCGCGATCGCGACGCCGTCGGCCGACCTGGACCTCACCACGCGCGGGGTCGTCTTCGCCGCCGCCGGCACGGCCGGGCAGCGGTGCACCACCATGCGCCGGGTCATCGCCCACGTCGACGTCGTCGACGACCTCACCGAGCGGCTCGCCGCCGCGTACCGCCGCCTGCCCATCGGGTCGCCGACCGAGGAGGGGACGCTGGTCGGTCCGCTCATCCACGACGCCGCGTTCAAGGCGATGCAGGACGCGCTCGAGGCCGCACGCCAGCAGGGCGGCGAGCTCGTCGTGGGCGGGCAGCGCCGGCTCGCCGACGAGGCGCCGGACGCCTGGTACGTGGAACCGGCGATCGTGCGGATGCCGGAGCAGACCGACATCGTGCGGCAGGAGACCTTCGTGCCGGTCCTCTACGTCCTGCCCTACCGGACGCTGGAGGAGGCGATCGCGCTGAACAACGACGTCCCGCAGGGCCTGTCGTCGAGCATCTTCACCTCCGACCAGGCCGAGGCCGAGCGGTTCCTCGCCGCCGACGGCTCGGACTGCGGCATCGCCAACGTCAACATCGGCACCTCCGGAGCCGAGATCGGCGGGGCCTTCGGCGGGGAGAAGCAGACCGGGGGCGGGCGGGAGTCCGGCTCCGACGCGTGGCGCAGCTACATGCGCCGGTCGACCAACACCATCAACTTCTCCGGCGAGCTGCCCCTGGCCCAGGGGGTGGAGTTCACGGTCTGAGTAGAAGGACCCCGTCCTCCTCACCGCTCGCAGGCTCGCGGCGAGCCTCTGGACGGGGCCGCGGCGAGCCTCTGGACGGGGCCGACCCGGGACGGAGCCGCGCTCAGTCCGTCGCCCGCGGCACCGTGATCTTGTACTGGGCGATCTTCCGGTAGAGCGTGGCGCGGCCGATGCCGAGCTCCTCGGCGGCGCGGGTCACCGTGGTGTCGGGCCGGGTGAGGCAGCGGATGATCTCGTCCCGCTCCAGCCGCTCCAGCCGGCCGAGCGGGCGGGCGCCGCCGTCGAGCACCTCCGGCGCCAGGTGGTGCACGTCGACCACGTCGGCGCGGGCCACGGCGTCGCGGACGACGCGGCGCAGCTGCCGCACGTTGCCCGGCCACGCGCAGCCGGCCAGCGCGCGGGCTGCCCGCGGGGTGACGTCCACCGCGCGGTGCCGCTCCTGGCGGGCGAACCAGCGCGCGAGCGGCAGGACGTCGTCCCCCCGCAGCCGCAGCGGCGGGGCCTCGACGACGGCGTCGGCCAGCTGCGCCAGCTGCTCGGGGATCGCGGCGAACTCGGGCGCGGCCAGCACGAACGGCTGCGGCCGCCCGGGGCGCCGGACCGCGGTCAGGATCTGCGCGAGCTCGCCGGCCGCCCACGCCGGCAGGTGCGGCAGCCCGGAGACGATGACGCAGGTGTCGGCGTCGCGCAGCTCCGGCGTCCACAGCTCGAGCCACGCCGCGACGTCGCCGGTCTCCGGGGCGCGCGCGTGCAGCAGCCGCTGTCGCGAGGACAGCCGTCGGCGGGCGAGGGCGGCGAGCGTGGCCTTGCCCGCCCCCGGCTCGCCCACGACCGCGGTCCCCCGGCCGGCCGCGACGGCGGCCGCGGCCTCCTCGGTCGCCGTCCGCCAGGCCGCCGAGACGCAGGGGTCGCCGGCGTCCGGGGCCAGGTGGCTGCCGATGACGTGGAAGACCTCGCCGCGCGGCGCCGGCCGCACCGTCCGGCCGCCGGCGCGCACCAGCATGAGCGCGCTCGTGGCGTTGGCCGCCGTCTGCGCCAGCCCCAGGAGCAGCCCGGAGGAGCTGCTCGACCACGTCGTGAGGTTGATGCTGCCGGCGAGTTGGCCGGTCACCGGCTCGATCACCGGTGCGGCCGCGCAGGTGTAGCCGCGCAGGTCGGTGACGTAGTGGTCCTCGGCCCGGACCAGCGAGGGCGCCCGGTCGGCGAGGGAGAGGCCCAGGCCGTTGGTCCCGGCGTTGCGCTCGTTGTAGGAGAACCCGGGTGCCAGGTGCACCCGGTCCAGCGACCGCTGGATGTCGCGGTCGTCGCCGATCCGGGCGAGCACCAGCCCCTCGGAGTCGGCCACCATGAGGCTGACCGGCTCGTTCGGGATGGTGGCCTGCAGGTCGGTGAGCACCCGGTGCGCGCACTCGTAGAGCAGCGACCCGGTGTCCGGCGAGCCGCTGAAGACGGGGACGACCTCGTCCGGGGGGACGCCGTAGCCCTGGCTGCGCCGCCACGAGGCGCGCAGCCGCGGCGCCGCCGCCCGCCCGGCCAGCTCAGGATCCAGCGGGACGGCCGCGCTCGACCCCTCGTCCGGGCGCACGTCCACGGGCACCTCCGCCGGCCGCGGGCACGGCCGACCCGCTGTGTCGTGTGTCACCGGACTGTACGCGCCGGATCGGCCCGGACGGCGTCCCAAAGTGAGACAGCGACCGGTTCCGCGGACGGCGGCCGCCGCCTAGCGTCGTCGGCCAGGGAGTGTGACCGCTGCCACAGAGACCCGACGGAGGCCGGAGATGTACAGCAAGGACGGCGAGCAGTACTACGTCGTGGACGCCCACATCGGCCTGTGGGACGCGCGGCCGGAGAACCAGCGCAACATCCACGGGAAGCAGTTCATCGACTGCTTCTACGACTACCACCGCAACCTCAGCCCGGAGTCCGAGGTCTGGGGCTACGAGGAGTACCTCTACCAGGGCGGCGAGCGGCTGATGCGCGACGTGTTCGTCGACGGCATCGTCGACCACGCGATCTTCCAGCCGGCCCGGCTCGGCGAGTTCTACCACCGGGGCTTCGGGCAGACCGAGGAGGCCTTCGCCCTCGCGCAGGCGCACCCGGACAAGCTGACGTACAACCACTACTGGGACCCGCGCGACGGCGAGAACGGCCTGACCGAGCTCCGGGCCAACGCCGAGCGGATGCAGCTCAAGGGCGTGAAGCTCTACACCGCCGACTGGCACGGCGAGTCCCGCGGCTGGAAGCTCACCGACCCGATGGCCTACCGCTACTTCGAGGCCTGCCGCGAGCTGGGCATCAGGAACATCCACGTCCACAAGGGCCCGACCATCCGCCCGCTGGACCGGGACGCCTTCGACGTCGCCGACGTCGACCACGCCGCCTCGGACTTCACCGACCTGGAGTTCATCGTCGAGCACTGCGGGCTGCCGCGCCTGGAGGACTTCTGCTGGATCGCCACGCAGGAGCCGAACGTGCACGCCGGCCTCGCCGTCGCGATGCCGTTCATCCACACCCGGCCGCGCTACTTCGCGCAGATCATGGGCGAGCTCGTCTACTGGCTCGGCGAGGACCGCATCCTCTTCTCCAGCGACTACGCGCTGTGGACGCCGAAGTGGCTGGTCGAGCGCTTCGTGGACTTCCAGATCCCCGAGGACATGACCGAGTACGCCCCGCTGACCACCGCGGTGAAGAAGAAGGTGCTCGGCCTCAACGCGGCCAAGCTCTACGACCTGCCGGTGCCGGCCCACCTGCAGCTGCCCGACGCCGACGAGACGGCCACCGGCCCGCGCGAGCCGGCCGCCGCCGACCTCGCCACGGCCTGAGGCGGACGCCGATGACCGCGCTGCTCACCGACCGCACCGCCGAGGTCTCCGAGGGCAGGGTCCGCGCCGCGCTCGGCACCGTCGTCGATCCCGAGCTGGACGAGCCGATCACCGACGTCGGTTTCGTCCGCTCGGTGACCGTCCATGGTCTGCCCGGCCGGCCCACGGTGGAGGTGCACCTGCGCCTGCCCACCTCGTTCTGCGCGCCCAACTTCGCCTGGCTGATGGTCTCCGACGCCCACGACGCGGTGTCCGCCGTCCCCGGGGTGGAGTCCGTGGTGGTCGAGCTCGACGACCACCACGACTCCGACCTGATCAACCGCGGGATGGCCGCCGGGCTGGGCTACCGGGGCACCTTCGGGCACGAGGCGGAGGAGTCGCTCGACGAGCTGCGGGCGACCTTCCAGCGCAAGGCGCACACCGCGGCGATGGAGCGGGCGATCACCGCGCTGCTCCGCACCGACCCCACGGTCGACGTCGCGGCGCTCACCCTCGGCGACCTGCCGGCGGGGGAGCGCACCACCGACGCGCTGCTGCGCCGCCGGGCGACCCTCGGCCTGCCCGTCGACGCCGGGGCGCCGGTGCTCGTGCGGGACGACGGCACCCGCCCCGACCCCGCGCAGGCGGAGATGGTGCTGCGCCGGGCCCGCTCGGTGCGCATCTCCGTCGACGGCAACGCACACTTCTGCCGGGGTCTGCTCACCACCCGCTACCCCGGGTCGGAGGCCGACCAGACGCCCCGCCCCGAGGACCGTCCCCTGCTCCCGCTCACCGTCTCGAAGGGAACCGCCCGATGAAGGCCGTCCGCGTCGTCGGATACCACCAGCCGCTGCAGCTCGACGACGTCCCCCAGCCCGAGGTCACCGGCCCGCACGACGTCATCGTCAAGGTCGGCGGGGCGGGGGTGTGCCGGACCGACATCCACATCCTCGAGGGCCAGTGGGCGGAGAAGTCCGGCGTCGCGCTGCCGTACACGATCGGCCACGAGAACGCCGGCTGGGTGTCGGCCGTGGGCAGCGCGGTCACCCACGTCGCCGAGGGCGACAAGGTGATCCTGCACCCGCTGATCACCTGCGGGCTGTGCCGCGCCTGCCGGTTCGGTGACGACGTGCACTGCGAGAACTCGCAGTTCCCCGGCATCGACACCGACGGCGGCTACGCCGAGTACCTCAAGACGTCGGCGCGCAGCGTGGTCCGGATCGACGACTCGCTGGAGCCGGCCGACGTCGCCGCGCTGGCCGACGCCGGGCTGACCGCCTACCACGCCGTCGCCAAGGCGGCGCGGAAGCTGCGGGCCGGCGACCGCACCGTGCTCATCGGCGCGGGCGGGCTCGGGCACATCGGCATCCAGGTGATGGCCGCGCTGTCCCCGGCCGAGATCGTGGTCGTCGACCGCAACCCCGACGCGGTCAAGCTCGCGGTGGAGATCGGCGCCCACCACGGCGTCGTCGCCGACGGTGCCCACGTCGCGGAGGTCCTCGAGCTCACCGGCGGCCACGGCGCCGAGCAGGTCATCGACTTCGTCGGCGAGAACGGGACGACGGCGGAGGGCCTCGCGATGACGCGGCGGGCCGGCGACTACCACGTCGTGGGGTACGGCGAGAACGTCAACGTGCCGACGATCGACCTCATCTCGACCGAGAAGAACATCATCGGCAACCTGGTCGGCTCCTACAACGACCTGGTCGAGCTGATGGCCCTCGCCGCCGCGCAGCGGGTCACCCTGCACACGCAGAAGTACGCGATGGACGACGTGCAGACCGCCATCGACGACCTGTCGGCCGGTCGCGTCCGGGGCCGGGCGATCCTCGTCCCCTGAGAGAGGACCCCGGGCCGCACCGCCTCCGGATCCGGATGTCGCGCCGAGTGGTGACCTGTCGTGGTGTCCAGCTGCTCGAGACCACGACGACCCGCCACTCGGCGCCGTCGGGACGGCGTCAGGCGGACCGCGGCGACCCCGGGCCGGGCGCGCACCGGCGGGAGCGGGCCCGCTCGGCCACGCCGGCGTCGCTGCAGTAGCCGGTGCGCCGGCGCGTGAGGCACAGCAGCCCGAGCAGCCGGCCCTCCTCGTCCACCACCGCGAGGCGGCGCCGGCCGGTGCGCAGGAGCAGCTCGTGCACGTCGGCGAGTGGGGCGGCCGGTGCGACGATCCGGCCGACCAGCCGCGACAGCGGGAGGGCCGGCGCTGCGTCCGGCGCGGTGTCGGGCAGGTCCTCGCGCAGCAGCGTGCCGCGGAGGACGCCGTCCTCGGTGAGCAGGGCCATGACGACGTGGTCGTCGGCGAGGACCGCCCGGACGTCGGCGACCGAGGCGTCGGCGGGCAGTGCCTTCGGGCGGCTGATCATCGCGTCGGCGACCGTGGGGCGCCGGGGGGCCGCGTCCCCGTCGGTCGGCCGGGCGACCGCGACCGGGTCCGGCGACGGGACGATCGGCACGCCCCCATCCTCCGTCCGCCTCGCGCGGTCCGCTCCCGCCGGGTCGGCCGCCGCGATGGCAGGACCCGGACGGGGCGGGCGAGGGCTGCTCTCGCCCGCGGGGCCGTCGGCTGCGTCGGCGGGGGAGGCGGCCATGGAGCGCTACGGCCTCAGCCCAGCCGGTACTCGGCGTCGTCGTCCACGTCGTCGTCCACGTCGTCGTCCACGTCGTCGTCCACGTCGTCGTCCACGTCATCGTCGTCGTCCGGCTCGGGGACGGGCCGGTCCGCGGCCGGGTCGAAGGCGCCGTTCCCGTCGGTGTCGGCGTACAGGGCCGCCTCCAGCTCCGTGGACTGCGTCAGGGCCGGGGCGAGCGGCACGGCGACGTCGATCGAGGAGCCCACCGGCACGGCTGTCGACCCCAGGAGCCGCTCGGCCACCGGCCGGTCGTCGTCCTCCTCGAGCAGGACGACGACGAAGCCGGCCTCGGGAGCGGACACGCGGGCCACCGTCGCGGAGTCCCCGACGCCGGACTGGTCCTCGAACTCGAGGGAGGCCGACGCGGCGCCGGAGGTGCTGCCGGTCGTGGTGCCGCCGGCCGTCGGACCACCGGTCGGGGTGCTGCCGGCCACGGCCGACGACGACGGCGCGGTGGCCGGGGCGGCGGTCCCCTCGGCGGACTCACCCCCGCAGGCGGCGACGGCGAGGACGGCGGGCACGGTCAGGAGCAGGCGCGATCGGGTCATGTCCGCGAGGTTGCCCGGGTCGCTCGTGAGCCCGGTGAGAGGGACGTGAGGCCGTTCTCACCGCCCGTCCGGGGGACGGCGAGGTGCGTCCGGTGGTCGTCACGCGAGGGCCGATGACCGCGTCCGGCGGCATCTCGGCGCGGCCGGCTCACGGCGCGTCGAAGAGGGTGACCTCGTCGGGCTGCGCGGTGAACGGGTTGGCCCACTCCGAGGCCGTGCCGGTGATCGGCTGGGCGTCGGTGACGACCACGAACGGGGTGCCCGGGTAGACGGCGAGCACCCGAGTGGTCGAGGTGAGCGTCTCGGTGCGCTCGATCAGCTCGCCGCGCCGGAGCTGCTGCGTCGTTCGCTCGCCGCGCAGTTCCGCCCCGACCTCGGCGACCCACCGGGCGCCGTCCTGGCCGAAGGCGATGGCGTGCACGCGCCGCCCCGGGGGAGCGGGCTCGCAGCCGGCGAACTCGGCGAGGGCCTCGTAGAGCCGCTCGGCCTGCTCGTCGTCGCTCGCCCGGGGGAGGAAGAAGGCAGCCATGGCGGCCATCCTCGCCGCGGGCACCGACAGGACGTGCCACCCTCCCTCGGCGCCGCCACCGGGGATGCCTCCCGACGTCCACCCCTGCCCCGCACGGTGGGCAGCGTCCGAGTGTCCCGGGGGACGGTCCTGCGTCGCGCCCGCGTGGGGGCCGGAGCGCGGGCACCTCCGGGGATGCTCGCCCCCTGCTTCCCCGCGGGAGCAGCGGCCGAGCGTCCGGGGGTGGAGGAGCCCGGTCAGTAGGACCGCGGCAGCCCCAGCACCTTGGTCGCGACGAAGGCCTTGATCATGTTGTTGTTGACCGGGGCGACCTGGTACATGCGGGTCTCGCGGAACTTGCGCTCGACGTCGTACTCGTCGACGAAGCCGTTGCCGCCGTGGGTGTCGAGGGCGATGTTGGCCGCGGCCCAGCTCGCCTCGGAGGCCAGGTGCTTGGCCATGTTCGCCTCGGCCCCGCACGGCCGGCCCGCGTCGAACAGCCGGGCGGCCTCGTACCGCATCAGGTCCGCCGCGCGCACCTCCATGTAGGCGTCGGCGAGGGGGAACTGCACCCCCTGGTTGGCGCCGATCGGGCGGCCGAACACCTCCCGCTCGTTGGCGTAGGCGACGGCTCGGTCGACGAACCAGTAGCCGTCGCCGATCGCCTCGGCGGCGAGCAGGATGCGCTCGGCGTTCCAGCCGTCGATGACGTACCGGAAGCCGGCGTCCACCTGCCCGATGACGTGGTCGGCGGGCACGCGCATGCCGCGGTAGTGCACCTGGTTGGTCGCGTAGTTGAACATCGTGCGCACCGGCACGACCTCGAGGGTCTCCGGCTGCTCGGCGCGCACCCGGCGCAGGTCGACGAGGAAGAGGGTCAGTCCGCGCGTCTTGTCGGCCCCCCGCTCGCTGGTGCGGGCCAGCACGAGGGCGAGGTCGGACTCCTGGATCCGGCTGGTCCAGTTCTTGTGCCCGGTGATCAGGAAGTCCTCGCCGTCGCGGGTGGCGGTGGTGGCGATGGCGGTGGTGTCCGAGCCGGCGGCGGACTCGGTGACCGAGAAGGCCTGCAGCCGCAGCTCGCCCTGGGCGATCAGGGGCAGGTAGGCCTCCTTGAGCGCGTCGCTGCCGTGCCGCAGCAGGGCGCCCATCGTGTACATCTGCGCGTGGCAGGCGGCGGAGTGGCCACCGGAGCGGTTGATCTCCTCCATGATGACCGAGGCCTCGGTCACGCCCAGGCCCGCGCCGCCGTACTCGGCCGGGACGAGGACCGAGAGCAGGCCGGCCGCGGTGAGGGTGTCGACGAACTCCTGCGGGTAGCGGCGGTCGCGGTCGGTCTCGCGCCAGTAGGCGTCGGGGAACTCGGCGCACAGCGCGCGGGTGCGGGCGCGCAGGGCGTCGAGGCCGGCCCCGTCCTCGGCGCGCCAGGAGCTGGTGTCGAGCATGGGGACAGCTTCTCCCATGTCCGCCAGGACGGTGCGTCGGTCGGCCCGGTTCCCGTCACCGTCGCAGAGCGGCTGGACGGGCAGCTGCAGCGGGCTGATCGAGACCCGGGCGACCGGAGCGCCGCCGGGTCACCGGCCCGACGACGCGGCTGCCGGCCCCCGGTCGGTCAGGTCGCCGCCGAGCGACCGGCTGCTGCGGACACCGAGGTCCCACAGGATCTGCCCGTCGAGCCCGTCGTCGGCCGGCCCGGGACCGGCGGCGCACGACGGGGCGTCGTCGCCCCGGTGCGCCCCGCGGAACAGCACGCGGGAGAGGTCGGCACCGTCCGGCTCGCCCCGGAGGTAGACGACGACCCCGCGACCCTCGTGGGCGATCCCGGCCAGGGCGGTCTGCAGGCGGCCGCCGCACCCACAGCGGGCCGAGCCGAGGACGTCCCCGGCCAGGCACTCGCGGTGGACGTGCACCGGGACGTCCTCGCCGTCGCCGATCTCCCCGTGGACGAGTGCCAGGTGCTCGCGACCGTCGAGGCGGCCGCGGTAGCCCACAGCGGTGAAGCGGCCGGCGGCCAGCGGCAGGGAGGTCGCGGCAGCCCGCTCGACGAGCGCCTCGAACCGCGTGCGGTAGGCCACGAGGTCCCCGACGGCGACCAGCCGCAGGCCGTGCTCCCGGGCGAAGGCGGCGAGCTCGGGGCCGCGGGCCATCCGCCGCGGGTCGGCGGGGCTGACGAGGTCGCACACGGCGCCGGACGGCCGCAGCCCGGCCAGGACGGCGAGGTCCACCGCGGCCTCCGCCGTGCCCCGGTGGGCCAGCACGCCGTCCGGCCGCACCCGCAGGGGGACGACGTGACCCGGCCGCACCAGGTCCTCGGCGTCGGTGTCCGCCGCGGCCAACAGGCGCATCGTCCGCGCCCGGTCCGCGGCCGAGATGCCGGTGCTCACCCCGTCCCGGGCGTCGACCGCCACGCACTGCGCCGCGGCGGGGCGCTCCACGGCACGCCCGGTCAGCAGCGGGAGGTCCAGCCGGTCGGCGTCGTCCCCGGTCACCGCGACGCAGAGGAAGCCGGAGGTGTGCCGGACGACGAACGCGACCGCCTCTGGCGTGGCCAGCTCCGCGGCGAGGACGAGGGCGCCGCCCTCCTCGTCGCCGGCCAGGACGACCGGCCGGCCCGCGGCGACGTCCGCCAGCGCCGCCCGGACGCGCTCGACCGGGTCGGGGCCGGCCGGCGACCACCGCCCCGTCGCGTTCCAGGGCGCGGGGACCGTCTCCTCGCAACGGGGGTGCGACCGCCGGTGCGGCAGGACGGCGGGCAGCTCCGCCTCGGCGGTCACCGGGCGACCTCGGCCGGCCCGGTCACGGCGCCCACTCCTGCGGAGTGCGGTGGGGCTGGGGTGGTCCATGGCTCCTCCAGGGGAGTGCGGAGATGGTGACGCGGGAGGGGCCGTCGTCCCGGCGGCGGGTCAGCGGGGGAGGGGCAGGCCCGCGAGCACGGCCTGCCGGCTGGCGCGGACGTGCTCGCGCATGACCCGCTCGGCGCTGTCGCCGTCCTTGGCGGCGATCAGCTCGACCACCCGGTGGTGCTCCTGGTCGGACTGGGCCGGCCGGCCGGGCTGGCTCAGCGAGGTGGTGACCAGCCGCGGATAGGCGAGCTGGTTCATGAGGGTCCGGTAGTGGGCCTCGAGCTTGTGGTTGTCCGAGCCGACGATGAGGAGGTCGTGGAACTCCTGCACGAGTTCGGCGTAGCGGGTCGTGTCGTCCCGCTCGACCGCGGCGTCGGCCTCGCGGAGGTTCTCCTCGAGCCGGTCCAGCTCGGGGACGCGGCCGCGCTGCGCCAGCAGCCGCGCGGCCGCGCCCTCGAGGAGCTCCTTCATCTCGAACAGCTCGGTGATCTCCCGGCGGGAGGGGGAGGTGACGAAGGTGCCCACCCGCGGGCGGATCTCGACCAGCCCCTCGGTCTGCAGCTGCTTGAACGCCTCGCGCACCGGGGTGCGGCTGACCCCGAAGTCCTCCGCCAGCGCGAGCTCGGAGAGGTTGACGTCGGGCTGGAGCTCCCCGCTGATGATGCGGCGGCGCAGCTCGGCGATGACCTGGGCCTGGATGCTCCCGTTCCCCGCCCCGTTCAGGACCTGACTCATCTGTTCCCCTCCCTCGGTGGACCGGCGGCGGTCAGGCCAGCTCGGTCAGCTGCCCGCCGTCGAAGAACCGGCCGGCGCTGTAGATCATCGGCGGGGCGTCGCTGACGCGGGCGTCGACCACGCGGCAGATGAACACGGTGTGCGTGCTGGCCTGCAGCCGCTCCCGGATCTCCACCTCCACCTGCGCGCTGCTGCGGGCCAGCAGCGGGCTGCCGAAGGGGCCGGGAGCCCAGTCCAGCCCGGCGAACTTGTCCAGCGACTTGCCCGCGAAGCGGGTCACCACGTCCGCCTGCTCGGTGGAGAGGATGTTGACCGCGAGGTGGCCCGACCGGAACAGGCAGTCGTGCGTCCCGGAGGTGCGCTGCACGCACACCATCACCGTCGGCGGCTCCAGCGAGACGCTGGCGAACGCGTTGACGGCCAGCCCCCGCGGCACGTCGCCGTCCATCGTGGTCACCACGGTGACCCCCGTGACGAACCGCCGGTTGACCTGCTTGACCAGGTCGCTGTCGAGTGTGCTGGTCGGGGTGGTCACGAGACCTCCTGTGCCGGTGGGCGGGACCTCATCGGTCCTGCCCGACAGTGATGATGCCGAGCGCGGTGAGCAGGGCGCGGGGGTCCCAGGTGACCTGCTCCTCCACGATCCGGTCGCCCTCGAAGAGGGCGAAGGTCGCCCCGCCCACCTCGACCTGCCGGTGCGTGGGCGGCACCCCGAGGAACGAGCCGTCGTGCCGGCCGGTGGTGTGCCAGCGCACCGCGGCGCGGTCGCCCTCGACGACGACCTCGTCGATCGTGGTCACCAGGTCGGGGAACGCCTGGCGGGTCGTGACGATCGACGCCTTGAAGGTGGCGAGGTCCTGGCCGGCGTCGCCCGGGCCGCCGTGCCGGCGGTAGTCCGGGCTCAGCAGCGTGTCCAGCGCGTCCACGTCGCCGTGGTCCCAGGCGGCGGCCCAGGTCTCGGTGATCAGCTCGCGGCGGGCGTCGGGGTCGCTCATCGTGTCCTCCTCTGCTCGAGCGGCGGGCGGGTCAGGTCGCGGACCGGTCGGCCGGCGCCGGGACGGCCGGGCCGGTGGTGCCGGCGTCCTGGGTCGGCGCCGGGATGCCGGCCGGTGCGAGGCGTGTGGCCATGGCCGCGGCGGCCGCGCGCCGGTCCGCGGTGAGGTCCTTCCAGAAGGCGACCGTCAGGCCCGCGATGATGAGCAGGAACGGCGCGGAGGTGACGATCACCGTGTTCTGCAGGGCGCTCAGGCCCCCGGCCAGCATGAGGACGATCGCGGTGACGCCGGTGAGGACGCCCCACAGCACCAGCACCGGACGGCGCGGGTTCAACGAGCCGTTCGACGTCAGCATGCCCAGGACGTAGGTGTTCGCGTCCGCGCCGGAGACGAAGAACATGATCACCAGGACGATCGCGACCACCGAGGTGACCTCGGCGAGCGGGAAGTTCGCCAGCGTCGCGAAGAACGCGCTGTTGATGTCGGCCGCGGTCTGCTCGGCGATGGTGCCGCCCTGGAACATGTCGATGTGGATGGCGGACCCGCCGAACACGGTGAACCAGGTGAAGAAGACGATGCTGGGGACGACGAGGACGCCGGTGATGAAGCCGCGGATGGTGCGGCCGCGGGAGATGCGGGCCAGGAAGATCCCGACGAAGGCCCCCCAGGAGACCCACCACGCCATCATGAAGTAGGTCCACCACTGCATCCACTGCAGGTCGCCGAACGCGGTGCCCTGCAGGCTCATCCGGAAGAAGTCGGTGGCCCACAGCCCGATCGACTCGGCATAGAGGTTGAACAGGAACACCGTCGGGCCGGCCACCAGGACGAACAGGAACAGCAGGACGGCCAGCACCGCGCTGCCCTGGCTGAGGTACTTGATGCCCCGGCTCACCCCGGTCACCGCCGACATCGTGAACAGCGTGGTGATGGCCGCGATGATGAGCACCTGGCTCACCGAGTTGACCGGGACGCCGAACAGCGTGCCCAGACCGTTGTTCACCTGGAGCGCACCCAGGCCCAGCGACGTCGTGGTGCCGAACAGGGTCGCGAAGACCGCGAGGATGTCGATCGCCTTGCCGGCCGGGCCGTCGACCCGGTCCCCGAGCAGCGGGCGGAACAGCTGGCTGACCGTCGTCCGCCGGCCCTTGCGGTAGGTCGAGTAGGCGATGGCCAGGCCGAAGACGGCGAAGATCGCCCAGGCGTGCAGGCCCCAGTCGAAGTAGGCGTACTGCAGCGCCCGCACCGCGGCCTCGGGTGAACCGGCCTCCGCGAGGCCGTGCGGCGGGGTCGCGAAGTGCGAGATGGGCTCGGCGACGCCGTAGGAGACCAGGCCGATGCCCATCACGGCGGCGCAGATCATCGCGAACCACGTCGGCGTGGAGAACTCCGGCCGGTCGGTGTCCCTGCCGAGCCGGATGTCACCGGCCGGGCTGAAGGCCAGGAACACGAGGAAGACCAGGATCGCCAGCGTCACGACCAGGTAGGTCCACCCGAAGGACTCGGTGAGCCAGTTCAGCGACGCCGTGGTGACGGTCGTGAGGTTCTCGGTGAAGAGGACACCCCAGGCGACGAACACCGCGGAGATGGCCACCGACGTCCAGAAGACCGACCCGAGTCGGCCCTCCTCCGCGGGGTCGGGCACGGCGTCGGGCGGCAGCGTGGCGAGATCCGGAGCCGGTGCGGGGGCCACCGGCTGCTGGGGCACGCGCGCTCCGAGGTCACTGGACATGAGGCTCCTCGAGGAGTGGGACGACGTGGACGACGCCGTCACTGGTATGCCACAGGACGTTAAGTCGGACACACTGGCATGTCAAGAGGGTGGCCGTGGCTCGCCACCTCCGCGTGGCGCCCACGCCCCTGAGCGGTGTGTCGCCGCGGCGACGCGATGCGGTATCTGTGCAGGCCAAGCGGTTACCGCGGCCATGATGGCCGTCGCTGCCCGGCGTCCGGAGCGGATCGCGGAACGCCGGAGCGGCCCGTCGTTGACGCGTGGCCGTCAACAACGGTACGGTCCTGTGCCATGCAACAGCTTCACTCCAGGGCGCGGAGGTGCCCGTGACCGCCGTCGACACCGCCCGGGTCCGACGCACCGGCACGCCACCGGACGCCGCCAGCGGAACGGGGCCGGCCCCGGCAGCACGAGGAGCCCGGTCGGCGGTCGGCATCCGCAAGGTGGTGCTGTACCGCGAGACCGTCCTCGCCGAGAACGGCAGCGCGCCCGCCCGGCCCAGCGAGCGCGCGACGGTCGCCGCCGTCCTGGCCAACCCGTGGGTCGGCACGGGCCCGGCGACCGATCTGGCGCCCGCGGTCGAGGTGGTCGCGCCCGTGCTGGCGCAGCTGCTGACCGGCCGGCTGATCGATGCGCTCGGCGGCGTCGACCGGATCGAGGCGTTCGGGAAGGCGGCCCTCGTCGGGACGGCCGGGGAGCTCGAGCACGCGGGGGCGCTCATCCACACGCCCTACTTCGGCAACCTGATGCGGGAGTTCCTGGGCGGCGAGTCGATCATCTGCTTCGCCGACACCCGGGCCGACGCCGGCGAGACCCTCGTCGTCCCGATGTGGCACAAGACCCACGCCGCCACCCGCAGCCACTACCAGACGATCTCCGCCCGGGTCCCCGACGCCCCCCGGCCCGACGAGATCGTCGTGATCGCCGCCGCCTCCACCGGTCCCCGCCCGCACGCCCGCATCGGCGACCGCGCCACCGACCCCGTCGTCACCGCAGAGAAACTGGAGATCTCCTGACATGACCGTGCGCAAGATCGTGACCATCGTCGAGGAGGTCTGCGCCGAGGGCGGCCGTGAGGTCACCCCCGCCGCGCGCGTCGCCGTCGTCGCCGCCGTCATCGAGAACCCGTGGGCGGGGCAGGGCTTCGTCGAGGACCTGCAGCCCGGGATCGAGCAGCACGCCTCCGCCGTCGGTGCCCTGCTGGCGCCCCAGGTGCTGGCCGCGCTCGACGCCCCCGCCGAGGCCTACGGCAAGGCGGCCATCGTCGGCCTGGACGGCGAGGTGGAGCACGGGTCGGCCCTCATCCACACGCTGAAGTTCGGCGACCACTTCCGGAAGGCGGCCAACGCGACCACGCTCCTGCCCGCCGTGGAGAAGCGCGGCCCGGCCGGGGTGGTGTTCGACATCCCGCTCAAGCACGTCACCGACGCGACCATCCGGTCGCACCACCAGACCGTCGAGGTGCGCCTGGCCGACGCGCCGCACCCGGGCGAGATCGTGATCGCCCTCGCCGCGGCCGCCCAGGGCCGGCCGCAGCAGCGGCTGGCGCCCCTCTCGACCGAGCGCTGAGCCGGCGGCCATGGCGAAGCCCTCGCTGGTCCTGCTGCACGGGGTGGGCCTGGACTCCACCATGTGGGGGCCCACCACGGCGCTGCTCGAGGACGACGTCGACGTCCTGGCCCTGGACCTGCCCGGCCACGGCCGGAGGGAACCGGCTCCGGACGGCGTGACGCTCGCCGACCTGGCCGACGGGGTGGCCGGGGACGTCCCGCCCGGCTCCCACCTCGTCGGGTTCTCCCTGGGTGCGCTCGTCGCCCAGCACCTGGCCCGGCACCGTCCCGACCTCGTGGCGACCCTGACGTCGGTGAGCTCGGTGTGCCGGCGCACCGAGGAGGAGCGGGCCGCGGTCCTCGGCCGGCTGGAGTCGGCCGCCGCCGACTTCCCGGGCAGCGTCGCGGCCTCGTTGCACCGCTGGTACGACGGCACCGACACCGACCCCGAGTGGGTGCGCCGCACGGAGGCCACGCTGCTGGCCAACGACGTCAGGTCCTACCTGAACTGCTACCGGGTCTTCGCCACCGCGGACGCGGAGATCGCCCCGGAGCTGCCGCGGATCGCGGTGCCCGCGCTGGCGGTCACCGGTGAGCTCGACCCCGGATCGACCCCCGGGATGACCCACCGGCTGGCCGCCGCGATCCCCGGGTGCCGGGCCGTCGTCGTCCCCGGGGCCCGGCACATGCTGCCGGTCCAGCGACCACGCGACCTCGTCACCTGTCTGACCACCTTCATCGGAGAGAGGGCTCATGTCTGATCTGGAGCAGTACGAGCACCACATCGGTGGTGAGTGGGTGGCGCCGGCCGCCGGCGAGTACTTCGAGAGCACCAACCCGGCGACCGGCGCGACGCTGTACACCGCTGCGCGCGGCTCCGCGGCCGACGTCGGGCGCGCCGTCCAGGCCGCCCGGACGGCGTTCGAGGACCCCCGCTGGCGCGACCTCAGCCAGACCAGACGTGGCCACCTGCTGCGCCGGCTCGGCGACCTCATCGGCGAGCACGCCGACGAGCTGGCCCGGATGGAGACCGAGGACAACGGCAAGCTGCTGCGCGAGATGCGCGGGCAGCTGACCACGCTGCCGGAGTACTACTGGTACTACGCCGGTCTGGCCGACAAGATCCAGGGCGACGTCATCCCGACGTCGGACCGCCGGGTGCTGAACTACACCACCCGCGAGCCGCTGGGCGTCGTCGGGGCGATCACCCCGTGGAACTCGCCGCTCACCCTGACCACCAGCAAGCTGGCCCCGGCCCTCTGCGCCGGCAACACGGTCGTGATCAAGCCGTCCGAGCACACCTCGGCGACCGTGCTGAAGCTGGCCGAGCTGGCCCTGGAGGCGGGCTTCCCGCCCGGCGCGGTGAACGTGGTGACCGGTTTCGGGCCGGAGGCCGGGCAGGCGCTGGTCGACCACCCCCAGCTGGCGAAGATCTCCTTCACCGGCAGCACCGGCACCGGGGCGCGGATCGCCGCGAGCACGGCCGCCCGGTTCATCGGCTCCACCCTCGAGCTCGGCGGGAAGTCGCCCAACATCGTCTTCGAGGACGCGAACGTCGCCAACGCGTCGATGGGCGTCGTGGCCGGGATCTTCGCCGCGGCGGGGCAGACCTGCATCGCCGGCAGCCGGGTCTTCGCGCACACGTCGGTCTACGACGAGCTGCTGGAGCGGGTCACCGAGCGGGCCCGCAGCATCCGGATCGGCGACCCGCTCGAGGACACCACGGAGCTGGGGCCGCTGGCCTTCGCCGACCAGCGCGACAAGGTCGCCGGCTACGTCGACCTCGGCCGCAGCGAGGGCGCCCGGGTGCTCACCGGCGGCCGGCCCACCGACGGCGGGCTGGGCGGCTGGTTCTACGAGCCGACCGTGCTGGTCGACGTGGACAACTCCATGCGCGTGGTCCGGGAGGAGATCTTCGGGCCGGTGGCGGCGATCATGCCGTTCGAGACCGAGGAGGAGGTCGTGCGGCTGGCCAACGACACCGAGTACGGCCTGGCCGCCGGCGTCTGGACCTCCGATCTCTCCCGCGGGCACCGGATGGCGGCGCGGCTGGAGGCCGGCACCGTCTGGGTCAACACCTACCGGGCCATGTCGCCGATGTCGCCGCGCCAGGGTTTCAAGAACAGCGGCGTGGGCGTCGAGCACGGCACCGAGACCATCCGCGAGTACACCCGGCTCAAGAGCGTGTGGATCAACACCAGCCAGGAGCCGGTGGCCGACCCGTTCGTCATGCGGAGCTGACCGTGCCGCTGATCGAGGTGACGCTCGGTGCCGGACGCACCGACCAGCAGGTCCGCGACCTGATCCACGAGGTGCACGCGGCCGTGGCCCGGACGACCGGCGCCCGGCCGGACCACATCCGGGTCATCGTGCGCGAGGTCCCGCGGGCCCACTGGGCCACCGGGGACGTGACCCTGAGCGAGATGGACGCCGCAGCGCCGTCGTCCGCCCCATCCACCCCAACCGTCAGTCAGGAGCCGTCGTGAAGTTCTCGCTGTTCGTGCACATGGAGCGCTGGGACGAGCAGGTCAGTCACCGACAGTTGTTCGAGGACCTCACCGAGCTGACGCTGATGGCCGAGGCCGGCGGGTTCAGCACGGTGTGGATCGGCGAGCACCACTCGATGGAGTACACGATCTCCCCGAGCCCGATGCCGCAGCTGGCCTACCTGGCGGCGCGCACCGAGCGGATCCGGCTCGGCGCGGGCACCATCATCGCCCCGTTCTGGAACCCCATCCGGGTCGCCGGCGAGTGCGCGCTGCTCGACGTGATCAGCAACGGCCGGATGGAGGTCGGCCTGGCGCGCGGTGCGTACCAGTTCGAGTTCGACCGGCTGGCGGGTGGGATCCCCGCCACCAGCGGCGGCGCGCACCTGCGCGAGCTGGTGCCGGCGGTGCAGCAGCTGTGGCAGGGCGACTACGCGCACGACGGCGAGATCTGGCAGTTCCCGACCTCCACGAGCGTGCCGAAGCCCGTGCAGCAGCCGACGCCGCCGATGTGGATCGCGGCGCGGGACCCCGACTCGCACGACTTCGCGGTCCGGTCCGGGTGCAACGTCATGGTCACCCCGCTCATGAAGGGCGACGAGGAGGTGCTCGACCTGACCCGCAAGTTCGAGACCGCCGTGGCCGACCACCCGGAGGTGTCCCGCCCGCGGCTCATGGTCCTGCGGCACACCCACGTCCACTCCCCGGACGACCCGGACGGCTGGCGGCCGGCGGCCGAGGCGATCTCCCGGTTCTACCGGACCTTCGACGCGTGGTTCGGCAACAAGACCACGCCGGAGAACGGCTTCCTGGAGCCCAGCCCCGAGTCCAAGTTCGCCGGTCGCCCGGAGTTCGAGCCCGAGTCGCTGCACAAGACGGCCATGATCGGGACGCCGGAGGAGGTCATCGAGCGGCTGCGCTACTACCAGGAGCTCGGCGTGGACGAGTTCAGCTTCTGGTGCGACAACAGCCTGCCGCACGAGGAGAAGAAGAAGTCGCTCCAGCTCTTCATCGAGCAGGTGGTCCCGGCCTTCGCCGGGTCCTGACCGCATCGGCCCCGGCCGCGGCACCGACCGTCGCGGCCGGGCCGATCCGGGGGCAGAGGAGGTCCACGGCGTCCGGGGGAGCGAGCCCCCGGGTGGTCCGGGCGCAGGGCCGCCCTCCCTGGCCCCGACCGCGCCGGTCACGGGACGCGGCGGCTCCAGGTCGGTTCGACGCGGGCCCACTTGCGGGTCCACCGCCGGTCGCCCCGGTGGGTGAGCAGGCGCTCGTGCACGTCGGCCCGCCACGGCAGTCCGGCGTGCGTCATCTCCGCCGCCACCAGCGCCCCCGAGGACTCGGCCGCCAGCAGCAG
>NZ_NVPT01000269.1 GCF_002802985.1 Geodermatophilus chilensis | reverse complement strand
AGATTGTATAAGAGACAGCCCGTCGGGGGCCAGCACCACCGCCCCCACCGCCGGGTTGGGGCTCGTGGTGCCGAGGACGCCCATGCCGAGCTCACGTGCCCGGGCCATGGCGGAGAGCTCGGCCGCGGAGACGCTCACACCGGCCGCGCCGCGGCGGCCTGCGCCCGCAGGCCGGCGATGGCGCGCGCCGGGTCGTCGGCGCCGTAGACCGCCGAGCCGGCCACGAAGACGTCGGCGCCGGCGGCGGCGGCCAGCTCGATGGTGTCGGCGTTGATCCCGCCGTCGACCTCCACCAGCAGCGTGAGGTGCCCGGTGTCGACCAGCTCCCGCGCGCGGCGCACCTTGGGCAGCGTCTCGGCGATGAAGCTCTGCCCACCGAAGCCGGGCTCCACGGTCATGACCAGCAGGGTGTCGAACTCGGGGAGCACGTCGAGGTACTCCTCCAGCGGGGTGCCCGGCTTGAGCGCCAGACCGGCCAGCGACCCGGCGGCGCGCAGGTCGCGGGCCACCGCGCGCGGGTCGCCGGTGCAGGCCTCGGCGTGCACGGTGACGTTGCGCGCGCCGACCTCGGCGTAGCCCGGAGCCCAGCGCGCCGGGTCCTCGATCATCAGGTGGCAGTCCAGCGGCACCGGGCTGACCGCCTGCACCGCCTGCATGACCGGCAGCCCGAAGGTCAGGTTCGGCACGAAGTGGGCGTCCATGACGTCGAAGTGCAGCCAGTCGGCGTCGGCGACCCGCTGGGCCTCCTCGGCCAGCCGGGCGAAGTCCGCCGACAGGAGGCTGGGTGCGATGAGGGGGGTGCGGGACACGTCCGCCGAGTCTAGGCGGGGGTGATCACCGCCCCGCGCGCGAGCGGCGGTACCAGAGGCCGCCGGCCACGGCGGCGACCGCCGCGAGCGCCGTCACCGCGACCGGCCAGCCGCTCCCCCTCCGGTCCTCGGCCGCGGCGGCCGCCTCGGGCGTGGACGCCGTGGGATCGGCCGCCACCGTCGGGGAGCCGGGAGCGGACGTCGGAGGCACCGCCGTCGCGGGCGGGGCCGCACCCGGGGCGACGACCAGGACCGGCGCGGGCAGCTCCGGCTCCGGCCCGCCGGGCACCTCCGGCTCGATCCAGGCGTCCTCGGTGCCGTCGGCGTAGGCCTGCACCGTCGGGAAGGCCAGCTCGGTCGCAGCGGCGGGCAGGGTCGCCACGGTGACGGCGTACTCGGCGTCCTCGCCGACGGGCAGCGCGGGCCCGCCGACGTCGAAGCCCTCCGCGGTCGGGGTGAGCACCCACCCGGCCGGCCCGGCGGCCAGCGTGACGTCGGCCGGGTCGATGCCGTCGGGCAGCTGCGTGCGCATCGCGGTGATGCCCGCGGCGGCCTCCGAGGCGGCGGAGAAGGCCAGTGTCACCGGCCCGGTGCCGGCCACGGCGCCCTCCGCGCTGACCTCCACGTGGGCGACCGCCGTCCCGGTTCCGGCGGCGAGCAGGACGGCGCCCATCAGGACGGTGGCGGTGGTCCGGCGCACGGCCGGCGGTCGAGGAGTCACGGTGCAGTGGTCGTCGGCGGGACACGCCCGGTTCCCGCGGCGTCGCACGGTGCCCGGGAGGTCGCCGTCCGTAGGACTCCCCGGGCGCGCCGAGGTCCGGCGGCCGCTCGGAGCTGCAGCGCGACGCGAGACCCCCGATACGGAACCGTCCCTCCCTATCGTTCCAGGCGTGGGCCGGGGGATGCGGCGGACGGCGGGACACCGAGCGGCACGGCGCTCCTCGGTGGTCGTCCCCGTCATCTGGTTCACCTGCGCCGGACTGGCCGTGACCCTCGCGCTGGCCCTGCTGACCGGGGTGCTCGCCCGCCGGGCCGGCCTCGAGCAGGGCACCCGGGCCTTCGAGAACCTCGCCCGCGTCACGGCCGCCACGCTCACGCCCGCCCTGGACGGCGACCCCGACCGGCCGCCCGCCGCCCCGGCGGGCCTGCGGACCCACGTCAGCGCGCTGGTCGCGGCCGGCCCGGTGGTCGCGGTGCGGGTGCGCGCCGCGGACGGACGGGTGCTCTGGGCCGACGACCGCAGCGTCGTCGGCCGGGTGGCCGCGCTGCCGCCCGACGCCCGGCGGGCCCTGGACGGTGGGTCGGTCGCCTCGCTGGTGGCCGAGCCCGGGGACCCGGGCGTGGTCGCGGGCCGCAGCAGCGGCCGGGTGCTGGTGGCCTGGGTGGGGGTGGACGACGTGCACGGCACCCCGCTGCTCGTCGAGTTCCACGAGAGCTACTCCGAGGTCACCGACCTCGCGCAGCGGACCTGGCGGCGCTTCGCGCCCGCCGCGCTGGGGGCCCTGGCGCTGCTCCAGGTGATCCAGGTGCCGCTGGCCTGGCGGCTGGCGTCGCGGCTGCGCCGCTCGCAGCAGTCCGAGGACGCGCTGCTGCAGGCCGCCGTGGACGCCTCGGACGCCGAGCGGCGCCGGATCGCCGGTGAGGTGCACGACCACGTCGTCCAGGACCTCACCGGGGTGGCCTACGAGCTCGACGCCGCGCAGATGCGCGGCCGGCCGCGCAGCGCCGAGGACGCCGAGCTGCTGGAGCGGACCGCGACCGCGGTGCGCCGGACCGTCGAGGACCTGCGCGCCCTGCTCGTCGCGCTGATCCCGACCCGGGGCGCCTTCCGCGGCGGCCTGCTGCCGGCGCTGCAGGTGTTGGCCCAGGAGGTCGGCCGCTCCGGCACCCGCGTCTCCGTGTACGCCGACGCCGCCCGGGACCTGCCCGGGCCGACG
Organism: Geodermatophilus chilensis; assembly: GCF_002802985.1. Classification (GTDB taxonomy): domain Bacteria; phylum Actinomycetota; class Actinomycetes; order Mycobacteriales; family Geodermatophilaceae; genus Geodermatophilus; species Geodermatophilus chilensis. Next base: position 1,176 of record NZ_NVPT01000269.1, on the reverse strand, counting down.
GCCGCACTGCTCTACCGCTGCGCCCAGGAGGCGCTGCGCAACGTCACCACGCACAGCCGGGCGAGCTCGGTCGAGGTCGTCGTCACCCGAGACCAGGGAGTCGCCACCATGCGGGTCGAGGACGACGGGCAGGGCTTCGACGAGAGCCGGCTGGCCGAGCGGGCCGCGGCCGGCCACGTCGGGCTGCGCGCGCTGGGCGAGCTGCTCGTGGACGCGGGCGGCTCGCTGACGCTGGCGAGCGCCCCGGGCGAGGGCACCCGGCTGGTCGCGACCGTGCCGCTGGCCACCACCGCGCCCCTGACGGCCGGAGCGGCGCGGTGATCCGCGTGCTGGTCGTCGACGACCACGCCGTCGTCCGGCGGGGCATCTCCAGCCTGCTGGCCGCCGCCGACGGCCTGGAGTGCGTGGGCGCGGTCGGGGACGGCGACACCGCCCTGGAACTGGTCGAGCGGCTGGACCCCGACGTGCTGCTGCTGGACCTGTCGATGCCGGGCCGGGACGGCGTGACGGTGATCCGCACGCTGCGCGAGCGCGGCCGCACCACCCCGGTGCTGGTGCTCACCTCCTTCGGCGAGCCGGACCTGGTGCTGCCCGCCCTGGTCGCCGGGGCCGACGGCTACCTGCTCAAGTACCAGGACGGCGAGTCGATCCTCGACGCGGTGCGCTGCATCGCCGCCGGGGGGGCGCCGGTCGACCCGATGGTGACCTCCGCGCTCCTCGCCGACCTGCGCGACCGCGGTCAGGGCGACCTGCTCACCGACCGCGAGAAGGAGGTGCTGGAGCTGGTCCGGCAGGGCCTGCCGAACAAGGTGATCGCCCGCCGGCTGCGGATCAGCGAGGCCACCGTGAAGAGCCACGTCACGCGCATCCTGCAGCGCATCGGCGCCACCGACCGCACGCAGGCGGCGCTGTGGGCCGAGCGCCGGCTGCGGCCGGCCGGACCGCACCGGACGACGGGATGAGCGGCCCCGGCCGGCACCGGAACCGGCGCGTCGCGGGCCCGCCGCCTGACCCGCAGCGGCGCCCGGTCCTGCTGCACTACGCGCCGGCCACCCGCTCGCCGCGTAGTGCAGCAGGACCGCGTTGACCAGGCCGGAGGCGCCGGTGCCGACGATCGCCCGGGTGAGCGCCACGGTGGTGTCGACGGCGGCGTGCGCCGGCACCCGCAGGTCCAGC
>NZ_NVPT01000268.1 GCF_002802985.1 Geodermatophilus chilensis | reverse complement strand
CGCCCACCCCGGCTAGCCCCGACCGACCTCCTCGACCGGGCTGCCGGTCGCGTCGGGCACCCAGCCGCCGCCGTCGGTGCGCGCCCAGGCCTGGCCCGGCCGCAGCAGCTCCAGCCGCGCCCCGTCGTCCACGGTGCGGTGGGCCATCCGCCGCTCCCAGCGGTCGCCGGGGCCGTCGTCCCCCGGCGAGCGGACCGCCAGGCCGACGGCGAGCACGCCGGCGTCGTCGAGCACCACCGCACCCGGGTCGGCCGCCGCGCCGGGCGCCGCGACGGTCCAGCTCACCTCGCCGGACGGGTCCAGGGACTGCTCGTAGGTGCGGTCCCCCGCCCGCAGGTACGCGACGGCGGAGGAGGCGTCGGGCGGCACGGCCAGCCGCAGCCGGAGGGTCAGCTGCGCACCGGCGTCCACCCGCAGCGGCTCCACGACCGGCGGGCCCTCGTCGTCCTCCGACAGCCGGTACGGGGCGCGCTCCGCAAAGCGCGCGACCAGCGCGAGGTCGGCCGCGCCGCGCTGCGCGGCGTAGAGCACCGGCTGCTGCAGCGACGGGGCGTTCTCCAGGAACGGCGTGTCGCTCACGAAGCCCAGGTCGCCCCGCAGCGGCAGGAACAGCAGCGCGTCGTCGAGGCCGGCGTCCTCCACCACCTGCTGCACCGCCCGGTACTCCGCGGTCACCGCCCGGTGCCCGGCGACCGGGCCGGGCACGGCGAGCGCGGTGAGCCCGACCATCGCCACCACCAGGATGGCGGCCAGCGGCCGCCCCCGCCGCGCCACCCGCAGCAGGCCGGCGGCGCCGAACACGACCAGCGGGACGACGACCGGCAGGGTGTAGAAGGGGCCGAACAGCTCCAGCCCCTCCCACTGCTCGGCGATCGCCCAGGGCCCCCAGAACGGCAGGTAGCCCAGCGGCACGACCACGGCGAGGGCGGCGACCGGCCAGCGCGCCGCGCCCCGGCTACGCACCAGACCGAGGACGGCGAGCGCCACGAGCACGACCCCGCCGGCCACCCAACCCGGCGTCGCGGCCAGGTTGGCCAGCATCCCGGTCACACCGTCCGCGGCCGTGAAGTCCGCCGTGCGCTGGGGGAAGACGCCGCGGTCGCCGAAGCCGAAGGTGTCCTGCGGACCGGTGACGGTGAACGGCAGCGAGAACGGCCCGCCGACCACCACGGCGTTGTAGACCAGCGTCAGCGCCAGCACCGGCACCGCCCCGGCGGCGACGCGCAGGACCAGGCCGGGGCGGGAGAGGCCACCGCGCTCCCGCGCCAGCAGGACGGCCAGCCCGAACGGCGCGACGGTGAGCAGCGCGTCGAAGGGCCGGGCGAAGGCGGCGACCCCGGCCACCGCACCGGCTGCGACCAGCCGCGGCGTCGAGCCCAGCCGTGCCCCCGACAGCAGCAGGACGGCGGCGCCGAGGCCCAGCGCCAGCGCGGGCAGGTACGGCAGGAAGGTGCCGCTCTGCACCGCGACCACGGGCGAGAGCGCGAACAGCGCGCCGGCGGTGAGGGCGACGGTGCGGTCGCGCAGCACCTCGGCGGCCAACAGCGCGACGAGCACCGCGGCGGCCGCGGCGCTGAGCGCCAGGGCCGCCCGCGGCGAGCCGGTGAGCAGGTCGCCGGCCGCGATCACGGCCGGCCAGGGCGGCGTGTACTTCAGCACGACCCGGTCGCCGACCACCGCCGAGGCCCACGGCCGGAACGGGTCGTGGTCGGCGGGCAGAGTGGCCGCGCCGGTCTCGAGCAGCCCGGCCATGGCGACGTAGACGGAGTCGTCGCGGTTGAGCGAGTAGAGCGGGAAGAGCGCCAGGTTGGTCAGCACGGCGAGGGCGCCGGCGACCACCGCGAGGACGGCGAGCGCCGCCCGCCACCTCGCCGTCGTCATCCCGCACGAGTCTAGGGAGCCGCTATGCGAGCCGGTGCGCGGCGGCCCCGGCCAGCACGCCGAGCGAGTTCGTGGCCAGGTGCAGCAGGGCGGGGGCGAGCAGGCTGCCGCTGCGGATCCGCAACTCCGCGAAGAGGACGCCGGCGGCCGCGGTGCCCAGGCACGCCAGCAGCACGGCGCCGGTGCGCGCCAGCGGACCGCCCGCCAGGTCGTTGGCCACCAGTGCCCCGAGCGTGGGCCGGACGTGCCAGAGGCCGAACAGGGCGGCGGAGATCCCGGTCGCGCCGCGCCGAGACAGCAGCCGGCCCAGCGCCGTCAGCAGCACCCCGCGGAAGGCGACCTCCTCCCACAGCACGGTGCCGAGCGGGATCCGGACCAGCACCTGGCCGGCGAGCTCCCCGCCGTCCAGCCCCGCCACCCGGGCGTCGGCCAGCAGCGGCCGGACGGCGGGCAGCGCCAGCGCGCCCGCGTACCCGGCCGCGACGACCGCCGCACAGCCCCCGCCCCACCGCGCGCCCGCCACGAGGCGACGGCGGTCGAACCCGAGCTCGGCCCACGACAGCCCGGCGGCGCGGGCGGCGGCGAGCAGCACGGCCGTCGCCGCGACGTTGGCCACGACGTAGGAGCCGGGACGGCCCGGCAGCCGGTGCACCACCAGGTTGTTCCAGGTCGCGAGCACCGGGAGGAGCGCCGCGGTGAGGACGACGACCCTCCCGCGGCCCGCTGCGCCAGCATGCACGGGTGGGGTGTTCCCGCTTGCTGCGCCGGCTCACCTGTGCGACCGCGGCCGCCGCCTGCGCGGCCACGGTCGCCGTCGCGGGCGAGCTGTCGGCCGGTGCGCTGCTCGCCGTGACCGCCGCGGGTCTCGTCGTCGCCGGGGTGGGGCTGGCCCGGCGCGCCGGTGCGGCGGCGCCGCCGGTCGGCCGCCGCGGAGCGCCGTGGCTGGTGTGGCTGGTGGCGGCCGCGGCCTGGGAGCTGGCCACCCTGGCCGACGACGACCGGCCCACGCTGAGCGACCTGGCCGACCCCGTGCTGGCCCACCCGGCCGCGCGGGCCGCCGCGACGCTGGGCTGGCTGGCGGCCGGCGCCTGGCTGGTCGCCCGTCCCGGTCGCCGGCGGCCGGGGTGACCGGGGCCGTCGGGTTCGCGGCCCTGCTGCTCGCGGCCCTCGTCCTGGAGGCGGCCGCCCGCCGCGGCGCCGGCCCGGCGACGGCCGCCGAGACGGTCGGCGCGGTCATGCGCACCGCCCCCGGGCGGACGGCGGTGCTGCTCGCCTGGCTGTGGCTCGGCGTGCACTTCCTGGCCCGCTGACGGCGGGTCGCGGCAGGACGGCCCCGCGGCCGACCCGCTTGTCGACGGGCGCCGGACGGCACCACCATCGGCGGCGACCGGGTTGCGGCGCGCGGAGGTGACGGGTGGACGTCGCTCCGGAACTGCTGCCCGACCTGGCCGGCCGCCGGGCCGTCGTCGGCTGGATGGTGCTGGCGTTCCTGCTGACGTTCCTGGTCACCCGGCTGGTCACCCGGGCCATCCGCACCGGCCGCGGGCCGTTCCGCGACGCCAGCGTCGGCGGGGTGCACGTGCACCACGAGGTCTACGGCATCTTCCTGCTGCTGGGCACCGGCACCCTCGAGTTCACCTACCGGCCCGGCCCGCCGTGGGTGCAGCTGCTGGCGGTGCTCTTCGGGGCCGGCGCCGCCCTCACCCTCGACGAGTTCGCGCTCTGGCTGCACCTCGAGGACGTCTACTGGAGCCGCCAGGGCCGCAGCTCGATCGACGCCGTCCTGGTCGCCCTGGTCGTCGGCGGGCTGCTGCTCGTCGGCGCCAACCCGTTCGACGCCGACGACGCCGGTGGTGAAATACTGTTGTGGATAACGGTAGCGGCCAACCTGCTCTTCGCCGTGGCTGCGATCCTCAAGGGCCGGGTGGTGCTGGGCGTCGTCGGCGTCTTCGTCCCGCTGGTCGCGCTGGTCGGCGCCGTGCGGCTGGCCCGGCCCGGCTCGTTCTGGGCGCACCGCTGGTACCTGCCGGGCTCCCGCCGGCGGGCCCGCGCCGAGGTCCGCTTCCCCGCCGGTCGCCACACCCGCTGGGACGCGCTCGTCGACCTGTTCACCGAGGGGCTGCGCAACGGCGCCGCCCCGCTCGCCGAGGACCGCGCGCTGCTGTTCCGGCCGTGGGGCTTCCCGCTGTCGTCGGTGCACCAGCA
>NZ_NVPT01000267.1 GCF_002802985.1 Geodermatophilus chilensis | reverse complement strand
TATGCGGTATGGCAGAACGTTCAGAAGAGGCGGAGACTGACGGTCGTGGAGGACGAGCTGGAAGGGGAGGCCGATCTGAGGCAGTAACCGGATGGGGGGAGCAGTAATTTCTTGGTCGGGCAGAAGGCGGCGTACGAGATCTAGTTCCGTCTGGTGGGCTCGGAGATGGGGCGAAGGGACGGGGGGGTGGGGGCGCCGCGGCCGGCCGCGGCGGGGCGGTCGCCGTCACAGGACGCTCTCCGCCAAGCCGTTGGCGGCCAGCCAGCCCTGCAGCCAGCGCATCATCTCGGTCCAGGCGCCGGTCACCAGCAGCAGGCCGACGACCACGAGGACGACGCCGCCGAACCGGGTGACCGCCCGCGCGTGCCGGCGCAGGAACGACGTGGCGCCCATCGCCCAGCGGGCGCCGAGCGCCACCAGGACGAACGGCACGCCCAGGCCCAGGCAGTAGGCGAGCCCGAGCAGCGCGCCGCGGCCGGCGGTCGCCTGTTGGAACGCGAGGTTCTCCACCGCGGCCAGCGTCGGGCCCAGGCACGGCGTCCAGCCCAGCCCGAAGACGACGCCCAGCAGCGGCGCCCCGGCCAGCCCGGTCGCCGGCCGGAACGCCACCCGCTTGGTGCGCTGCAGCAGCGGCAACCAGCCGAGGAAGCCCAACCCGACCAGGACCGTGACGACACCGAGCACCCGGGTGATCTCGTCGTTGTACTGCAGCAGCATCCGGCCCAGGCCGCCGACCGCCGTGCTGATGGTGACGAAGACGGCGGTGAAGCCGAGCACGAACAGGACGGCGCCGAGCACCATCCGGCCGCGGGGGGAGCGCTCGTCGGCCGCGGTGCGCACCGCGGTCGCCGTTCCGCCGGAGCCCTGCGCGACCGGCGCGGAGGCCGTCGTCGGGGTGCCGGAGCCGACCAGCCCGGTGACGTAGGACAGGTAGCCGGGCACCAGCGGCAGCACGCACGGCGAGGCGAAGCTGACCAGCCCGACCAGGGCGGCGACCCCGGCGGCCACGAGCAGCGGGCCGTCGGTCACCAGGCCGCTGAAGGTCTCCCCCATCAGCCCTCCTCGGCCATCAGCAGGTCGAGCACCGCACGCAGGTCGTCCTGCTGGACCGAGCCGGTGTAGACCGCGGCCACCCGGCCCTGCGCGTCGAGCACGATGGTGGAGGGGATGGCGTTGGCCGGGTAGTCGCGGAACGCCAGGGCCACCTCGCCGCGCGGGTCGTCCAGCGAGGGGAACTCGATGCCGAAGCTGTCCTCGAAGGCCCGGGCGAGCTGGTCGGTGTCCTTGACGTTGACGCCGAGGAACTGCACCCCCTGGTCGCGCACCTCGGCGTAGACCTCCTGGAACTCCGGCGACTCCACCCGGCACGGCGCGCACCAGGAGCCCCAGAAGTTGATCACCGCGACGCTGCCGTCGAGCTCGCCGGAGTGGAACTCCTCGCCGTCCAGCAGGGTCCCGGAGAACTCCGGCGCGGCGGCGCGCTCGTCGGGCGGGATGACCTCGCCGGCCGGGGTGCCCTGGACGAAGCGGAACTCGCCGCCGTTGTTGACGTCGACGGCGTCGGTGCCGGTGGAGCAGCCGGTCAGGAGCAGCGCCCCGACCAGGGCGCCGAGCAGCCGCCGCCTCATGCGCCGGGGACCGCGTCGGACGGGGTGGCGCCGGCGGGCTCCGCGTAGGACAGCCCCACGAAGCGGTCGCCGTCGTAGGTCACCGAGGTCACGCTGGCCAGGCCGCACTGCCGGCGGCGCGGGTCGTGCGCGTAGCGGCGTCCCTCGAGGTGCAGCCGCAGCGTCCAGATCGGCAGCTGGTGGCTGACGCACACCACGGCGGCGCCGCGGGCGGCGTCCCGGGCGGCCTCGACGGCAGCCAGCATCCGGGCGGCGATCTCCACGTAGGGCTCGCCCCACGACGGGCGGACCGGGTTGCGCAGCTTCCACCAGTGCTGGGGGGAGCGCAGCGCGCCGTCCCCCACGCCGACCCGCAGGCCCTCGAAGGCGTTGCCCGCCTCGATCAGCCGGTCGTCGGTCTCGACCGGCAGGCCGAGCTTGCCGGCGATCGGCGCGGCGGTCTGCTGCGCGCGCTCCAGCGGGCTGGACACGACGTGGGTGAGGCCCTTGTCGGTCAGCCACTCGGCGGCGGCCAGCGCCATCGCCTCGCCGGTCTCGGAGAGCCGGTAGCCCGGCAGCCGGCCGTAGAGCACCTTCTCGGGGTTGTACACCTCGCCGTGGCGCAGCAGGTGGACGATGGTGGTCTCGGCCATCAGGTGCTCATCCCGGTGGAGGCGTCCGCCGGCTCCTCGGCCGGCGGGGCGGACGACGGGTCGACGGCGGCCGCGGCGCGGGCGGCGGCCGGGAGGGCCTCGAGCACCCGCTCGACGGCCTCGTCGTCGAGCGCGGCGCTGACGAACCACGACTCGAACGCCGACGGCGGCAGGTAGACGCCGCGGGCGAGCATCGCGTGGAAGAAGGCGGTGTAGCGGGCGGCGTCCTGCGAGCGGGCGTCGTCGTAGTCGCGCACCTGCCGCTCGTCGGGCACGAAGAACACCGAGAACATCGACCCGGCCTGCTGGACGCGGTGCGGGACGCCGGCGGCGAACAGCGCGGCGCTGGCCGCCCCGCGCAGGGTGACGGCGACCTCGTCACAGCGGCGGTAGACCTCGTCGGTGCAGTGCCGCAGCGTGGTCAGGCCCGCGGCGACCGCGACCGGGTTCCCCGACAGCGTGCCCGCCTGGTAGACCGGCCCGGCCGGGGCGAGGTGCTCCATGAGGTCGGCGCGGCCGCCGAAGGCCGCGGCCGGCAGCCCGCCGCCCATGACCTTGCCGAAGGTCATCAGGTCGGCGTCCACCGGGTCCAGGCCGTACCAGCCGGAGCGGGAGACGCGGAATCCGGTCATGACCTCGTCGACGATCAGCAGCGCGCCGTGCGCGGCGGTGATGCGGCGCAGTGCCTGGTTGAAGCCGTCCACCGGCGGGACGACGCCCATGTTGCCGACCGCGGCCTCGGTGATGACCGCGGCGATCTCGCTGCCGCGCTCGGCGAAGACGGCCTCGACCGCGGTCGCGTCGTTGTAGGGCAGGACGACGGTGTCGGCGGCGGCGCCGGTGGTGACGCCGGGGGTGTCGGGCAGCCCGAGGGTGGCCACGCCGGAGCCGGCCGAGGCCAGCAGCGCGTCGACGTGCCCGTGGTAGCAGCCGGCGAACTTCACGACGACCCGCCGGCCGGTGACGCCGCGGGCCAGCCGGACCGCCGAGAGCACCGCCTCGGTGCCGGAGTTGACCAGCCGCACCTCCTCCACCGGCGGCATCCGGCGGACGATCTCCTCGGCCAGCTCCACCTCGCCCGCGGTCGGGGCGCCGAAGGTCAGCCCGCGGCGGGCGGCGGCGGTGACGGCCTCGACGACCGCCGGGTGGGCGTGGCCGAGGATGAGCGGCCCCCACGAGGCGACGAGGTCGACGTAGCGGCGGCCGTCGGCGTCGGTGAGGTACGCGCCCTGGCCCTGCGCCATGAAACGGGGGGTGCCGCCGACGGCGCCGAAGGCGCGCACCGGGGAGTTCACCCCGCCGGGGGTGACCCGCTGCGCGCGGGCGAACAGGTCGGCCGACTCGGGGGCCTCGTAGGCGTACGGGGGGCTGTCCAGCGAGGTCACGACCACAGTGTCCCCTTCCTCTCCGACGGGCGGCCGGGGACGTCCGACACAGCCGCGAGCAGGGCACGCGACAGCGTTCCCGGGTCGCGGGTGGGCACGAGCACGGTGCGCCCGTCCGTCGTCCGCAGCGGCAGGCCCGACCGGCCGCGGGGCAGCGAGCAGCCGCCGCCGAGCACCGGGGCGCCGGCGTCCACCCCCGCCGTCCCGGCGCGGACCGCGCGCAGGTGCGCGGCGTCGACGTCGGCGAGCGGCACCCGCTCGGGGCCGACCGACAGCGCCGGGTCGTCGCCGGCGGCGTCGACCCGCACCGTCCAGGCGCGACGGGCGGAGACCACGCCCGCGACCACCACACCCAGGACGGCGACGACGGCGAGGACCCACAGCAGCGGCGGCACGTCGGGGCCGGGCAGCACCAGGTCCAGGACGGTCTCTTATACAGATCTGACGCTGCCGACGACGCCTTACGTGTAGGTCTCTGGGGGCGCGGGAACAGTAATATAAAAAAACAGAAAGCAAGAAGAGAGAGCCGAAGTCAGAGATAAGAATCACGAGCAAGAGCGA
>NZ_NVPT01000266.1 GCF_002802985.1 Geodermatophilus chilensis | reverse complement strand
CCGCCGGCCCCCGCTACCCAGCCGGGGCCCACCCCGACGCCCACGCCAGAACCGGAGACGGCGCCCGCCGCGCCGATCCCACCCACCCCAGAGCCGGGTGCCGCGCCGGGACCCGCGCCGTCCTCGGAACCGCAGCCGACCCCGGAGCCGACCCCGGAGCCGACTTCGGCCCCGATGCCTGCGTCGTCGGCGGCTGTCCCCCGGGTCTGACCCGGTCCCCGCGGACCTCCGCCCCTGCCCACAGTGCGGGGCAGGGGGAGAGGTCCGCGGAGGTCATGGACGGCGGGTCGGTCCCCACGGATCCCAGGCGGCGAGGCCACCAGCACCAGGTCGATCAGCGACGTGACGAGCACCCAGCGGGTGCGGCCCGGACGGCGGTCATCGCGCGCCTCCCCGGGGGAGGAGGCGATACCTCCGACGCTCCGCCCGAGCGTCAGGCGCCCGGGTCGCACGATGACCACAGCGCCGGGGGAGGTGTCGCGGAGGGATGAGGGGCGGGGGGCCGGTCCTGACGGTCTGGCCGCGTTGGTCGGTCCTCCCAGCAGTGGGAGGCCACTCGTTGCCGGCTGCCCCCGCCCATCCCCACTGTGACCCAGGCCACTCCCGAGGGTCAACCCCGGCCCGGCGTGTCGTCCGATCCGCCGGTGCCCGAGGACCGGGCTCAGCCGACCCGGCGCAGCACCTCCGGGGAGAGCTGGTCGACCGACGTGTGGCCGCTCAGGCCCAGGGTCAGGTCGAACTCGCCCAGCACGTCGGACACCACCTGCCGCACGCCCTCCTCGCCACCCAGGGCCAGCCCCCAGGCGAACGGCCGGCCGAGCAGCACCGCCCGCGCACCCAGCGCCACCGCGGTGAGGACGTCGGCGCCGCTGCGCACCCCGCTGTTGAGCAGCACCGGCGCCCGGTCGCCGACCGCGGCCACCACGTCGGGCAGGGCGTCGAGTGCTGCGAGGGAGCGGTCCACCTGCCGGCCGCCGTGGGTGCTGACCACCAGACCGTCCACACCCTCGTCGAGCGCCCGCCGGGCGTCGTCGGGGTGCAGCACGCCCTTGAGCACGATCGGCAGCCGGGTGCGGGCCCGCAGCCAGGCGAGGTCGGCCCAGGTGGTCGAGGGCCGGGAGTAGATGGCGAGGAACGTCTCCACCGCGGCGCGAGGCAGCGGCGAGCGCAGGTTGTCCAGCAGCGGACCGGGCCAGGCCCGCGCCATGCCCACCAGGGCCCGGACGGCGGACAGCGTCGGGCGCGGCTGCCGGTCCCGGCTCGCGGCGGCCCCCGCCCGGGCCGGCGCGGGAGCGGCACCCGCCCGCTCCTCGACCAGCCGGCGGAACACCGGGTCGGAGGTGTACTGCACGATGCCCTTGCCGAGTGCGAACGGCAGGTGGCCCAGGTCCAGGTCGCGCGGGCGCCAGCCGAGCATCGTGGTGTCGAGGGTGACCACCAGCGCGTCGCAGCCGCTGGCCTCCGCGCGCCCCACCAGGCTCTCCACCAGCTCGTCCGACGTCGACCAGTACAGCTGCGACCAGCGCGGGGAGTCGCCCATGGCCGCGGCGCACTCCTCCATCGACACCGAGGCCTGGTTCGAGAAGACCATCGGCACGCCCAGGGACGCCGCCGCGCGGGCCACCGCGAGGTCGGCCGCCGGGTGCACCAGCTCGAGCGCGCCCACCGGACCCAGCAGCAGGGGTGCGGGCAGCCGCCGTCCGAACAGCTCGACCGAGGTGTCCCGCACGCTCACGTCCCGCAGCACCCGTGGGACGACGGCCCACCGGTCGAACGCCGCGCGGTTGGCCCGCTGGGTCGCCTCGTCCCCGGCCCCGCCCGCGACGTAGGAGTAGGCGCGGGTGCCGAGCCGCTCCCGCGCGCGCCGCTGCAGCGTCCGGGCCGCGGTGGGCACCCGGGGCCGGCGGCCGTACACCCCTGCGCGGTAGACCTCGTCCTGTCGGCGGCGGCCGGTCCCCGCTGCTGAGTCCACGCGGACACCGTAGTGAGCGCCAGGTCACAGCCGGTGGCGCGGTCCCGATCCGACTTTCTGCCGACACGCCGTGACGACACGCGCGACCGGTCGGTAACCCCGGGTCGGCGCGGCGCTCGCCCCGGCATCATGGTCGGCACCGGCGCACCGCGGGCGCGCCGGCGCAGAACCAGGGGGAACAGCACGTGCAGGTGGCCACCCGGCCGGCGTCCGTCGTCGTCATGGCGCTCGCCCTGCTGTGCGCCGGCATCGCCCTCGCCGGGCCCGCGGTCGCCGTCGACGACGCCGCCCGCCCCGACGCCCGCGTCACCCACGGCCCCAGCTGCCGCCCCGGCGGTGTGGTCGTCGAGGTCACCGGCGGCACCGTCGGCTACGCGGTCACCCTGGGCACCGGACGCCGTCCCGCCGGGGAGGACGCCGCCGACGTCGCGCCCGGCGCCGTGGTCGTGCTGAGCACCGGCGAGGTCGAGTGGGGCGAGACGATCGACCCGTTCCTCCGGTACGAGGCCATCGACGGCTCGGGCTCCGGCTGGGTCGACGACCTGACCGGCTACAGCTTCACCCGGCCGGCGGCCGAGGACTGCGCGGCCATCAGCCCGCCCAGCGGCGCGGCGGTGGTCCCGCAGGCCGGCGAGGTGGTGCCCATGCCGGTCCCGGGCCTGCCCGACCCGAGCAGCTCCGCCCCGGCCGGCATCGCCGACGGCAGGCCCGCCATCCCGGTCGCCGCACAGGAGGCCGCCGCGGTCACCGGCGGCGTGCCCTGGCTGCTGCTGGTCGCCGGCGGGTCGTTGCTCGCCTCGGGCGCCGGCCTCGCCCTCGTCGCCGGGAGCCGGCGGCCGGGGGTGCGGGGCCGCGCGCCCTCGTCCACCGGGAGCGCCTGAGCGCTCCGTCGGCGACGATGGTCGGGTGGCCCGCCCCGAGGACGCCCTGGCTCCGGACCTCCCCGCCGAGCCCGTGCCCGGGGACGTGGCCGACGTCCCAGGTGCGGTCCCCCGTCCGGCCGAGACCTGGCTGCGCATCGTGCAGGTGCACGACCGCATCACCCGCCGCGTCGACTCCGCCCTGCACCGGCGGCACGACCTCTCGCTCACCGGCTACGAGGCGCTGCGCCGGATCGCCGACGCGCCCGGCGAGCGGGCCACGATGGGCGAGCTCGCCGAGGCGCTCGGCATCTCCCGCGCCGGGGTGACCAGCACCGTCACCCGCCTGGTGACCGAGGGGCTCGTCGTCCGGGAGCGCTCGTCGGGTGACAAGCGGCTGCTGCACGCCCGGCTCACCCCCGCCGGGCGGGCCAAGGTCGAGGAGGCCCGCCCGACCCACGACGACCTGGTGGCCCACCTGCTCACCCTGTTGGGCGACGACGCCGCCGTCGTCACCGACGCCCTCGCCCGCGTCTCCGCAGCGGCGCGCACCCGCCGCTGACCTCGCCTTTCGCGCGCGAAAGGCGACGCTGCGGGCGGCGGCGCACATTCACTTCAAGCCCGTAGTGTTTCCGCTCCACCCGGGGCGGGCAGGACGCGATCATGCAGGTGGGGATCGAGCGGTGCTCCGTGGTCGTGCCGACCGTCGGCCGGCCGTCGCTGGACGTGCTGCTCGACGCGCTCGCGCAGGCCCCGGGGCCGCGCCCGGCCGAGCTGGTGCTCGTCGACGACCGGCCCGCCGGCGAGCCGCTGCGCCCCGAGCGGCCCGGCCTGCCGCCCGTGCGCGTGGTGCGCACCGGCGGCGGTGGTCCGGCCCGCGCCCGCAACCTCGGTTGGCGCAGCGTGCGCACCGAGTGGGTGGCCTTCCTCGACGACGACGTCGTCCCCGACCCCGACTGGTACCAGCGGCTGGCCGAGGACCTCTCCGACCTCTCGGCCGACGTGGCCGGCAGTCAGGGCCGGGTGCGGGTGCCGCTGCCCGAGGGCCGCCGGCCCACCGACTGGGAGCGCGGCACCGCAGGCCTGGCCACCAGCTCCTGGATCACCGCCGACCTCGCCTACCGCCGCGTCGCCCTGGCCGCGGTGGGTGGCTTCGACGAGCGCTTCCCCCGCGCCTTCCGCGAGGACTCCGACCTGGCGCTGCGGGTGATGGACACCGGCGCCCGGCTGGTCCGCGGGCAGCGCTGGATCACCCACCCGGTGCGCCCGGTCGACCGCTGGGTCAGCGTCCGCGTGCAGGCGGGCAACGCCGACGACGTCCTCATGCGGCGGCTGCACGGCCCCGGCTGGCGGGAGCGCGCCGACGCGCCGCTGGGCCGCCGGCCGCGGCACCTGGCCGTCACCGCCGCCGGGCTGGCCGCCGTCGGCCTCGCCGCCGCCC
>NZ_NVPT01000265.1 GCF_002802985.1 Geodermatophilus chilensis | reverse complement strand
CGTGCCGGCGCTGTACGGGGTGGAGCCGTCCGACCGGGTCTACCAGGGCATGACGATCGCCTTCGACTTCTCCATCGAGGAGATCTGGCCCACCTGGGCCGTGGGAGCGACGCTCGTGGCCGGGCCCACCGACGGGCGGCGGGTGGGGTCCGGTCTCGCGGACTTCCTCGAAGAGCACCAGATCACCATGATCTATTGCGTCCCGACCGTTCTGGCCACGCTCGACCGCATGCTGCCGTCGATCCGCACCGTCAACGTCGGCGGCGAGGCCTGTCCCCGTGAGCTCGTCGACCGCTGGGGGCCGGGCCGGCGGATCCTGAACACCTACGGGCCGACGGAGACCACCGTCACCTGCACGATGGCCGAGCTGCGTCCAGGCAAGCCGGTCACCATCGGGCGCCCACTTCCCACCTACCGGATCACGCTGCTCGACGACGACCGGCAGCCGGTCCCCGCCGGGGAGATCGGAGAGATCTGCGTCGGCGGGCTGGGCGTGGCCCACGGCTACGTGAACCGGCCCGACCTCACCGCTGACCGCTTCATTTCCGACCCGCGGGGGATTCCGGGGGAGCGCATCTACCGCACCGGGGACCTGGGCCGGTTCCTCCCCGACGTGGACGCCTCGGACGCCGAGCGGCGCCGGATCGCCGGCGAGGTGCACGACCACGCCGTCCAGGACCTCACCGCGGTGGCCTTCGAGCTCGACGCCGCGCAGATGCGTGGCCAGCCCCGCGACCCGGAGGACGCCGAGCTGTTGGAGCACACCGCGCAGGGGGTGCGCCAGACCGTCGAGGACCTCCGGTCGCTGCTGGTGGCCCTCATCCCGGCCCGCGGCAGCTTCCGCGGCGGACTGCTCCCGGCGCTCCGGGTGCTGGCCCAGGAGCTGGGCCGATCCGGGATCCGGGTCACTGTGCGGGCCGATGACGCGCGGGAGCTGCCCGGGCCGACGGCCGCGCTGCTGTACCGCTGCGCCCAGGAGGCGCTGCGCAACGTCGTCACGCACAGCGGGGCCACCTCGGTGGAGGTCGCCGTCACACGCCACGAGGAGGTCGCCACGATGGTCATCGAGGACGACGGGCAGGGCTTCGACGAGAGCCGCCTGATCGAGCGGAGCGCAGCCGGCCACGTCGGGCTGCGGGCGCTGGGTGAACTCATGGTCGACGCCGGCGGCTCACTCACGCTGGCCAGCGCCCCGGGCGAGGGCACCCGCGTGGTGGCGACCGTGCCGCTGGCCGCGGCCACGTCCCTGGTGGCCGGGGCCGCACGGTGATCCGGGTGCTGGTGGTCGACGACCACGCCGTCGTCCGGCGGGGCATCTCCAGCCTGCTGGCCGCCGCCGACGGCCTGGAGTGCGTGGGCGCGGCGGCGGACGGGGACAGCGCACTGGAGATGGTCGACCGGCTCGACCCGGACGTGGTGCTGCTCGACCTGTCCATGCCCGGGCGGGACGGCATCACGGTCATCCGGTCGCTGCGCGAGCGCGGCCGGACGGTCCCGGTCCTGGTCCTGACCTCCTTCGGCGAGCCGGACCTGGTGCTGCCCGCCCTGATGGCCGGCGCCGATGGCTACCTGCTCAAGTACCAGGACGGCGAGTCGATCCTGGATGCGGTGCGGTGCATCGCCGCGGGTGGGGCCCCGGTCGATCCGATGGTGACCTCGGCGGTGCTCGCCGACCTGCGCGACCGGGGCCAGGGTGACCTGCTCACCGACCGGGAGAAGGAGGTCCTGGAACTGGTCCGCCAGGGTCTGCCCAACAAGGTGATCGCCCGGCGGCTGCGGATCAGCGAGGCCACGGTGAAAACCCACGTCACCCGCATCCTGCAGCGCATCGGCGCCACCGACCGGACGCAGGCGGCGTTGTGGGCTGAGCGCCGCATCAGGCCGGCGCCCCACCCCCGCGGGTCGACCGGATGAGCGCCACGGGGCGGCACCGCCCACGGCAGTCCGCGGAGCCGACCCCGGACGACCACCGTCGGCCGGTCCTGCTGCACTACGCGGCGACCGGTTGGCCGGCGCAGCACCGGTGGTCGGAGCGGCTGGCGCTGACGGCCGGCGCGCTCGCCGTCCTGGTCGCCATCGGAACGGCCACGCTCGTCGGCGCGTGGGCCGGCTTCTCGCTGCTCGGCCCGTCGGTCGAACCCGCCCGGCCCGCGGCCGCGGCAAAGGTGCCGGGCGACGGGACGGCGGTCGGCGGGACGTGTCGGGACCAGCCGGCGGCGGCGTCCCCGATGGAGGGACCGGCGGGCCGACCGGGCGACGCGGGCTCGGAGCGTCCTACCGAGGCTGTCCTGGAGCAGCGCTCCGAGGCCTCCGCGGTCGACTCCGCGCCCGCCGGCCCCTTCCCGGCCTCCCGGGGGCCCGCCGGGTCGCCGACCCCCGAGCAGCGGGAGGACGTCGGCGCCGGTGCACCCGGGCAGAACGGGTCCACGACCACCCCGTCGACCCAGGGACCGGCCGCCGCCGTCCCCGCCGAAAGGTCACGGTGACCCCCGGCCCCGCGTCGCAGAGCCCGGCGGACGGGACCCCGGGGAAGAAGACGCGGGCACCCGGATCACCGGCGCCGCTGATGCCGGACAAGGGGTCACCACCGGCCACCGGGACGCCCGGTGCCCCGTCGGCCCCAGTGCGGCCCGGCCACCACGGCCGCGACGACCACGGCCATGACGGCTCCGACGGCCATCACCACGGCGACAACCACCACGGGCACCACCGCCACGGGGGCCACGACCACAACGACGACGACGGAAAGGACTGCGGCTCCGGGCAAGGCGACCGGCACGGCAAACGTGCCGGAGGCTCCGCCGGGTGGGACATGCCCGGAAACTCCGGCGCCCCCGGCTCGCCGACCAGCGCTCCGCCGGCCACTGGAGCCCCCGACCAGTCGGGCAACCCCGACCCCGCAGGCAACCCGGACGCCTCGGGCGACCCGGACGCCTCGGGCGACCCGGACGCCTCGGGCCACCCGGACGCCTCGGGCGACCCGCTGTCCTCCGGCGACCCGGCCCCCTCGGGCGACCCGGCCCCCTCGGGCGACCCCCTCACCTCGGGCGACCCCGGCGGCGGCGGCGAGCCCGCCTAGGAGCCTGCTGAATAAGGAGCAGGGCGCCTCGGCAGTCTGGCTGCAGTGAGGTCAGCACCCTGGGGTGCGACAGAGAGGTCGCCCTGCCCATCCTCGCGGTGGCGCGGTGGCGCGGTGGGGTGGGCGGGTCAAGAGGCCAGCGCCCAGTGACCGGCGCTGCCGGTGAGTCCGAGGGCCAGCAGGCGGCGGAGGTTGATCGCGGCCGTGCGCAGGTGCAGCCAGGCGTCATTCCTGGCCACTCCGCGGTAGGGCACTCGCCGGTGGCCGCGGGTGATTGAACCGTCCTGGATCTGGTGGAGGCTCTGATCTCGCAAGGAGACTGAGAGCGTGCCAGCACCCCGCAAGTACGACGAGGAGACCCGGGCCCGTGCCGTGCGGATGTACCAGAAATGCATCCGTGATCTGGGCGAGTCGAAGTTGACCGCTCGCCGCGCCGTGGGCGTAGTGCTGGACATCAACCCGGCCACGCTGCGCAACTGGGTCGAGCGGGAGGAGATCGACATCGGTGTCCGTCCCGGCGTGACGACCGAGGCGTCTGACGAGCTGAAGGCGTTGCGTCGGGAGGTCGCCGAGCTGCGCCGGGCGAACGAGATTCTCAAGACCGCCTCGGCGTTTTTCGCCGCGGCGGAACTCGACCGCCGACTCAAGTAATCGTCGACCACATCGACGCCCACAAGGCTCGCTTCGGGGTCGAGCCGATCTGCCGCGTGCTCACCGAGCACGGGCTCAAGATCGCCCCGAGCACCTACTACGAGCGCGTCTCCTGCCCGGTCTCGGCCGCGGAGTTGGCCGACGCCTACGCGGCGAACGCCCTGGTCGACCTCTACTGGGCCAACCGCGGCCTGTACGGGGTCCGCAAACTCTGG
This sequence comes from Geodermatophilus chilensis, assembly GCF_002802985.1. Taxonomy (GTDB): domain Bacteria; phylum Actinomycetota; class Actinomycetes; order Mycobacteriales; family Geodermatophilaceae; genus Geodermatophilus; species Geodermatophilus chilensis. The sequence goes on along the minus strand of NZ_NVPT01000265.1, from coordinate 330 downwards.
CACGCCGCCCGGCGAGCCGGGCATCCATGGGGCCGCGATCAGGTCGGCCGCCTGATGGGCATCGACGGCGTGCGCCGCGGCCGCCGCTCGACGTGACCACCCACCGGGACCAGGCCGCGCCGCGGCATCCGGATCTGGTCGACCGGGCCTGGGCGACCCCGTCCCGGCCGGACCAGTGGTGGGTCGCCGACTTCACCTACGTGTGGACCCTGGCGGGGTCCGTCTACGTCTCCTTAGAGCTCCCGCCAGTAGGTCAACGGATCCGCGGTGATCTTGGCCGGGTGTTCCAGCGGTAGAGGTACCAGGCGGCCCGCCGTAGAGCACGGACGG
>NZ_NVPT01000264.1 GCF_002802985.1 Geodermatophilus chilensis | reverse complement strand
AAATGTGTATAAGGGACAGGGACCAGACGGCGCAGCCGCGCCCGCAGGCCCGGACGGGCCGCCGGGGCGGGGGCCGGCGCGGTAGGGACCGGCGCGGCGGCCGGCGCCGGGGTGGAGGCCGGCGCCACCGGTCGGGGGCGCACGGCCGGGACGGGGACCGGGCGGACGACGGCCGGCCGGCGGGCCGCACCCCTGCGGTGCAGCGCCGCCCGGCCGGGCCGGGACCCGCTGCGGGCGGGCAGCGGCTCGGCCCGGTCCAGGACGTCGAGCAGGCCGCTGAGGGTCAGGTCGTCGGTCACGCGCGACGGACGCGGAGCCACTGCCCGGTCGTTCGCCATGACGTCCTCCTGAGGTCGGTGCCGCAGTCGCTGCGGACAGGGAGAACGGTAGGGACGACGGCGCCGCGCGACGGCCTCCTGCGACACCCGCTGGAGGGCGCGTGACCGAACCGTTGCGGTGGCCCTGCGCGGCGGTCGGTGACCTGCCTCACCGAGCGACCCCGAGTCGACAAGATCACCGGTCCTGAGCGTGGCACGCGCCGGTCAGGGCGTCGGTCACCTCGGGAGGCGACCGGACGCGCCCGGCGTGTCGGGTTCCCGGACTCCCCGGTCCGTGGAGTCGCCCGGCCCCGCCGGGACTCGACCGGTCACGGACCAGGCCGCACCGCGCGCCGACCGGGCCGGCACCCGGCTGCACCGGGGGCCGACCGCCGCGGCTGACAGGATCGGGCCGTGGCGACCCCCCTCGTGATCGACACCGACCCCGGCATCGATGACGCCCTCGCGATCCTGCTGGCGCTGGCCAGCCCGGAGGTCGACCTGCGGCTGGTCACCACGGTGCACGGCAACGTCGAGCTGGCGCAGACCACCGACAACGCGCTGCGGGTGCTGCACCTGGCCGGGCGCGCCGACGTCCCGGTGGCCGCCGGCGCCCGTGACTCGCTGGTCTACCGGCAGCCCGAGCGGGCCGGCCACGTGCACGGCGAGACCGGCCTGGGCGGCGTCGAGCTGGAGCCCTCGCCGGCCGCGCCGGACCCGCGCCCGGCCGTGGTCGCGATGGCCGAGGTGCTGCTGGCCGCGGAGACGCCGGTGACCGTGGCCGCGATCGGCCCGTGGACCAACGTCGCGCTGCTGCTGGCCACCTACCCCGAGGCCGCCGAGCGGATCGGCCGCCTGGTGCTCATGGGCGGGTCGGCCGGGCGCGGCGGCAACGTCACCGCCGCCGCGGAGTTCAACGTGTGGGCCGACCCGGAGGCCGCCCAGCGGGTGCTCGGCTCCGGCGTCCCCACCGTGCTCGTCGGACTGGACGTCACGCTGCCCACAGTGCTGGACGACGACGGCATCGCCCGGTTCGCCGCGGCCGGGCCGGTCGGGGAGACCGCTGCGGCGATCCTGCGGCAGTACGTCGACCACGCCCGCTCGACCTACGGCACCACCGGGGTCGTGCTGCACGACGCGCTGGCGCTGACCGAGGCGATCGCGCCCGGCACGCTGGGCACCGTGCGGCGGGACGTCGTCGTCGACACCACCCTGGGCGCCGGCCGCGGGCAGACCCTCGTCGACCGGCGCAGCGTCTCGTCGTCCCCCACCGCGGTCGAGGTGGCCGAGACGGTGGACAGCGTCGCTGCGGTCGAGTTCCTGGTCACCCGGCTGGCGGCGCTCGCCCGGTCCGCCCGCTAACGCCGGCGGGTGGTCTCGACGATGCCGCGGGCGATGTCCCGCAGCTTGCGGTTGTAGCGCTGCGAGGCCTCCCGCAGGACCTCGAACGCCGCGTCGGCCTCCAGCCCGCGCTGGGCCATCAGCACGCCCTTGGCCTGCTCGATGACCGCGCGCGACTCCATCGCCATCCGCATGTTGTGGGCGTGCTCGACCAGCCGGTCGTGCGCGTCGGCGTTGGCGACCGCGACCGCGATCGCCTCGGCCACCGCCGTCGCCGCCTTCTCCGACTCGGCGGACGCGAACGCGCCCGGGAGCGTGGAGTAGACGTTCAGCGCGCCGATCGCGCTGCCCTGGTAGGGCAGCGGCATCGACAACGAGCTGCGGACGCCGACGTCGAGCACGCGGGCGGTGTAGTCGCGCCACCGCTGCTCGGTGCGCATGTCGTCGATCCGCAGCACGACACCGGCCCGGCCGGCGTCCATGCAGGGCCCGTAGCCCCGCTCGTACTGCAACTCGTCGGCGGCCAGCGCCATCTCCCCGGTGTGCGCAGCGGTGAAGGCCTTGTCACCGCGGACGAGGGTGATCGAGGTGGACTCGGCGCCGGGGATGGTGCGGGCGGCGATGTCGGTGACCTCGCCGAGCACGTCGTCCAGGCTCCGGTCGGCCAGCACCACCTGGCTCAGGTCGCGCCACAGCTGCTCCACGCGGCCAGTGTGCCCGACGGAGGCCGTCCGGGGGCCCGACCCGACCCGAGCGGGGGCCGCCGCTGCGCGAAAGGGGCCTTTCGGTCAGGATGGGGGCGCGGGCCGGCCGTGGGTCCACCCCGGTCCCAACGCCACCGGACGGCGGAGGAGGTTGCCTTGGGCCAGGAGCCGTGGCCGCACGCACCCGTGCCGTCCCTCGCGGGCGACGTGTGGCACTGGCAGCTCGAGGCGATGCACGTCGTCTCCCGCGTCCGGGCCGACCTGCGGGCGCGCATCGCCCACCCGTCGGTCTGTTCGACGTCCACCGACGACGCCCGCGACGGACTGCTGCTGGTCTTCGAGGAGCTGGCGTCCAACGCGCTGCGGCACGGCGGCGGCGCGGTGCGCGCGCTCGTCGTCGCCGGCACCGACGGCTGGCTGCTCGACCTCAGCGACGAGGCGCCCGACCGCCCGCCGGTCCCCGCCGTCGACCGCGACCCCGCCCTGGGTGGCATGGGCCTGCACCTGGTCGCGCAGCTGTCCACCGACTACGGCTGGGAGAGCCGCCCGGGCCGCAAGCACGTCTGGGCGTTGCTGCCCAACGGCCTGGCGCCCCTGGAGACGCGCCAGGTGCCCGAGCCGCGCGCCGGGGAGCGCCACCGCGACTGAACACATCGTCGCCCTACCGGTCGACACCGCGGCCAGGTGCCGTCCCCGACGTTCGCTGAGCCCCATCCGGGCCTCGTCGCGGGAGCCTCCGGCCCCCACTCCTCGACCCGACACCGCGGCCAGGTGCCGTCCCCGACCCTCGTCGAGCCCCATCCGGGCCTCGTCGCGGGAGCCTCCGGCCCCCACTCCTCGACCCGACACCGCGGCCAGGTGCCGTCCCCGACCCTCGTCGAGCCGCTGCCCGTGTCCCGGCCGGGGGACCCTCCAGGCCCCCGCGACCGGTCCACCCCGGCTCCGTGCCGTCCCGCCTCCCGACGAGCCGTCTCGGAACTCGTCTCGGCCCTCCGGAGCCACCTATCTCCGGGCTCTGGTGACCGCGGCGCAGTAGTGGTCGTGGTCCTCGCGGACCTCGGCCATCGGGGCGAGCACCTCCTCCTGTGCGACGACGTCCACCGCCGCGTAGAGCCGCTGCTCGGCCCGCCGCGCCCGTCGTCGTGCCCGCAGCCCCACCAGCGGCCGGGCCACCAGCGCCAGCAGCGCCCCGGCCAGCAAGCCGCCGACCAGCAGCAGCGTGGGCAGCGGGATCCCCTCCACCCGGGGCAGCGGGACGACGTCGTCGAGCTGGAAGAAGCCGAGGACGACCAGCGCCAGCAGCCACAGCGCCCCCGCGAGCGCGACCAGCGTGAGCAGCCACTGCAGCGCACCCACCGCCCGCTGCCACAGCGGGGTGCGCTGCGGACCGAGGTCGGTGCCGGCAACGGCCCGGTCCAGCCGGTCGGCCAGCTGCTCCTCCGACACCTCGACGGTCCGCCGCAGCTCGTCGCGCCAGGCCTCGGGCAAGCCTTCGCCGGCGGCCTCCCGCGCCGCGCGCACCGCCCGGGTGACCCCGGCCCGCTGGACCGCGCCGGCCTGCGGCAGCGACGTCCGGGCCACCACCCCACCGTCCTCACCGCCGCCGAGGTGCAGCCGCTCCAGCGGGTCGGGGCGCAGCTTCCGGGTCCAGCGCACCAGCGGCCACCCGGTGGCCGCCGTCCCGCTGCGCCGCACGGACCGCTCGACGGCGGTGGTGACCGCGGGCACCCCGGCGGCCTCGGCGAGCGCGTCGGTGAGGTGCTCGCGCTCGGCCCGCCCCACGCCGCCCCCGCCGTCGGCAGCACAGTCCGCCACCAGCGCCGTCGCGACCCCGCCGCCGTCCGCGCTGGTGGCGCCCTGCGCTGCCCG
>NZ_NVPT01000263.1 GCF_002802985.1 Geodermatophilus chilensis | reverse complement strand
GCGGGCCTGGGAGGAGTTCACCCCATTCCTGGCCTTCGCTCCGGAGATCCGCAAGGTCATCTACACCACGAACCTGATCGAGTCGATCAACTTCCAGCTGCGCAAGGTGACCAAGGCCCGCGGCTCGTTCCCCACCGACGAGGCCGCCATGAAGCTGCTCTACCTGGCCATCCGCAACATCAGCGACCAGCGAGGAGGTGAAGCCGGCACCGGCAGCCACGGCTGGAAAACCGCCCTGAACGCCTTCGCCCTCCAGTTCCCCGACCGCCTACCCCTCTGACCAGCACTCACTACCGAACGGTCACGCCCGCTTACACAGAAGATTTGACAGGCCCGTCCGGGCGGCCCTCGGCCCACGCCCGCGCATCCCAGGCCCGCCGCAGCGCCGGCCCCGGGATCTGACCGGGGTGCGCGGCCGTCCACTCCTGTTCGTAGCGGTCCAGATTGCGCCCGATCTGCGCCGCCCGGGCGCTGAACGCACCCACGTACCCGGCCAGCTCCAGGATTTCTCCAGTGCCGTCGAGCGTGTATCCGTGCGCGGCCAGCGCGCCGCGGAAGTGCGGGTCGCTGGCGACGGCGGCGTGCCCGATCCCGTTGACCGCGGCGAGGAAGTCCCGCACGCCCACGGTGTGCAGCCCCCGCCATTCCCCGGCGGCGAACACCCGGGCGTTGACCTGCAGGTGCAGATGCCGGTGCGGATCACCGGCCCGTGAGGTGTGATGGCGCACCGTCACCGCCTCCAGCACCTCCACCGGAACCTGCACCTGCCCACCGCGCGGCCCCACCCGGGTGGTGGCGTGCTGCGAGAGCCAGCCGATGATCTGGGTCGCGGCGCGGTCCTGGGCGGCGTCGTAGGCGGCGGCGACGTCGGGGTGCAGCGCGGCGGCCAGCGACCAGGACTTCGGGCCGTTGACCACGACCTCGACGAACCGCACCGCCCGCTCGTCGGTCCGCAGTCGGCCGCGAGCCGTCCCGTTGGCCGGGTCCAGGCCGGCCACCCACGCCTCGTAGCCATCCCCGGCCAGCGCGGCAAGTTCCTGCACCGTGCCGCCGCCGGCGCAGTAGCGGCGCGCGATCCCGGGCCCCTCGGTCAGGTAGTAGTCATCGGCCCGGGCCCGGCTGGCCTCCACGTAGTGGCGGGCCGCCGCCGGAGCACCGGCGTAGATTTTCATTCCGCCATGCACTTATCAACGCCACCCAACAATGACAAACACGCCACCCCCAGAAACGGCAGTGGGCCCCGCGAAGCGGGGCCCGGACTGCCGCCATGGGTAGCATATGTGCCGTTCTTCAGTAAAGGCTTGGGGGTTTGTGGTAAGGGTTTACTGTTACGGGCGGCAAGTCGTCGTGGATGTCATTCCATTGGCTGTTTGTGGCAACCATCGACCGCATCCAGGATGCCGACTGCCGGGTCACCCATGATGACGTTCGCTACCGAAGGTGGCCGGGTCACCGTTCACGGACCAGCCGCCTGCGAAGCTGTGGCCTCGGTGTCGAGAGGCCGCCGGACGACACGGCTCGGCCAGCCGCGACGGAGTCCCGGTTGCCCTACCTGTCCGGGACGGCTCACCGGGCGGGTCTTGCGGGACGGCGGCCAAGGGCACGCGCTCTGTCCGGACGATGCTCCCGGTTGAGGTTCGGCTAGCGGGACGCCGCCGGCGGCGGGGGGGCCACTTGCGAGAGGTCGTCAGCGATCTCCCCCAGTTCACGGGTCAGTTGTTCAAGGGTGCGTTGCTGGTCGTGCACCCAGTTGCGGACCTGTTCGGCTGACAGGCCGGCGAGGAGCAGCTCGGCACGCAAGCCCGGATGCGAGGCACCGGCTTCTCGGAGCAGGTAGGTGCAGTGCTGACGCCAGAAGGCGTGAGCTCCGGTGCGGAGCCGAGAGCCCGGACAACCGCGACGAGCTTCGTGCGGCACTGGACGCCGGCAACCTCGTTCTCGTCGACGCGCTACCCGAGTCCTACTACGTCCAGCGACACCTTCCCGGCGCGCTCAATCTCGTCGCCGACGACGTCGAGGCCCGCGCCTCCGCCCTGCTACCCGACAAAGACCCAGCGATCTTCACCTACTGCTCCAACCGCGCATGCCCAACAGCGGTCAGGTCGCCGCCCGACTCGAGCAGCTCGGCTACACCAACGTCCGCAAGTACCCCGACGGCATCCAGGACTGGGGCGACGCCGGCCTGCCCACCGAGCAGGGTGCCCCAGCCCACTCCTGACCGCCCGTCGCGGCCGATCACGGCCTCGCCGCGCGTGCGGTTGGGGCGCCCCGACCGCCTGGGTTGATCGAAAGGATGCCGTTGTGGTCAGCGTCAGCCGGGAGACACCGGAGCAAATCGACCAGCGGTGGCATCGCCGCCGCCGACCGACACCGGCACAACCCCTCCTGTTCCGGTGTCCGTGCGATAACCGATCCTGGCGCCGGTGTTGGGACCACCGTTCGCTCGAGCGGGGCATCGCGGACATCACCCGCCGGCACATGGCGGTCAACGTCCGCAAGTTCCTGCTACAGGCACATTCCCTCGACGAGCTGGTCGCGCTCGGCACGCTCACCGCGTAGGCGGCTCGGTTCCTCGAGGCGGCCGTCGTCTCCAGGCTGAACGTGCTGGTCGCCGGAGGCACGCAGGCCGGGAAGACGACGCTGCACGAGCGGTCGGTCACGTCCAAGTGCCGGATTGAGGCCATCCTGCTTGACGAGGCCTCGGCGTCGCGAAGGGCTGCGTTTCTGCCGCCGCAGGAGATGTCGCTTCGGCGTCGCCGACAAGTGCATCGAGGTCGACATCCTCGCCGTCATCCTCTGCGCTGACGGTCGCACTCCACTCGAATCTGCTCAGGCCGCCCCATCCTGGAGCCTGGGTGGGGCCGTCGACACGAAAGGTTGTCCAGTCCGGGGTGGATCCGACAGCGTCGGCGATGACGCGGAGTTGCCCCCTGAGTTCGGCGCTCGCTTGCTCCCGGTCCTCGGTTAAAAGTGACGCAGCGGCTCTATAGAGCATCCGAGACTCCCCGTGGACTGGGCACACGACCCCGCTTCGACTGTGCCGGACGCCGCGGTCGCTGTCGGGTGGCCAACCGTCGGGGCGGTCCTGCGGGCGGCGGGTCTGGTGACGCTGAGGCGTGTCGGACGGCTCCCTCGGAACTGATGGAGGCGCCATTGATCCGGGGACTCATTTCGTCAGGCTCCGAGAACGACGCCCCGAGCGACCAGCGCCAGGCCGACCGTCAGCACCAACGCCGCGGTGACCAGTGGCGCGGTCCGAGCCATCCTGCGCAACACGGTTGAGGAGCCGGTCGCCGTCACCCGGCGAGCCAACCAGTCCCGCATCCGGACGAGGGTGAGCCCCACCGCGGTCAGCGTGGCAGCCATGCCCAGTCCGTAGGCCAGGACCAGGACGACGCCAAACACCGTCCGGCCGAGGCCCACCGAGGCGATCAGGACGACGAGCGCTGACGGGCTGGGAACCAGCCCCCCGGCGACGCCCATCCCCACGAGGCCGCTCCGCCCCGGACTGTGGCTGTGCCCGCCCGGGCCGTGGCTGTGCCGGCCCGGACCGTGGCTGTGCCTACCGGACCACCATGCACCCAGCCCGGCACCCCCCGGCTCGTGGTCGTGGTCGTAGTCGTCGTGACCGTGGTGGTGGTCGTGGTCGTGGTGATGGTCGTGACCGTCACCGTGGTCGTGGTCGTGGTCGTGGTCGTGGTCGTGGTCGTGACCGCGCGGATGGTCGTGACCGGCGTCGCGCACTGGCCCCTGAAGGCGGCCACCGATGCCGGCGCCGGCAAGGGCTGGGACGCCGACGGCGAGCGCCGGTTCGGGAAGCTCCCGGCCCGGGGGAAGGCCGTCGGACCGCCGGGTGCGCACGGCTCCGCGGAGCATGAGGGCGCCGATCGATGCGACGAGTAGGCCGCTGACGACCCCGAGCCAGCGCAGCACCTGGTCACCGGCGAACGAGCTGGACAGTGAGACGGCCAGCCCGAGGGCGAGCACGCCCACCGTGTGCGTGGCGGTCACCGTCGCACCGACGAGGACGGCGTCCCGCGGGCGGCCCCGCCGTCCGGCGAGGTAGGCGGCCATCACCGTCTTACCGTGCCCGGGCAGCAGCGCGTGCCCACATCCCAGCAGGACGGCGAGGCCGACGGCCAGCGCACCCACCAGAGGCGTCAGCCGCCCGTCACCGACCATCCCCTGCAGGCGTCGGTCGAGGGATGCCATCGCCGAGCCGATCGGATCGCTGGACGCCGGGGCCACCGCTGCTGCGCCTGCGGCGGTGTTCTCGCCGGGCTCCGTCGCCACCTCGAAGGAGCGCACGTCGAGCGGCGAGGCGAGCAGGTCCTCGGGGTATGTGCGCAGCTCG
>NZ_NVPT01000262.1 GCF_002802985.1 Geodermatophilus chilensis | reverse complement strand
GAGGACGCGGAGTACTACATCAACATCGACAACGACGGTGACGCCGTGGCCGACTACATCTACCGGTGGAAGTTCACCACGGAGGACCTCCGGGGCCAGGAGACCTTCCTGTTCAACAACGGCCCGGTCGACTCCCTCGACGACGAGAACCTGCTGTTCCGGCAGTCGTTCACCCTCGACGTCAGCACCGACGGCGGGGCGACGTTCGGGGAGCCAGTCGCCCGGGGTCCCGTCGCGCCGTCCTACGTCGGCCCGGCCAGCATGGGCACGCCGCAGGACTACGTCGACAACCTCCGGACACCGGCGATCACCGATCTCCCAGGTGGCGGCCGGACGCTGTCGACGCAGGCCGAGGACCCGTTCTTCGTCGACCTGCGGGTGTTCGACCTGCTCTTCGGCGCCGACCTGTCGGAGACGGGTGTGGACACCATCGGCGGCTACAACGTCAACAGCATCGTGCTCGAGGTGCCAAAGACCGAGGTGGCCATCGACGGGGACGCCGCCGCCAACCCGGTGATCGGCGTGTGGAGCACCACCACCCGGCCGACGCTGCGCAACGCCAACGGCACGGCGGCGGAGGGCGCCGACGAGTTCACCCAGGTGTCCCGACTCGGAAACCCGCTGGTCAACGAGGTGGTCGTCCCGGCCGGGCTCAAGGACGCCTTCAACTCGATCCCGCCGGCCGAGGACGCCGCCGCCGCCGGCGGTGCCGTCGTCGACCGGGTGCTCCAGCCCGAGGTGCCGGCGTTGATCGAGGCGATCTACGGCGTCCCGGCTCCGGCGGGTCCGCGGTACGACATCTTCGAGACCTTCCTCACCGGTGTCGTCACCAACGAGAGGGTGGACGTCGACGGGGACCCGGCCACGCCGAACCCGATCGACGTGGACCTCAACTCGCAGGCGGTCAACGCCGGCGCGGCGGAGTTCGTGCCGTCGGAGATGCTGCGGCTCAACATGGCGATCACCGGCCCGACCGGTCTGGACATGCAGCCGCTGCCGGAGGCCAGCCGGCTCGGCGTCGTGGGTGGCGACATCCAGGGCTTCCCGAACGGCCGGCGGCTCGCGGACGACGTCGTCGACATCGAGATCCTCGCGCTCGAGGGGATCTTCGACGTCACCAACGTCCCCGCGGACCGGCAGGCCGCCTTCGAGGCGCTCCAGGGCGGTGACGGGGTGCCCCAGAACGACGTCGCGTTCAGCGACGTCTTCCCGTACATCGCCGCGCCGCACGGTGATGCGGTGAACCAGGGACCCGGCAGGACCGAGGACGGCGGGATGCCCTCCGGTGGGGTCGACGCCGGAGCCGGTGGATCTGCCGCCGGGACCGCGGGATCCGCGAACAGCATGGTCGTCCCCGCGCTCACGGGGTCGGCGGCGCTGCTGCTGGTCGCTGCCGGTGCGGGCTCGCTGCTGCGGGGCCGCCAGCTGCGCCGGTCCTCCACCGCGACGGAGGGCTGATCGCCACCGGTCGTGGGGCGCGGCGTGCGCCGCGCCCCACGACCGGACGGCCCCGGAACCGGTCGCTGCCCGGATCCGGGGCCGACACTCAGGAGAACTCAGGACCTGCAGGACCGGAAAAGCAGGACAGGAGAGCGATGACCGACAGCGGGCACGCACCGAGCACCGGCGAGGAGCTGCGCCCGGTGCGAGCAGGTCATGGTGGACGCCACCGGCGCGGCCGTCGCGAGCTCCCCGGTTGGGTGTCCCCCTCGGCCGCCGCCCTGGCGCTCGGGCTGTTGGTGGGCGTCACGGTCGCCGACCGTTCGGCCGACGCCTCCGCGGGCCGGGCGGCCCTGCCGCCGGTCGTCGCAGAGGAACCCGCGGCCGGCGACGACCAGCCCGTCGCGCCGTCGCTCCCGCAAGCGCCGACGCAGCAGCCGGTGCCGCAGACGGCGACTGCGCTGGCCCACGTGGAACCGGTGCGGCTCGACATTCCCTCCATCGACGTCAGCAGCCCGCTCGTCGGTCTCGGTCTCAACGGCGACAAGACGCTCGAGGTGCCGGTGGACTTCAGCAAGCCCGGGTGGTTCACCAAGGGCAGCTATCCGGGTGATCCGCAGGGCCCGCCGGCGATCATCGCGGGCCACGTCGACGACTACACCGGTCCGGCGGTCTTCGCCCGCCTCGGGGAACTGCAGGAGGGTGACGATATCACGGTCGTGCGGGCCGACAGCAGCGTCGCGGTGTTCCGGGTGACCGCAGCGCAGCGGTTCGCCAAGGACGAGTTCCCGGCCGAGCAGGTCTACGGGGCGGTTCCCGCCTCCGAGGTGGTGCTGATCACCTGCACCGGCGGTTTCGACGAGCAGGCGCGGTCCTACACCGAGAACCTCGTCGTGCGGGCCCGGTTGGATGCCGACCGTTCCCGCGAGCTGAGCGCGAATCGGGCGGCGGTCGGCGTGGGCGCTCCCGACAGCGACCTGCCCAACGTCTGATGCAGCGCACCCGCACCGCCGTGAGCGCGGTCGTCGTCGGCGTCGTGCTGCTCGTCGTGGCGATAGCGGGCGCCTACACGGTCGTGGTCGACCGGTCTGCCGTCGCCGTTCCCGTCGCTGCGACCGCGCCGCCGCCGGCTGATCGGCTGACCGCCTCGATCGAGTCGGCGCAGCAGCGGCTGGAGGAGGTGCCGGGAGATTACGCGACGTGGGCGGCGCTCGGCGCGGCCTACGTCGAACAGGCCCGGGTGACCGCGAACCCGTCCTATTACGACAAGGCGGATGGTGCCCTGGCCGAGTCGATGCGGCTGCGTCCCGAAGGCAACGACGCGGCACTCACCGGCCTGGGGGCGCTGGCCAACGCCCGGCACGACTTCTCCGCCGCGGCTCGGTCGGCAGAATGGGCGCTGGCGGTCAATCCGTACAGCGCCACGGCGTGGGGCGTCCTCACCGATGCACGCACCCAGCTGGGCGACTATCCCGGGGCGACCGAGGCCCTGCACCGGATGCTCGACCTCAAGCCGGGTGTCGCGTCCTTCACCCGCGCCTCCTACGACGCCGAGCTGCACGGGGACATCGCCACCGCCGTCTCCGCGCTGGAGCAGGCACTGGAGGTCGCGGGAGGGCCCGCCGACGAGGCGTTCTGCTACACCTACCTCGGTCAACTGGCCTGGTCCACGGGCGACCTGGACCAGGCCGAGCGGCGGTTCACGGCCGGCAGGAAGGTGGCCCCGGACGACCCGCTGCTGCTCCGAGGGCAGGCCCGGGTGGCCGCGGCCCGGGGCGACGTCGAGGCAGCGACTCGCGCCTACCGCCGGGTGGTCCAGACCCAGCCCCTGCCCGAGCATCTCGTCGAGTACGGCGAGTTCCTGCTCGCCGTCGGACAGCCCGACGCGGCCCGGAAACAGTTCACGCTCGTGGACACCGTGCGGCAGCTGTTCGCCGCCGGCGGTGTTCAGGACGACCTCGGCGTCGCGCTCTTCGAGGCCGACCACGGGGATCCGGGCGCGGCCGTGGCCGCCGGGCAGGCGGAGTTCGCGCGGCGGCAGAACGTCGACGCCCACGATGCGCTCGCCTGGGCACTGCACAGCGCCGGTCGGGACGCCGAAGCTCTCGAGCACGCCCGTGCGGCCACCGCCCTGGGTGGGCGCAACGCGCTGTTCCTCTACCACCGGGGGGTCATCGAGGCTCACCTGGGCATGGACGACGAGGCCCGCCGGACGCTGGCCGAGGCACTGGACACCAACCCGTACTTCTCCCCGCTGCACGCGCCGCGGGCCGAGGAGCTGCTCGCGTCACTGGGCGGCCGGCCGTGAGGCGGGGCCGGGCTGCGATCGTGGCCGCGGCCGCGGCCGTGCTGGCGCTGGTGCCGGCGGCCGCCGCGTCGGCCCACCCGCTGGGCAACTTCACCGTCAACCACCATGACGGCCTGGTGCTCACCCCGGACGCCGTCCTGCTGACCGCCGTGATCGACCGCGCGGAGATCCCGGCCGCGCAGGCGTTGCAGGAGATCGCACCGGACGGTCCTCCGGCCGAGGACCGGCTCGCCGAAGCCGCCGCCGCGGAGTGCGCGGTGCTGGCCCGTGAGGTCCGGCTGACCGTGGACGGCGCGGCCGTCGCATGGACGGTCGAGACCACCGGAATGGAACTGCCACCAGGTGCGGCGAACCTCCCGACGATGCGGCTGACCTGCGGCCTCCGGGCCGAGGTGAACCTGAGTGCGCCGGCGACGGTCGCGTTCCGCGACGAGTACCTGAGCGGCCCGGTGGGGTGGCGGGAGATCACGGCCGACGGAGACGGGGTCCGGCTGCTCGACTCGCCGGTCCCGGTCGCAAGTCCCACCGACGAGCTGCGCACATACCCCGAGGACCTGCTCGCCTCGCCGCTCGACGTGCGCTCCTTCGAGGTGGCGACGGAGCCCGGCGAGAACACCGCCGCAGGCGC
>NZ_NVPT01000261.1 GCF_002802985.1 Geodermatophilus chilensis | reverse complement strand
CTGGGCACGTAGACCAGACGGTCACCGGCGTCGGCCTCCTGGAAGTACCGCTGCACCAGCGTGGTCTTGCCGACCCCGTACTCGCCGTAGACGACCGGGACCTGACGGCGCTCCAGGAACCGCCGGAGGTTTGCTTCGGCCGCCTCCCGCCGGGCGTACACGTTGTGCTGTTCAAGCGGAGTGCTGCCGGGCGTGAAGACCTCGTGAGGCTGAGGCAGGCGAATCCAGGGAGAGCGCACACCCGTACGGTACGTCGCCTCGGCGACACGTTCGGTCTACACCTTGGGCAGTTGCAGTACGAGCACTGCGGCGTGAAGGTCGTCGGCCACGGCGTCGTCGTCGACGGGCGCTTCTACTGCTGCGCGCACTGCGCGCGGCATCAGCACGGGGACGCCCCCGTGCGCGACTCGGCCTGAGAGAGGCCCCCTGCCCCCGCCACTCGCGAGCTCGCGGCGGGACCCTGCAGGGGGGCCGCCGTCCGGGGGGACACGTGCCCCGGAGCGGGGCGCGCGCACCCGATCGGGTTACCGTTTCCGTCGCGGCACCGTGCCGCAATGCCCTGGATCGGAGCGGGGGAGCCCCATGGACGACCTCGCTGCTGTCCGCCCGGCGGTGGACGACGAGGCCGAGGTGACCCCGCACGACCACCGGTTCCCGGTGAGCACCCGCGTGGAGCGCATCGCCGGCGGGACGGTCGTGGTGCGACCCTCGGTCGGCGACTTCGCCGACCAGGAGGTCGTCCGCGTCGGTGACCGCGTGCAGGTGTCCTGGCGCGACGCCACCGGCGTCTGGGCGCTGCCCGCACAGGTGGCCACCGTCGAGCGCGGCGCCGCCCCCCGCTGGCACCTGACCGTCTCCGGGCCCGCCGAGCCCGTCCAGCGGCGCGAAGCGGTCCGCGCCCGGCTCGCGGTGCCGATCACCGCGGTGCTCAACGCGGTCGATCTGGAGGGCGAGGTCGTCGACCTCAGCGAGCGCGGCATCCGCGCCGTCCTGGAGCCCTTCGGCAACCCGCCGGCGCCGGGCACGGTCGTCCCGCTGACCGTGCACCTGGAGGACGGCGACGTCACGTCGCCCGCCGAGGTCGTGTGGCACCACACGCGGGGCAGCCGCTGGGGGGTCTCCCTGCGCTTCCTCGACCTGCCCGAGAAGGACCAGGACCGGGTCCGCCGCCGGGTGTTCCAGGCGATGCGCGAGGAGCGCGCCCGCCGCATCTGAGGGGGACCCGTCGACGTCGGGCCCTCACGCCTGGACCGGGACCGTCGATGTACCTGCTACGAGCGACGTCGGCGACGACCGGCCGACCGCAGGCACCCACGTCCGACCGACGCCCCTGAGGACGGGGGTCTCGCTGACCGGGTCGGTCGAGTCCGCCGACGGCCCAGCGCCGGCCGGCTCGACGCTCGTCGTCCGCCCGGACGCGCCCGGGGTCGCCCGGGCGTGGGGCATCGCGGCCGGCGACCGGATCGGGGTCTCCTGGCGCGTCCGCGGCGTCGGCCCGGCCGTGCCCGCCACGGTCGTGGCCGTGCTGCCGGGGGACGACGCCTGCTGGGAGATGCGGGTGGTCGGCCCGGCCGGGCCCAGCCGGCGCCGCTAGACGGTGCGCGCCGGTGTGCAGGTGCCGATCCGGGTGCACGTCGCCGGCACCGACACGGTGGGCGCGGCGCCCGCTGGTGGGTCCCCCTCGAGCTGGCGGACCCGTCCGAGCAGACGCGGAACCGGCTGCGGCGGCTGGTGTTCCAGGAGCCGCGCGCCGAGCGGGCCCGGAACGCCGACGCCGACCAGGAGCGTTCGTGAGCGGACAGTCCGACTAGAAGCCCGACCAGCGGGATAGTCCCGGAGCGTGACCGTCCCCGCTCGCCTGCCCGAGGCCCTCACAGCCCTGCGGAACGCCGTCGCGGCCGCCCCGCTCGGCCTGGCCACGCCGGGCAGCGCGGCCGCCCGCCGCGCGGCCCGCGGGGTGGTCGAGCAGGTCGACGACTACCTGCTGCCCCGGCTGCGCGACCTCGACGCCCCGCTGCTCACCGTCGTCGGCGGTTCCACCGGGGCCGGCAAGTCCACGCTGGTCAACAGCATCATCGGCGCACCGGTCACCACCGCCGGCGTGCTGCGGCCGACCACCCGGGCGCCGGTGCTGGTCTGCTCCCGTGCCGACGTGGCCGCCTTCGAGGGCGACCGGGTGCTGCCGGGCCTGGCCCGGGTCACCGGCGGCGTCGGCGGCCCCGGCACGCTGCAGCTGGTGCCGCGGGACGACGTCCCGCCCGGCCTGGCGCTGCTCGACGCGCCGGACGTCGACTCGGTGGTGGAGTCCAACCGCGAGCTGGCCGCGCAGCTGCTGGCCGCCGCCGACCTGTGGGTCTTCGTCACCACCGCGGCCCGCTACGCCGACGCCGTCCCCTGGGACGTGCTGCGGACGGCGCAGGAGCGCGGCACCGCACTGGCCGTTGTCCTGGACCGGGTGCCGCCGGGCGCCGCCGGCGAGATCGCCCCCGACCTCGCCGGGATGCTGGACCGGGCCGGGCTGGCCGGGGTGCGGCTGTTCGTCGTCGAGGAGCGGCCGCTGGTCGACGGGTACCTCCCCGAGGACCAGGTCGCCCCGCTGCGCGGCTGGCTGCACGCCCTCGCCGCCGACCAGGAGCAGCGCGCCGCGGTCGTCCGGCAGACCCTCACGGGCGCGCTGGCCAGCCTGGAGGACCGGGTGGCCGGCATCGCCGTCGAGGTCGAGCAGCAGGCGCAGGCCGCCCGCGTGCTGCGGGAGGCGGCCGCCGCGGCCTACACCGCCGCCTACGAGGAGATCGACGAGGGCGTGCGCAGCGGCAGCCTGCTGCGCGGTGAGGTGCTCGCCCGCTGGCAGGAGTTCGTCGGCACCGGTGAGTGGATGCGCTCGCTGCAGAGCTCGATCGGCCGGTTCCGCGACCGGGTGACGGCCGCGCTCACCGGCCACTCCTCGCCCGCCGAGGAGTTGCAGGGCGCGCTGGAGTCCAGCGTCGAGACGCTGCTGCGCGCCGAGGCCGACCGCGCCGCCGAGCGCACCGTCACGGCCTGGCGGGCGCTGCCCGGCGGGCCGCCGCTGCTGGCGGCCGCCGACGAGCCGCTCGACCGCGTGTCGCCCGACTTCCCCGAGGCCGCCGCCGCGCAGGTGCGCGACTGGCAGGGGTACGTGCTGGACCTGGTCCGTGAGGAGGGGGCGGGCAAGCGCAACCAGGCCCGGGTCCTCTCCTGGGGCGTCAACGGCGCCGGCGCCGCGGTCATGGTCGCCGTCTTCGCCCACACCGGCGGGCTCACCGGCGGGGAGGTGGCGGTGGCCGGCGGGACGACGGCGCTGGGGCAGCGGCTGCTGGAGGCGGTGTTCGGCGACGCCGCCGTCCGCTCGCTGGCCGCCCGCGCGCGGGAGGACCTGCAGGCCCGCGCCGACGCGCTGCTGCGCTACGAGCAGGGCCGCTTCGACGCGCTCGTCGACGGGGCCGGACCGGGGCCGGACGCCGCCGCCGAGCTGCGCGCCGCCGCGGCCGCGCTGACCGCGACCCGGGACCGGGCATGAGGGGACGGACGCCGTCGCTGGCCGACCGGCTGGCGGCGCTGCGCGAGGCGGTCGAGGTCGGCGACGGCCGCCTCGAGGTGCCCGAGCTCGCCGACGCCCGGGCGCTGCTGGCCAAGGCCGGTGCCCGCGAGGCGCTCGGCGACGCCACCGTCGTCGCTCTGGCCGGCGCCACCGGGAGTGGCAAGTCCACGCTGTTCAACGCGCTGTCGGGCAGCGAGGTGAGCACCCCGGGCGTCCGGCGGCCGACGACCGGGGTCGCGCACGCGACCGTCTGGGGCGAGCCGCAGGACCGGCTGCTCGACTGGCTGCAGGTGCCCCGCCGGCACCGGCACGCCCCCGAGCCGGCGCTCGACGGCCTGGTGCTGCTCGACCTGCCCGACCACGACAGCGTGCGGCTCGAGCACCGGCTGGAGGTCGACCGTCTGGTGCAGCTGGTCGACGTGCTGGTCTGGGTGCTCGACCCGGAGAAGTACGCCGACGCCGCCGTCCACGAGCGCTACCTGGTGCCACTGGCCGGGCACGCGGGGGTGCTGCTCGTCGTCCTCAACCAGGTCGACCGGCTCGACCCCGCGGCCGCGCGGGCCTGCCTGACCGACCTGCGCGCGCTGCTCGACCGGGAGGGCCTGGCGGACACGCCGCTGCTCGC
>NZ_NVPT01000260.1 GCF_002802985.1 Geodermatophilus chilensis | reverse complement strand
TGATTTTTTTTGTCAAGCAGAAGACGCGATACTATGTATAGTATGGTCTGGGGGTCTCGGAGATGTGTACAAGAGCCGCACCTCGGCCGGCCGCCCCACCGCCCGCCGCCGGCCCGCTCCGGGTGCCCGGAGTCGCACGAACGGCACGCGGCGGCGGAAGGCCTCGACCCGCCGCTCCCCCGTCCGGCACTGGCTGCCCGCCGCCGACGGCCGCCGCTGGCGCGTGCGCCTGTCGCTGGCCGCCCTCGGTCTCGTGCTGCCGGTGCTGGCCGGCCTGGTGGCCCCCGGCGCGCAGGTGCCCGGCACCGCCGCCGAGCCGACCGACACCACCGGCCTGGCCCTCGCCGCGCAGAGCGCGATGCTCGACGCCGCCGCCCGCTACCGCGGCCTGGAGCAGTCCCTCGCCACCCGGCAGGCCGAGCTGGCGGCGGCCCGCGCCGCCGAGCAGTCCGCGCAGCAGCTGCTCGCCGCCGCACGGGCGACGGTCGGCACCGGCGCCGCCGCGCTCTACCGGTCGCCGGTCGAGGCACGCACTCCGCTGGTGACGCTCGACGTGCACGCAGCCGACACCACCTCCGACGTCCTGTACCTGACCGCGATCGCGGAGCGGGCCGCGCAGGACCTCGAGGTCGACGTCGTCCGGGCCGAGCGCGCCGCGGTCGACCTGGCGCTGGCGACCCGCCGGGTGGCGATGGCCGAGGCCGCCCTGGCGGCCGTGCAGGCCCAGGCCGACGCCGTCCTCGACGAGGTGCGCGCGGAGGTCGGCGGACTGCGGACCGACGTGGCCGCCCAGCTGGCCGCGCTGGGCACCGGCCGGGCCGCGGCCGCCCAGCAGGACGTCAACCAGCACGCGCTGCGCCGCTGGCAGGACCACCTCACCCAGCTGGCGCTCGCCGACATCGTGTCGCCGCCCGCCGCCGCCCTCGCCGACCCGGCCGCGCTGCCGGCGGGCCTGTCCCCCGCGCTCGACGGCGCCGGGCAGCCCGTGCCGGGCATCGCCTGGGCCGTGGCCGGCAACCGTCCGGTCACCGTGCTGCCGGCCGAGACGGTCGCCGCGGTCAGCTCCGCACTGGCCCAGCTCGGCAAGCCCTACATGCCCGGCGGTACCGGCCCGGACGCCTACGACTGCGGCGGCCTGGCGGCCACCGCCTGGCTGCTGGCCGGGTACGCCATCCCGACCGCCTCGGGCGACCAGTGGACGCACGGCGCCGCCGTCCCGCTCGCACAGCTGCAGGTCGGCGACCTGGTCTTCGCCGACGGCGGCAGCGACGTGGGCATCTACCTCGGCGAGGGCCAGGTCGTGGCCGCCTCGGCCGCCGGCTACCAGGTCGGCGTCCGCCCGGTCGCGGACGGCGCCGCCGCCGTGCGCGTCACGCTGCCCGCCCCGGCGCAGCCGAACGCCGCGCCGCCGGGCGGCACCGCCGGGCGCGGTGCGTGCGGCGCCCCGCCCGCGCCGGTCGGCCCGGTGAGCCCCGCCTGGGGTGGCTGGTCGAACGGCCGGATCCCCACCACCGCCCTGTGCGCGATCGCCCGTGGCCACGCGCTGCGCTGCGACGCCGCCGCCGGCTACGCGGCCCTGGCCGACGCCTACCGCGCGGCCTTCGGCAGCCCGCTGTGCATCACCGACTCGTACCGGTCGCTGAGCGCGCAGGTCACCGCCTTCCGGGCCAAGCCGGAGCTCGCCGCGGTGCCCGGGACGTCGAACCACGGCTGGGCGCTGGCGGTGGACCTCTGCGGCGGTATCAACGTCGCGGGCACCGTGCAGTCGGCCTGGATGGCGGCCAACGCCGGCCGGTTCGGGTTCGTGCAGCCGGACTGGGCGCGGCCGGGCGGCGAGAAGCCGGAGCCGTGGCACTGGGAGTTCGGCCACCTGGCCTGACAGTGGACTGCTCTGCCACTCGAAGGTCAGGGCCGGGACATCGCCACGGCTCTACCCTGAGCCCGTGAGTGCGCCGGGGCCGCAGCTGTCCATCGCGTCGACGTTCGTGCTCGGCGACATGGAGCCCCTGCGGCTGGTCATCCACCACGCCGACGGTTCATGGGACTTCCTCTGCGACACGACCGACGACGCCCGGTTCCTGACCACGGTGCGCGCCGAGCACGTCTTCGAGCAGTTCCCGACCGATCTCGCTGCCCTGCGGAGCCTTCCGCCCGGGCTCCTCACCGAACGCGGGAGCGCCTCGGACGTGTGGTCGACCGAGCCGTTCGGCGACGACGAGTGACCTACTGACGAGCTGCATCCGAGGCGGTCGGCCAGAGCCCGCTGGCGCCGGTCAAGAGCCGCTGCTGAGGCGCCTCGGCAGCGTGGCCCAGAAGTCAGAGGTGTCCTGCGTCAGTGCCTCACGCAAGTTCGATCGGACGCTGCATCACCACGCGCAGCGATACGACAGCGGCTGTCCACAGAGGACGTCTCCGCTGGTCAGGACCCCAGCGTGCCACTATGATCGAACGCGTGTACGGACGACAGTGGGTGCAGGAGGGCGACTCGGTGGTCGACTCGCGCCTGCTCCGGGCGGTGCTCGACCAGGTGTCCGCACGCGCTCGCCACAGGTTCCGCAGACCGGTGACGGTGGTCCCCGGGAAGGCGTCGTTCCGGGACCTGACGACCGAGCGGCCGCCGACGGTGCTCGGTCGGTTGATCGACGACGGCGCCGCGCTGCTGGACGTCGCGGTGGCCGCACACCGGTCCTCCGGTCGGGCGGTGGCACAGCAGCTGCGGGCGCTGGCCGAGTTCGCCCGGCACCGCCCGGCCGGCTCCTTCGACCGGGCTCCCGGTGAGCCGGGATCGGCGTCGGCGGCCTCCCGCGCGGCGCGACCGGGGGTCCTGACCACCGTGAGCGAGTGGTCGGTCGACGAGGTGGCCACCCGGCTCCACCTGACCGGCTCGGCCGCCCAGGACCTGCTGGTGCTGGCAGTGACCCTGGATGAGCAGCTCCCCGCGACACTGACCGCACTGGAGGAGGGGCGGATCGGGCGCAAGCACGCCGAGGTGCTGGCCGAGCTGTTGGCGCTGCTCACCGATCCGGCGGTGCGGGCCGAGGTGGAGGCCCGGCTGCTCGCACGGATCGGGTCGAAGACACCCAGCCAGCTGCGGGTCGCCGCCCGCCGGGCGGTTCTGCGCGCGGACGCGAACGCCGCGCTGCGCCGGGCCGCGGCGGCAGTGCGGGAGCGAGGGGTGCGGCTCTACCCCGGCAGGGACGGGATCGACACGCTCTCCTTCGCGCACGCCGGCCCAGTCGCCCGGGCCTGCTACGACGCCCTCGAGCGGTACGCCCGGGCGTGCAGGACCGAGGGCGACACACGCACCGAGCAGCAGCGGATGGCCGACTGCCTCGCCGACCTGATCCTGCGGCCCGGCGAGAACGGCCTGCCGCCGGTGCAGGCCCAACTCACCATCACCGCGGCAGCGGCGACCCTCCTGGGCGGCGACGAGCCCGGCGAGGTCGACGGCGAACCACTGCCGGCCGAGGTCATCCGGGAGATCGCCTACGCCCTGGGCCTGCTCCCTAGACCCACCGGCGTGACGGCAGAGGCAGCCGACAGGGCCATCCCCCCAGAGGAGACGGGCGCCGGTCTGACCACGCCCACCACGGACAGCGGGGCCGGCACGGAGACCGATGGCGCCCCACCGCCCAGTGGTGCGGACGCCGGGCACGCCGACCTGCAACGCGACCACCCGGCCGATGCCCCGGGCAGCGACCGAGCTGCGGCTGATCCCGAGGACACCTCACCATCCGTCGAGGAGAGACGTCCTGCGCTGGCCGACCTGCTGCTCACCAGGAGGATCACCGGCACCACCCTGGCCGCCCGCCCACAGATCGCCGTCACCCATCCCCTGACCGGCGCGCTGCTCGCGCTCACCGACGCCACGGCGATCCGCCGAGGTGACCCGATCGGCCGGCCGGGACAGACGCTCGCCTATCGGGCCGACGCCGACGTCGACCGCTTCGTCCGTGCCCGCGACCGGCGCTGCCGCTTCCCCGGCTGCCGCGCCCGGCCCCGCAGCTGCGACCTCGACCACCAGGTGCCCTACGACCGAGGCGGGCCCACCAGCCCCTGCAACCTGTGTTGCCTGTGCGAACACCACCATCGGCTCAAGACCTTCGCCCCCGGCTGGGCCATGACGCCCATGCCCGACGGTGGCATCCGCTGGACGATGCCCGGCGGCCACCAGGTCATCACCCGTCCCCCGGCGTTCGGCACCGACGCCGACCAGCCACCCGACCCACCGGTCATCGCCATGGCGGGGTCGACCCCGCACGCCGACGACCCACCGCCGTTCTCATATGGGGGCTGCCCGTTCTAGGGGCAGGGTGAGGCAGCCCCTCCAGCCGTCGCTCGAGGGGCTGCCTCTGGACCGTTGATGCGGGCCGGTGACGAGCGTGTCGGTGATCGACGCGTGGTCACTCTCATATGCGCGGGTC
>NZ_NVPT01000026.1 GCF_002802985.1 Geodermatophilus chilensis | reverse complement strand
GCGCGAGAGGTCCGACAGGAGGGCAGGGGTTAGTGAGGTTATTGATACAGGATCGGGCGGGCAGAGAGGGCTGAAGGGCAGGAGTCGACGGCAGCGTCAGATGTGGCGGCGCGGGTGGTCGCGGGCAGCACCCGCGGGGTCAGCCCGGCGGCCCGCAGCACGTCGAGCACCGCAGCCGCGGCGGCGCGGGCCCGCCCGCGGCCGGCCGCCGGGCTGACCAGGACGGCGACCTCGGCAGCGGGCATGCGTGCTCCTCCGCAGGTCGGGGGGGTCGGGCGCCCGGACCCTACGACCTGCGGCGCGCGCCGGGAGTCGCAGCCGGGCGCGACCAGGGACGGTTGTCGTCGCGGATCCCGCCTGGGAGACCGGATCCGTGCCCGACGGCCAGGTGATGAAGACGTCACGACGGGCCGTCCGGGACGGCCGGTCCCCCAGCCCGCCGGCGGCGCCGGGCGGGACGCTGCCCACCCTGCTGGTGCTCGCCGCGGCCGGCGCCGACCCGGTGGTGGGTCGGGCGGTGCCGCGGCACATGCACGTGGCCGCCCCGCCGACCGCGCTGGAGGCCGTGCACCCGCGGGTGGCCGAGCTGCTGGCCGCGGGCCGGGCGCCGGGCCGTCCGGCCCCCGGTGGGTCCGTCCCCGGGCCGACGGAGGGGTTCGCCGCGCCGCCGCGCAGCCGGCTGGTGGAGCAGCTCACGTCGGCCCTGACGGCGCAGCCGGCCTGAAGTCGTGGCCGGCGCAGCCCGCCTGAAGTCGTGGCCCGCGCAGCCGGCCTGAGGCCGTCGGCGGCTCAGCGCCCCCCGGACCCGAGCCGCGGTGCGGCGTCGTCCTCCCGGCGCAGGTCGTCGTAGGCGGTGGGGGCGACGTCGAACGCGGACGGCGCGGCGTTCAGCGGCGAGGCCTCGTCGTCGGAGAGGTCGTGGAAGTGCTCGACCGCGGCCCGCTTGGCGCGGCGCCGGTCGACGAACCGGGCCACCTGGATGGCGAGTTCGAAGAGCACGATCATCGGCCCGGCCATGAGCAGCATGGTGAACGGGTCCTGCGTCGGCGTGACGAACGCGGCGAAGACGATGGTCAGGAAGAAGATCCACCGCCGGGCGCCGCGCAGCGCCTCGTAGGAGAGGACGCCGACCAGGTTGAGCGCCACCGCCACCAGCGGCACCTCGAAGCTCACCCCGAACGCGACCAGCAGGGAGAGGGCGAAGCCGATGTAGTCCTGCGCGGTCAGCGCGATGACCGTGCCGCTGCCGGCCAGCCCGAGCAGCAGCTCCAGGCCCGCCGACAGCGAGACGTAGGCCAGCGTGGCGCCCAGCGCGAACAGCAGCGAGGAGACCGCGACGAAGCCGAAGCCGTAGCGCTTCTCGCTGCGCTTGAGCCCCGGCGTGATGAACGCCCAGAGCTGGTAGAGCCAGAACGGCGCGGAGAGCACCGCACCGCAGAGGAAGCTGACCTTGAGCCGGATGAAGACGCCGCCGAGGACGTCGGTGATGAGCAGGCCGCACTCCTGCTCGCTGCCCTGCGTGAACCGCAGGCCCGCAGGCAGGTCGCAGTAGGGCGCCCGGATGAAGTCACCGAGGCCGTGCTCGTACCACCAGAACGCGACGGCCGTGGCGACCAGCAGCGCGAACAGCGCCTTGGCGATCCGGTTGCGCAGCTCGGTAAGGTGCGCGACCAGCGTCATCGTCGCGGCGGGGTCACGCGGCGGACGGCGCCGGCGCAGGCCGGGCCGCCTCCGGGCTGCGTCACCCGTGCTGCGGTCGCTCATGGTGGTGCCGGGAGCTGGGGTCAGCGGGTGCTGTCGGCCGGGCCGGGCTGCGTGGCACGCGCCCGCAGCTCGGCGGCCCGGGCCTCCGCGGCCCGCGCCTCGGCCTCGAGGGCCTCGCGCTCGCGGTCGGCCGCCGTCGCCGGCGGGAGGACCTCACCGCGCACCGGGGAGGTCTTGGCGGCGTCCTTGGTGCGGACGTCGTCGTCCTTCATGCCCTTCATCTCACCCTTGAAGATGCGCAGCGAGCGGCCCAGCGAACGCGAGGCGTCCGGCAGCTTCTTGTAGCCGAAGAGCAGCAGGATGGCCAGGATGATCAGGCCGATCTCCAGCGGGCCGAGTCCGGCCATGTCGTCCTCCAGGTCAGCGGGTGGCGTCGTCGATGCTACGTGGCCGCAGGCGTCCTGCCGCCCCCGAAACGGGGGGTGCGGTCAGGAGGGACGCTGCACCTGCGCGGCGCGCGCGGCGGTCCCCTGCGCCTCGGTGAGCAGCGGCCGGACCTCGCGTTCGAAGGCGGCGAGTTCCCGGCGCAGCCGGCCGGCGGCGCCGAGCACCCCGTACGCCAGCGCGCCCAGCACGACGAGGGCCAGGACGGCGACGGCGATCCACACGACGGTCAGCAGCACGGCCGCGACCCTAGTCGCCCGAGGTGGACGGCAGCTGTCCACCGGGTGCATATCGGCTGAGCGCCGCCCGGGCGTCGGCGGCGACGGCCGCGGCCAGCCCGGCCGGCTCGTCGACGGTGGCCGCCCCGCCGAGGGAGGCGACCAGCCGGCGCGCCCAGGCCATGTCGGCGGTGCGCAGGGCGACCGCGAGACCGCCGGGCGGGTCCTCGACCTCGCGCACGTCCTCCACCGGGTAGTACTCGGCCACCCAGCGGGCGGTGCGGGCCAGCCGCAGCCGCACCACCGGCGAGCCCGGCTCGGGCTGGTAGAGCCCGGCGTCGACGTCGCGCAGCGGCAGTCCCGGCGGGGGCGCCGACGGCTGGGCGAGGACCTCGACGTCGTCGATCCGGTCCAGTCGGAACAGCCGGACGCCGCCGACCTCCCGCGACCAGGCCTCCAGGTACCAGCGGCCGTCGACCAGCAGCAGCCGCAGCGGGTCGACGGTGCGCTCGGTGCGCTCGTCGCGGGTGGGCACGTAGTAGTGCAGGTGCAGCGCCCGCTTGCGCTCGAGCCCCTCCCGGACGACGGCCAGCGCCTGTTCCTGGGCGTCCACCGACAGGGCCACCGGGGTTCCCCGCTGCGCGGCGTGCCCGGCGGCGGCCGAGACCTTGGCCAGCGCGCGGCTGACCGCCTCCCGCTCGGCCAGGCCGGGCAGCTCGAGCAGGGCGCGCAGCGCGACGACCAGCGCGACGGCCTCGTCGGTGGTCAGCCGCAGCGGGCGGACCATGCCAGCGGTGAAGGTGACCCGCACGCGGTCGCCCTCGAAGGCCAGGTCGATGAGGTCGCCGGGCCCGTAGCCGGGCAGGCCGCACATCCACAGCAGTTCCATGTCACGGCGCAGCTGCCGCTCGGGGACGCCGAAGTCGCGGGCCACCTCGGCCAGCGGCACCCCCTCGGGGCGGGCGGTGAGGTACGGCACCAGCGAGAGCAGCCGGGTCATCCGCTCGGTGGTCGTGGGTGCGGTCGTCACGCCGTCTCCCCCGGTGCCATCGCGGCGAGCCGGGTCAGCCGCTCGACGACCGCCGCCCGCACCGCGGCCGGGGCCTCGACGACGACGTCGGCGCCGTAGGAGGCGATCTCGCCCGCCAGCCGCATCGGCTCGGTGGTGCGCAGCTCCAGCCGGTCGTCCCCGTCCTCGGCCGGGCCGAGCGGGACGGCGTGCCGGCGCAGCCCCACGGCGGTGCCGGGCCGGGCCCGCACCACGACGAGCTGCTCCTCGCCCCGGGCCTGCCCGGCGACCATCACCGACAGGTCGACGTCCTCCGGCGGCTCGAAGGCCCCGGCCGGGCCGGTCGCCCTGGGCGTGCCGACGACGCGGGAGAGCCGGAAGACGCGCGGCGCCTGCCGGTCGAGGTCGAGCCCGCCAAGGTACCAGCGGCCGTGCCAGGCGACGACGCCCCACGGCTGCACGTGGCGGCGGGCGGGGGCGTCCTCGTCGGGACGGCGGTAGTCGAAGGTCAGCACCCGGCGGTCGCGCGCCGCGGCGTAGCAGGGCTCGAAGGCCGGCTCGTCGGAGTCCAGCCGCGGGCGCAGCGGGATCGCCCGGGAGGTGTCGACGTCCACCCCGGCGGCCTTGAGCTTGACCAGCGCGCTCTGTGCGGCGCCGGCCAGCTGCGCGGACTCCCACAGCCGCAGCGCCAGACCCACCGCCGCGGCCTCCTCGCCGGTGAGTGTGATCTCGGGCAGCTCGTAGTCGGCGCGGGCGATGCGGTAGCCGTCCTCGGTGTCGAAGACGCTGGTGCGGCCGGTCTCCAGCGGCACGCCCATCTCGCGCAGCTCGGCCTTGTCCCGCTCGAACATCCGCTTGAACGCCTCGTCGGCGCGGGCGGTGCCGTCGTCGGGCTCGTAGCCGGGCACGGTGGCCCGGATCTTCGCCGCCGTCACGTACTGGCGGGTGCCGAGCAGGGCGATGACCAGGTTCACCAGCCGCTCCGCCCGCTTCGCCGCCACGGCCCCAGGCTAGTCACGATCAGCACCGCGCGAGCGCGCTGGCTAGCCTGCCCGGGTGGGGGAACGCGAGTCGACGCAGCAACGGATCCGGTGGCGACGCGGCACGGTGACCGCCCTCGGGCGCGCCTGGCGGGACGCCCAGGAGCTCACCGCCGCGGTCGACGGCGACGGCGAGGTGCGCGCGCTGGCGCACCCCTCGCTGGTCGGCGTCCCGGAGGCCGGCGACACCGTGCTGCTCAACACCACCGCCTGGGCGCAGGGCCTGGGCACCGGCGGCTACGCGCTGGTCGTCGCCGTCCCCGACCGGCTGCCGCCGGACCCCACCGGCCCCGGCCACCTGGTCAAGGCGCGGTACACGCCGCTGCAGGTGAGCGTGCAGGGCGTCGACGAGCAGTACACCGAGCACCACCGCACCATCGCCGACGCCGAGGACCTCGCCGCGATGCCGGTCGTCGTCGCCGACCTGCACTCGGCGCTGCCGGCCGCGCTGATCGGCGTGCTGGCCACCGACCCGGACCTGCGGGTCGCCTACGTCATGACCGACGGCGGCGCCCTGGTCGCCGGGTTCTCCCGCACGCTGTCGGCGCTGGCGCCCTCGCTGGCCGGCGTCGTCACCGTGGGCCAGGCGTTCGGCGGCGACCTGGAGGCGGTCACCCTGCACACCGGGCTGCTGGCCGCGAAGCACGTGCTCGGCGCCGACGTGGCGATCGTCAGCCAGGGGCCGGGCAACCTCGGCACCGGGACGCCGTGGGGCTTCTCCGGGGTGGCCGCCGGCGAGGCGTGCAACGCGGTCACCGTGCTCGGCGGGGAACCGGTCGGGGCGCTACGCATCTCCGACGCCGATCCGCGGCCGCGGCACCGCGGCGTCTCGCACCACTCGCTGACCGCGTTCGGCCGGGTGGCGCTGGGCGGGGTGACGCTGGTGGCGCCGCGCGGGCTGGGCTCGGAGCTGGGCAGCCAGGTCGAGGAGGACCTCGCCGGCCAACCGGAGCGCAACCGGGTGGTGTGGATGGACGTCGACGGCCTCGAGGAGGCCCTCGGTCTGTCCCCCGTGCCGCTGTCGACGATGGGCCGCGGCTGGCCGGAGGAGCGCGCCTACTTCCTCGCCGCGGCGGCCGCCGGCCGTTACGCCGCGCTGCAGGTGCCCCTCCCCGACGACGAGGCCTGAGCACCCGGTCGTTCCCCCCGGCCGCGCCGGGTGCGACGAACTCGTGGTGGTCAGCGCGGGATGGCCACGGGTCCGTCGCACTCGACGGGGACGCGCCGCACGCCGGACCCTCGCGGGTCACTGTGCGGGGAGCCGGTGGCTCAGCGGCGGAAGCCGCCCTCGGCGTCGATGGTCGCGCCGGTCACCGACCGGGCGTCCGGCCCGGTGAGCCAGGCGACGACGCCGGCGGCCTCCTCCGGACTGTTCCACCGCCCGCGCGGCATGGCCGCGGCCACGCCCTCGGTCTCGTCGGGGTCGGCCCAGCCGGTGTCGGTCAGGCCGGGGTTGACGCAGTTGACGGTGATGTCACGGTCGGCGACCGCGGCGGCGAGGGTCGCCGTGATCTGCTGGATCGCGCCCTTGCTGAGCGCGTAGGGGATCTCCCGGGCCATCGGGGCGCGGTGCTGTCCCGAGGTGAACAGCACCACCGACCCCGGGCCGGACGACGGCTCGTACTGGGCGGCGAACGCCTGGGTGAGCAGCACGCCGGCCCGCGCGTTGACGGCGAAGCACAGGTCCAGGTCGGCGGCGGTGACCTCGTCGAGCCGGCCCAGGGCGCTGCGGGCGTGGTTGACCACGAGGGTGGACAGCGGCCCGACGGCCTCCCGGGCGCGGGCGACCAGCGCGGCCGCGGCGTCGGGCTCGGCGAGGTCCGCGGCGACGTGCGGCGGCGAGCCCAGTTCCGCGAGGACGGCGTCCAGGTCGTCGGCGCCCCACGGCTGTCCGGCGTCGTGCGGCGTCCAGGAGTGCACCACCACCCGGTCGCCGCGGGCGAGCAGTCGCCGGGCGACGGCGGAGCCGATGCCCGCCCGCCTGCTGACCCGTGACCAGCGCCGTCCCCACGAGGCCGAGTCTGCCCTCCGGGAACGTCGCGATCCCACCGGACCGCACCGCGGCCAGGACACTGCGGTCCCACCGGACCGCACCGCGGCCAGGTGCCGTACCAAGCTGCGCGGAGCCCCACCGACGCACCCTTCGCGGACCCCTCCGGGGCCCACTCGGGCACGTCACATCGACGCGATGAGCTTGTCCACGCGCTCGTCGACGGCCTTGAAGGGGTCCTTGCACAGCACGGTGCGCTGGGCCTGGTCGTTGAGCTTGAGGTGCACCCAGTCGACGGTGAAGTCGCGGCGCTTCTCCTGCGCCCGGCGGATGAACTCGCCGCGCAACCGGGCGCGGGTGGTCTGCGGGGGCACGTTCTTGGCCTCGAACACCCGCGGCTCGTGGGCCACCCGGTCGACCTGGTTGTTGCGCTCGAGCAGGTAGTACAGGCCCCTCGTGCGGCTGATGTCGTGGTAGGCGAGGTCCATCTGGGCGACCCGCGGGGAGCTCATGGGCAGGCCGCGCTTGGCCCGGTAGCGCTCGATGAGCTGGTACTTGGTGGCCCAGTCGACCTCGCGGTCGATCAGCGAGAGGTCGCCGGTGTCGACGGCCTTGAGCACCCGGCCCCACAGCTCGAGCATCTGCCGGTGCACCGGGCCGAAGCCCTCGCGGTCGACGAACTCCGCGGCCCGGGAGTGGTACTCGGACTGGATCTCCAGCGCCGACATCTCCTTGCCGTTGGCCAGCCGCACCTTGCGCCGTCCGGTCATGTCGTGGCTGATCTCGCGGATGGCGCGGATCGGGTTCTCCAGGCTCATGTCCCGGATCGGCACCCCGGCCTCGATCATCCGCAGCACCAGGTCGGTGACGGCGACCTTGAGCAGCGTCGTCGTCTCGTTCATGTTCGAGTCGCCGACGATCACGTGCAGCCGCCGGTAGCGCTCGGCGTCGGCGTGCGGCTCGTCGCGGGTGTTGATGATCGGCCGCGAGCGGGTGGTCGCCGAGGAGACGCCCTCCCAGATGTGCTCGGCGCGCTGGCTGACGCAGTAGATCGCCCCGCGCGGGGTCTGCAGCACCTTGCCCGCGCCGACGACGATCTGCCGGCTGACCAGGAACGGGATCAGCACGTCGGCCAGCCGGCTGAACTCCCCGTGCCGGCCCACCAGGTAGTTCTCGTGGCAGCCGTAGCTGTTGCCGGCCGAGTCGGTGTTGTTCTTGAACAGGTAGATGTCGCCGGTGACGCCCTCCTCGGCCAGCCGCTGCTCGGCGTCGACCAGCAGCCCCTCGAGGATCCGCTCGCCGGCCTTGTCGTGGACGACCAGCTCGGTGAGGTCGTCGCACTCGGCGGTCGCGTACTCGGGGTGGCTGCCCACGTCCAGGTACAGCCGCGAGCCGTTGCGCAGGAAGACGTTGGAGCTGCGCCCCCACGACACCACGCGGCGGAACAGGTAGCGGGCCACCTCGTCCGGCGACAGCCGCCGCTGCCCGCGGAAGGTGCACGTCACGCCGTACTCGGTCTCGATGCCGAAGATCCGTCGCTCCACGCACCGAGCCTAGGCGCCGGATGCCACGAAAGCCGCTCGGCGGACCCCGCCGTGCCGGTGACCCGTCGGGTTGGACGGTGGCTACGACCCGCGTCTCCGGTCGAGCCGCTGGAGGAGGTCGTCGGCCGCCTCCTCGATCGCGTCGTGGTCGTTCTGACTGGCCCGCTGCTTGGCGTGGATGAGCGCGGCGCGGTTGACCGTCCGGAAGTCACCGAAGGGGAAGGCGTACCGACCCTTGGTCCCCTCCGAGGCGTCGGGGTCCTCGGCCAGGTGCCACGCGGCGAAGGCCTCGAAGCCCTCCTCGTCGATGACCCGGTTGGCGGCCGCGGCGTCCGGCGCGGCGTGGGACCACTCGGTGCGGTCGTCGAAGCGCCCGTCGTCGATCAGCTGCCTGGCCGTACGGACGCCGGCCTGGTGCACGCGGTATGTCGGCATGCGGCCGTCCTACTCCTCTAGAACCCGAAGAGCAGGCCCAGCCCGCCGACGGTCAGCAACGTCATCACCGTGACCAGGGGCAGCTGGTCCGACGCTCGGGCCCGCGGCGCCGAGCGCAGCGCCCGCTCGTGGGCGAGCACCACGCCCAGCACGTGGCCGAGCACCACCGCGCCGACCTGCACCCAGGCGATGGCGTCGGGGCCGATCGCGGTCAGGTCGACGACGTGGGCGGCGGTGCCGAAGAGGTCGACGCCGTCCCGCCCGAGCGGGTTGCTCGCCAGGATCCAGGTCCGCTGCCCGTCGAGCAGCAGCAGGCTGGTGTAGTGGGCGACGGTGTAGCCCAGGGCGATGGGCAGCACGGTGCCGGCGTACCGGCGCGGCTGCGGGCCCGGCGGCTGCCCGGCCATCCGGCCCGAGAGGCGGGTGCCGGCCAGGTAGAGGACGGCGACCAGCGCGACGACCGCCAGCAACCCGACCGTGCCCGACAGCGCGTCCTCCGCCGCCCCGGGCCCGCTCTGCCAGAACGGCGTGCGGGAGAGGCCGTCGAAGCCCGTCGAGCCCAGCAGGACGACGACGACCGCGGCCAGCCCCGGCGTCTCCGGCACCGCGTCGGCATTGGCCAGCGGGTCGCGCAGCACGAGCCGGCCGTCGTCGCGCCGCCCCCAGGGGGAGAGCCGGGCCACCAGGGTGCTGTAGACCTCGAAGCCGTCGCCACGGGCGAACCAGTCCTCGCCGAACACCGCGGCCAGCGCCAGGTGGACGGCCGCCCAGCCGACGAGGAACCCGCCCACGACGGCCGGCTCGGCGCGCGTGGGCAGCACCAGCTCGAAGAAGAGGAACACCCCCAGGGAGACCGCGGCCGGCCACAGCCCGAGCCGCGGCAGCAGCCCCGCCGCCGGGGGCGGGGGCAGCACCCGGCGCAGGCCGGCGTGCAGCAGCCGCAGCGGGTTGGCCACCCGCCAGACCGGCCCCAGCAGCAGGCTGGCCGGGACCAGGCCGACCCAGAACGTCACGTACAGCACCCAGGGGGCGAGGTTGCGGTCCGGGTCGGCCGGCCCGGCGAAGGCCGCCACCGTCACGACCGCGGCGAGGGCCAGCGCCACCGCCTGCGCCGCCCGGCGCACCGCCGTCGCGTCGGCCAGGCGCTGGAGCGCGACGGGCAGCGGCCGCCCGGACCCCGGGCCCCCGAGGCGCGGCTGCCGCCAGAACAGCAGCAGGACGGCGAAGCCGAACAGCACCGCCGCGCCCGCGCCGTAGAGCGCCAGCCCGAGCGGGATCGGCAGGTCGGTGCGGGAGCCGATGCCGTGAGCGAGCCGCGTCACCCGACCCGGAGGGCGAGCAGCACGGTGCCGGCCTCGTGCAGCTCGGCCTCGAAGACGCCGGGGACGTCGGCGGCGAAGGTCAGCGCGGCCGGCCGGCCGGGAGCGAGCGGGGCGGTGCGGTCGTAGCCGTGCAGGTGCAGCTGGTCGGCGACGTCGCTCGTCACCGTCAGCGTCACCGTCTCCCCCAGGGGCACCGGCACGCGGCCGGTGTCCCCGCTGACCCGCCCGTCGGTGACCGTGACCGCGATCCGCTGTCCAATGCCCTCGGGGGCCGGCGCGCCGGTGACGGGACCACTGCTCCCCGCCTCCGCCGCCGCCGTCCCCGCGCAGCCGCTGAGCAGCACGACCGCCAGCGCGGCGCCGGCCCGGGCGCGGCGGGTCACCGGAGCCGCCCGGTGGTCGCGAGGCGCTGACCGGCCGGCGCGTCGGCCGGCGCGCGAGGACGCGGCTCGCGGACGGCGGCCCGGCGGGAGTACCGGCCCACACCCCAGCCGATCGTCGCGACGAGCGCCAGCGTGCAGGCCAGCACGACCAGGTTGGCGACCACCCACAGGCCTCCGCCGGAGTCGGTGAGCTCCCGCTGGAGGATCTCGATCTCGGGGACGGCCGGCCGCGTCACGCCGTCCTCGGCAGGGATCTCCCCGGCGGGGATCGCGGCGTCCTCGGGCAGGTGGATCGGCACGGCGGTCAGCGTCCGGCCGTCGTGGACGCGCAGCAGGGTCTTCCAGCTGCCGTGCAGCGGCACCGGCTCGGTCGTCCGGTACTCGCCCGTACCGGTGCGCTGCAGCGGGGTGACGAGGAGGCCGTCGCCCTGCCAGGAGGTGATCTGCACCCACGACGGGTCGTCGAGCGAGGCGGCGGGGTCGAGCCGGACGCCGATCTGCGCCGTCCGCGGCTCGGCGGTGACCTCGTCGATGGTGAGGGTCGCCGACAGGTCGTCGGGCACGGTGGCGACGAGCCCGTTGGCCACCCCCGCGGCGATCGCGACCAGCGCGCCGACGAGCACGGTGCGCGCCACGGCGGGGCGGGGCAGCCGGCGGCGCAGGCCGGTGGCCAGCAGCGCGCCGAGCAGCCCGCCGGCGACGCCGCCGGTGACGGCCATGAGCGTGCCCTCGACGAGAACGTCGCTGCCCCACGAGAGGGTCTGCACGACCCGGGTCCAGGCCGCCTCGGTGGCGTGCCCGACCGTGCCGACGGCGAGGCCGGCGGCGGCACCGGAGGCGACCGGCCGGCGGGCCACCGGGAGCAGGAGCGCCAGCAGCTCGACGACGAGCGCCGAGCCCAGGTACAGCGGGAAGGTCGGGAGCACCTCGCCGAACACCGGGCCGACCAGCAGCGCGATGACCCCGCGGACGGCGAGGAAGAAGACGGTCGCCGCCAGCGCGCCGCCGCGGCCGATGAACAACCGCGCGGCGACCAGGGCCAGCCCGGCGGCCCCGGCGATCATCAGCGGCTCGAGCGCCAGCCGGAACTGCGGGACGTCGAAGTCGTACTCCCCCTGGAACACCGACAGGCCCAGCAGCAACCCGCCCATCGCGGTGGACCGGCGCAGGAACCGGGCGCGCCCGCCCGCCCCCCGGTCGCCGGACGACGGGCTGCCGTGCCCCTCCTGCTCGAGCACCAGCAGGCCGACCAGCGACAGACCGGCGCCGGTGATGAGCATCAGGTGGGTGGGGCCCCAGAGGGTCACGTCCTGGCCGAAGAGCCGGTGCCAGACGTCGTCGAGCGGGAAGCCGAGCAGCGCGTAGGCGCCGGCGGCCGTGAGCAGGATGCCGCCCACGGGCACGTGCCAGCCGCGGACGAAGCGCACCGACGCGGGCCCGGGCTCCTCGCCCAGCGGCATGGCGCAGGCCAGCACGCCCCCGGCGAAGACGCCGAAGAGGCCGAAGAGGATGAGGTAGTGGGCCGGGTTGGCCAGCGGGCCCTCGTCGCGGCCGACGCCGATGTGCAGCGCGATGTCCCAGAGCATGCCGAGCAGTGCGGTGAGCAGCGAGACCGTCGTCAGGACGGTGGGCAGCGCCACCCACGGCGGGGCGCCGGTCGGGGAGCCCAGCCGGGTGCCGACCAGGGTGAGCACGGCGGTGCGGCGAGTGCGGTGCAGCCAGACCAGTCCGAGCAGGCCGACGGTCAGCCCCAGCCCGAGCGCCGAGGCGAGCAGGACCTCGGCGACGGCGGCCCCACCGGCGGGGCGGGTCTCGGCAGCAGCGAGGAGCACGGCGTCCCTCTCCCTCGTTCGGCGATGACACCCACGACGGTGACATCGATCGCTGTCACATACAACGACGTCCTACCGTGGAGGTGACGGACGATGGGAGATCGCGTGGCCACGGCAGCCGATCAGCAGCCGGCACCGGACGGTGGGGAGCGGGAGTTCACCGTCGACGAGCTGGCGGCGCACGTGGGCATCACGGTGCGCAACGTGCGGGCCTACGCCGCCCGCGGCCTGCTGCCACCGCCGCGGATGGTGGGCCGGACCGGCTACTACGGTCGCGCGCACGTCGCCCGGCTGCTGCTGGTGCGCGAGATGCTCGCCGAGGGCTTCTCGCTGGCGATGATCGAGCGCACGCTCGCCTCGGCGCCGTCGACCGCCAGCTCGGCCACGCTGGCGCTGCACCACGCGCTGCTCGCCCCCTGGCTGCCGCCTGAGCCGGAGGAGACGACCGGCGCCGAGCTGGCCGCCCGGGCCGGGGTGCCCGAGAGCACCGCGCTGGTCGACCAGCTGGTCGACCTCGGCCTGGTCGAGCGCCTCGGCGACGGTCGGCTGCGGGTGCACGACCCCGCGCTGCTGGTGTCCGGGCTGCAGGTGGTGGAGCTCGGCGTGCCGCCGGAGCGGCTGATCGCCGCGCAGGCGGAGGTCAACGAGCACGTGCGGGCCGTCGCGCGGCGCTACGTCCAGCTGATCGTCGACACCGCGTGGCGTGACCTGGTCGGCGCGGGCGCACCACTGGACGCCGTCCGTGACCTGGGGGCGCGGCTGCAGCCGGTGGCTGCCCAGGCGGTGCTGGCAGCGTTCCGCACCGAGATGGCCGCCGCGGTGCAGGAGGCGGTGGAGCGGGAGCTCAGTCGGCTCGCGGACCCTCGGTAGCGCCCGCCGGGCGGGGGTCGTTGGCCGCGAGGTGCTGTGCCGAGGGGTCCTGCGCCGAGGGGTCCTGCGCCGAGCGCTCCTCGCGGGCGTGCAGCCTGCGGTCGCGCACGACGGCGCCGACGACGAGCGCGATCAGCAGGGCTGCCGGCACGAAGAAGCCGACGGTGCCGATGACCCCGAGCCCGTCCATGGCCACGACGTCGACGGCTGCGCTGCTCACGGGGCCCATGTCACCCCCGCCTCTGACCGGGCGTCAAATCGGCGCGGTCAGGTGGTCGGCGCCTCGCCCCCGCTGCCCGCCGTCCCGCCGCTGTCGGGCGCCGACGGCTCGCCGAGGCCAGGCGGGGTGCCCGGCTGCGGCACGCTCGGGGCGTGCGCCGCGGTGTGCGGCTCCTCGCCGCCGGCGGGGGCGTCGGCCCCATCGGAGTCGAGCAGCGGGCGCAGCGCCGCCCCCGTGATCCGCCGGAACGCC
The DNA here is from genome assembly GCF_002802985.1 of Geodermatophilus chilensis. Lineage (GTDB taxonomy): Bacteria > Actinomycetota > Actinomycetes > Mycobacteriales > Geodermatophilaceae > Geodermatophilus > Geodermatophilus chilensis. The sequence goes on along the minus strand of NZ_NVPT01000026.1, from coordinate 25,488 downwards.
CGCTTGGGCCGCCGCCGGTCGAGGACGGCGACCTCCAGCTGCTCGGCGGACAGCAGCGCGGGGCCGCCGTTGCCGGCGCTGGTGGCCGGGCTGACCGCGGACAGCGCCTGGACGCCGACCCGCAGGGCCTCGGCCAGGCCCATGCCCGGCAGGAAGTGCTCGCGCAGGTGGGCGCTGACGGTCTCGGCCTGGCCGCCCATGACGATGAAGTCCGGCTCGTCGACGACCGAGCCGTCGAAGGTGAGCCGGTAGAGCTGGTCGGTCTCGGGCGTGTCGCCCACCTCGGCGACGCAGAGCTCGACCTCGTAGGGCTTCATCTGCTGGGTGAAGATCTCACCGAGGGTCTGCGCGTAGGCGTTCGCGATGACCCGGCCGGTGACGTCGCGGCGGTTGTAGCTGTAGCCGCGGACGTCGGCCAGCCGCACGCCGGCCACCCGCAGGCTCTCGAACTCGCTGTAGCGACCGACGGCGGCGAAGCCGATCCGGTCGTAGAGCTCGCCGACCTTGTGCAGCGTGGAGCTCGGGTTCTCGGCGATGAACAGCACGCCGTCGGCGTAGGTGACGACGGCGACGCTGCGACCGCGGGAGATGCCCTTGCGGGCGTACTCCCCCTTGTCGCGCATCAGCTGCTCGGGCGAGGCGTAGTACGGCATGGTCATGGCGATCAGCCCTGTCCCTCGGCGGCGGCCCGCTCGTCGATGATGGTGTGGGCGACCTCGGCGACCTCGTCATCGGTCAGCCGGACGGCGCCCTCGGCGTCGACCCGGTAGACGATCGGGTACAGCCGGCGCACCGGGTCGGGCCCGCCGGTGGCGGAGTCGTCGTCGGCGGCGTCGTAGAGCGCCTCGACCAGGCTGCGCGTGGCGGCGCCGCCGTCCAGGTTCGGCCGCCAGGTCTTCTTCAGCGAGTTGCGGGCGAACAGCGAGCCGGAGCCGACGGCGGCGTAGCCGCGCTCCTCGTAGTTCCCGCCGGTGACGTCGTAGCTGAAGATGCGGCCCGGCGGGGTGCCCGGCGCGGCGTCGAGGTCGAAGCCGGCGAACAGCGGGACGACGGCCAGGCCCTGCAGCGCGGCGCCGAGGTTGCCGCGGATCATCTGGGCCAGCCGGTTGGCCTTGCCGTCGAGGGAGAGGGTGAGGCCCTCGATCTTCTCGTAGTGCTCGAGCTCGACCTGGTAGAGCCGGACCATCTCGATCGCGATGCCGGCCGCGCCCGCGATGCCGATCACGCTGTAGGAGTCGGCCGGGTAGACCTTCTCGATGTCCCGGCTGGAGATCAGGTTGCCCATGGTCGCCCGCCGGTCGCCGCCCATGAGGACGCCGCCCTCGTAGGTGACCGAGACGATCGTGGTGCCGTGCGGCGTGACGTCGCCGACGGGCAGCTGCGGCACCGGACGTCGGCCCGGGAGCAGGTCGGGCGCGGCCGTCGCGAGGAAGTCGGTGAACGAGGAACCCACCCGGTCCAGGTACGCGGGTGGGAACCCGCTCCGACCAGCCGAATACTCGCTCACCCATCCACCTCTCTCGCCGCCAGGATCGCGCGGCCACGACTGCACAGACCGAGCCGCGGGACCCACGGCCGGCGCGCCTGCGACCCTACCGGCGGCCTGGTGACCCGGCTGGTCACCTCCAGGCGCCGCCGGGACAGGGGCTGCGGACGACGCCGCTCGCCCCGGTGCCGCTCGACGTAGTCGGCCGCCGCCCGGAGGACGGCCGGGTCGTCCTTGAACTGCCCCAGGCCCCCGTTGCAGTTGAAACAGAGCAATTCCCGAACGAGTCCTGTCTCATGGTCGTGATCGACGTGGAGCGCCGGCGTGTTCCGACAGATGGCACAGAGCCCGCCCTGCGCGGCCAGCATCTCGTCGACCTCTTCGGCCGTGATGCCGTACCGCCGTTTCAGGTGATACGTGCGCGAACCGCCGACCTTGTCCTTCGCAGCCTTGCCGCGGGTGTTGTGACACGGCTTGCAGTACGTGTACACGCCGCTGCGGCTGGCTCGGGTCCTGGAGAACTCAGCCAGGGGCTTGACCGCGTCGCAGTCCGGGCACCACTTGAACCCGTCCGGGACGTCGCGCCCCAACGGATATCGACGCGTCGGAGGCCCGATTCGCCGGGCGTTCGAGTCCCTGAGCCTCTGACGGGCGTGTTCACGGCAGTAGAAGGCCAACCCGTCCCGGCGTCGCCTGTCCTTGGTGAACTGGTCGACAGGACGGTCCCCACCGCAGTCCGGACAGAACTTCACCAACGCCATTCTCTATCTCAGCACAATGGCGAAGCAGGAATGGTCACTGGCCCCCTTTTTGAACATATGACCTAACGAATTCTTCGCTGTTCTCCTCCAATACCTCGTCAATTTCATCGAGAATGGAGTCGAGGTCCTCGGAGACCTCCTTGTGGCGCTCGGCGACCTCGGCGTCGACCGACGCCTCGACCTCCTCGGTCTCCTCCCGGCTGCGCGTCGAGCGCTGTTGACCGCCGCTGTCCCTCGTGGCCATGGGTTCCTCCCGGTGCAGGTCGTGGCTGGTGCTCTGTGGCAGGTGCCTCGGTGCTGAAGTTACCCGCGGGGTGCGACGTTCGGAGGTCGACCGACCGGGGGTCAGCCGCCGGTGATGGTGTCCACCAGCTCCTGCGCCGAGGACGTCGACTCGAACAGCGCGCCGACGTGGTCGCGGGTGCCCCGCAGGGGTTCCATGGTCGGGATGCGCACCAGGTTCTCCCGGCCGAGGTCGAAGACCACCGAGTCCCACGACGCGGCGGCCACCTGGGCCGGGTAGCGGCGCAGGCACTCGCCGCGGAAGAAGGCCCGGGTGTCCGACGGCGGGCGCACCATCGCCTGCACCACCTCGTCGTCGGTGAGCAACCGCTGCATCGAGCCGCGCGACACCAGCCGGTGGTACAGCCCCTTCTCCGACCGCACGTCGGAGTACTGCAGGTCGACCAGGTGCAGCCGCGAGTCGCCCCACGACAGCCCGTCGCGGGAGCGGTAGCCCTCCAGCAGCCGCAGCTTCGCCGGCCAGTCCAGCCGGTCGGCGCAGCGCATCGGGTCGACCGCGAGGTCCTCGAGCACCTCGGCCCACCGGCGCAGCACGTCGGCGGCCTGACCGTCGTCCTCACCCCGCCGGTCGACGTGCCGCTGCGCCATCTCCAGGTAGGCCTGCTGCACCTCCAGCGCCGTCATCCGGCGGCCGTCGCGCAGCCGCACCCGGTGGGTCAGCGACGGGTCGTGGCTGATCGCCTGCAGGGCCTGCACCGGCTCCTCGATCGAGAGGTCCCGCGTCAGGGTGCGCGCCTCGATCATGTCCAGCACCAGCGCCGTCGTCCCGACCTTGAGGTAGGTCGACAGCTCGGCGAGGTTGGCGTCGCCGATGATCACGTGCAGCCGGCGGTACTTGTCGGCGTCGGCGTGCGGCTCGTCGCGGGTGTTGATGATCGGCCGCTTGAGCGTCGTCTCCAGGCCCACCTCGACCTCGAAGAAGTCGGCGCGCTGGGACAGCTGGAAGCCCTGCGTACGGCTCTCGGTACCGATGCCCACGCGCCCGGAGCCGGCCACCACCTGGCGGGTCACGAAGAACGGGATGAGCCCGCGGATGATGTCGAGGAACGGCGTCCGCCGGTCCATGAGGTAGTTCTCGTGGGCGCCGTAGGAGGCGCCCTTGCCGTCGGTGTTGTTCTTGTACAGCTGGATCGCACTCGTGCCCGGGACACGCGCGGCGCGGCGCGCCGCCTCGGCCATCACCTGCTCCCCCGCCTTGTCCCACAGGACGACGTCGCGCGGGTTGGTGACCTCCGGCGTGGAGTACTCCGGGTGCGCGTGGTCGACGTAGAGGCGGGCCCCGTTGGTGAGGATGACGTTGGCCATCCCCGAGTCCTCCTCGAGGTCGTTGTGGTCCAGCGCCTGGGCCGGGGACAGGTCGAAGCCCCGGGCGTCGCGCAGCGGCGACTCCTCCTCGAAGTCCCAGCGCGGCCGGCGCGGGGTCGGCGCCTCGGCCACCGCCCAGGCGTTCACGACCTGGCTGGACAGCGTCGTCGGGTTCGCCGTCGGCTGCCCGGGCACCGAGATGCCGTACTCGACCTCGGTCCCCATGACCCGCCGCACGCTCATGTCGCCACCCTAGGCGTCCGGTGCCACACCGTTCGGCAGACGGTCGACCGGCCGCCGACGACGACGCCCCACCGGCGGCGAGATCGCCGGTCCGCACGGACGGGGCGCCCGGAGCACGCGGGATCGGCGCCTCGCCGGGGACGCGACGCCCCCGGGACGACGACGACCCGGCCCCCGCCGTCGCGGGGACCGGGCCGGGAGGACGTGATCTTTCTGCTACAGGTACTGGCCGGTGTTGGTCGCGGTGTCGATGGCGCGGCCGCTCTCGGTGCCCTTGCCGCTGATGAGCGTGCGGATGTAGACGATCCGCTCGCCCTTCTTGCCCGAGATCCGCGCCCAGTCGTCGGGGTTGGTCGTGTTGGGCAGGTCCTCGTTCTCCTTGAACTCGTCGAGGCAGGCCTGCATGAGGTGGCCGACGCGCAGGCCGCCGGCGCCGGTCTCCAGCCGCTCCTTGATCGCCATCTTCTTGGCGCGGTCGACGATGTTCTGCAGCATCGCCCCGGAGTTGAAGTCCTTGAAGTACAGGACCTCCTTGTCACCGTTGGCGTAGGTCACCTCGAGGAAGCGGTTCTCCTCGCTCTCGGTGTACATCCGCTCGACGGTGCGCTGGATCATCCCGGCGACCGTGGCCTCGCGGCTGTTGCCGTGCTCGGCGAGGTCGTCGGGGTGCAGCGGCAGCGTGGTCGTCAGGTACTTGCTGAAGATGTCGCGGGCGGCCTCCGCGTCCGGCCGCTCGATCTTGATCTTCACGTCCAGCCGGCCGGGCCGCAGGATCGCCGGGTCGATCATGTCCTCGCGGTTGGAGGCGCCGATGACGATGACGTTCTCCAGCCCCTCCACGCCGTCGATCTCGCTGAGCAGCTGCGGCACGATCGTCGACTCGACGTCCGAGGAGACCCCGGACCCGCGGGTGCGGAAGATCGAGTCCATCTCGTCGAAGAAGACGATGACCGGCGTGCCCTCGCCGGCCTTCTCGCGGGCCCGCTGGAAGACCAGCCGGATGTGCCGCTCGGTCTCGCCGACGTACTTGTTGAGCAGCTCGGGGCCCTTGATGTTGAGGAAGTAGGACTTCGCCTGCCCCTCCCCCTTCACCGCGGCGACCTTCTTGGCCAGCGAGTTGGCGACCGCCTTGGCGATGAGCGTCTTGCCGCAGCCGGGCGGGCCGTAGAGCAGGATGCCCTTGGGCGGGCGCAGCTCGTACTCGCGGAACAGGTCGGCGTGCAGGAACGGCAGCTCGACCGCGTCGCGGATCTGCTCGATCTGCCGGGACAGGCCACCGATGTCGCCGTAGTCGATGTCGGGCACCTCCTCGAGCACGAGCTCCTCGACCTCGCTCTTGGGGATCCGCTCGTAGACGTAGCCCGAACGGGTCTCCAGCAGCAGCGAGTCGCCGCTGCGCAGCGGCTGGTCGGTCAGGGAGTCGGCGAGGTGGACGACGCGCTCCTCGTCGGTGTGCCCGATGACCAGCGCACGCGGCGCCTCGCCCTCGACCGGCTCGAGCAGCTCCTTGAGCATGACGACGTCGCCGGCGCGCTCGAACCCGCACGCCTCCACGACGTTCATCGCCTCGTTGAGCATGACCTCCTGGCCGTGCTGGAGATCGTCGACCTCCACCGCCGGGGAGACCGAGACGCGCAGCTTGCGACCGCCGGTGAAGACGTCGACGGTGCCGTCGTCGTGGCGGGTGAGGAAGACGCCGTAGCCCGACGGCGGCTGGCCGAGCCGGTCGACCTCCTCCTTGAGCGTGACCAACTGGTCGCGCGCGTCGCGCAGCGTGCCGGAGAGCTTGTCGTTGCGCTCGGACAGGAAGGCCGCGCGCCCCTCCGCCTCCGCCACCCGCTCCTCGAGCAACCGCAGCTGGCGGGGGCTCTCCGCCACCTTGCGGCGCAGCAGGCCGATCTCCTCCTCCAGGTAGGAGATCTGGCTGAGCAGCGCCGTCACGTCACGCTCGCGCCGCGCTCTGAACTCGTCGGGACCATTGCCAAGACCGGGGCCCATCGCGCACCTCCGACACATCGGGAGAGCCAGGACGCAAATCTATACACGCCTGGCGACAGCCTGCCCGGGGCTCGCTGACGGGTCGGTCCCGCGTTCGGTCCCGAGCCCCCGCCCGGCCCCGTCCCGGGTCCCACCCTGAGCCTGCGAAGGGTGGGACCCGGGACGGGGTCCTTCTACTTTTGTGCCCGCCGCTGCCGCATCGGGGCCACGACCCCCTCCGCCAGCCGCCGCGCGGTGACGAGGAACGCGGTGTGGGCGACCATCCGGTGCTCGGGGCGGACGGCCAGGCCGACGGCGTGCCAGGGCCGCAGCAGGGACTCCCAGGCGTGCGGCTCGGTCCACACGCCCTGCGCCCGCAGCGCCTCGACGTAGGTGGACAGTTGCGTGGTCGTGGCCACGTAGCCGACCAGGACGCCGCCGGGGCGCAGCGCGGCGGCCACGGTCGGCAGCACCGCCCACGGCTCCAGCATGTCGAGCACGACCCGGTCCACGACCTCCTCGGCCGGGTGCTGGTCGAGGTCGCCCAGCCGCAGCGACCAGGTGGCCGGCACCTCGCCGAAGAAGGCCCCGACGTTGGCGCGGGCGACGTCGGCGAAGTCCTCGCGGCGCTCGTAGCTGGTGACGCTGCCGTGCTCGCCCACCGCGCGCAGCAGCGAGCAGGTCAGCGCCCCGGACCCGGCGCCGGCCTCCAGGACCCGCATGCCCGGGCCGATGTCGCCGAAGCCGACGATCTGCGCGGCGTCCTTGGGGTAGATGACCTGCGCGCCGCGCGGCATGGAGAGCACGAAGTCGGCCAGCAGCGGCCGGAACGCCAGGTAACCGGTGTTGGCCGTCGAGTGGACGACGGAGCCCTCGGGCGCGCCGATGAGGTCGTCGTGGGCGATCGCCCCGCGGTGGGTGTGGAACAGCTTGCCGGGCTCGAGGACGACGGTGTGCAGCCGGCCCTTGGGGTCGGTCAGCTGCACCCGGTCGCCGGCGACGAAGGCCCCGGGGACCGGCTCCCCACGCGGGGCCTCGGGCGTGTCGTCGGTCGTCTCGGCGGTCTGCTGCTGCTCGTCCACGGGCGGCCAGCCTACGGAGGCCGAACCCGCCGCTCACCCGCCGCCCGGCGCGCGCTCTCGGAAGTGTCGGTGCCCGCGCCTAGCCTCGTGGACGTGACGACGATGGCGCAGGACTCGACGCGGCCGGGCCTGGTGCAGACCGGGCAGCCCGCGGACGCGGCTGCCTCTTCCCCGGACGCCCCCGTCGCCGACACGGGGACGGCGGAGGGGCGGACGCCGCGCCGCCCCTCGCTGTCCCCGAGCCGGGCGGCCGACTTCAAGACCTGCCCCCTGCTGTACCGCTTCCGCACGATCGACCGGCTGCCCGAGCGCAAGAGCCTGGCCGCGGTCCGCGGCACGCTGGTGCACGCCGTCCTCGAGCGGCTCTACGACCTGCCCGCCCGCCGGCGCACCGCCGAGGCGGCCCGCGAGCTGGTCGCCCCGGCCTGGGAGGAGCTGCGGGCCGACCCGGAGGTCGCCGAGCTGTTCGCGGAGGACGGCGCTGCTGACGCCGCGCCCGCCGAGCAGTCCCTGGACGCCTGGCTGGCGTCGGCCGGCAAGCTGGTGGAGACCTACTTCACCCTCGAGGACCCGTCGCGGATCGAGCCGCACGGCCGCGAGGAGCTGGTCGAGGTCACCCTGCCCGACGGGCTGCTGCTACGCGGCTACGTCGACCGGCTCGACGTCGCGCCCAACGGCGCCCTCCGGGTGGTCGACTACAAGACCGGGTCGATGCCGCGCGAGGCGTTCGAGGGCAAGGCCCTGTTCCAGATGAAGTTCTACGCGCTGGTGCTGTGGCGCACCCGCGGCGTGGTGGCCAGCCAGCTCAAGCTGCTCTACCTGGGCAACGGCGATGCGCTCACCTACGCGCCCGACGAGGCCGAGCTGGTCCGTTTCGAGCGCACGCTCCAGGCGATCTGGGCGGCCATCGAGCGCGCGGTGGCGACCGGCGACTTCCGGCCCAACCGCACCCGGCTGTGCGACTGGTGCGACCACCAGGCGCTGTGCCCGTCGTTCGGCGGGACGCCCCCGCCGTTCCCCGCCGAGGCTGCGGCCGCCGCGGGGTGGCAGACGCTGCCGGTCGTCGAGCGCGACTGAAAGAGGCCCCCTGCTCGCGCCACTCCCGCGCTCGCGGCGGGACCCTGCAGGGGCCAGCGGGGGCCGGGACGGGCCGACACCCCGCCGGACGGCGCGCGGCCGACGACTGTGGACCGGCCGCACTATGGCGCGGGAGCATCGCGCATGCGCGGATACCGGGCACCGCGGGCCTTCGACGGCGAGCGCTTCCTCCCCGGCGGGGCACTGGTGCTCGTCGAGGGCCGCACCATCGTGGGCGTCGAGCCCGCCACCGCACCGGCACCGGACGGCTGCGCGGTCACCGACGTCCCCGGCGGCACGCTGCTGCCCGGGCTGATCGACACCCACGTGCACCTCTGCGCGGACGGCGGCCCGCGGGCGCTGGAGCAGGTCCCCGAGCTGGACCCCGCGGAACTCGACGCGGTCATCACCGCCGCGGAGCGGGCGACGCTGCGGGCCGGCGTCACCGCCGTCCGGGACCTCGGCGACCACCACTGGACCGTCCTGGGGCGCGCCGGGCGCGACGGCGAGCGGCCCACCGTGGTCGCCGCCGGGCCGCCGCTCACCTCACCCGGCGGGCACTGCTGGTCGATGGGCGGCGAGACGTCCGGGGTCGAGGCGCTGCGCCGCGCGGTGCGGGAGCGGGCCGAGCGCGGCGCCGGCGTCGTGAAGGTCATGGCCAGCGGCGGCGTGCTCACGCCCGGCACCGACCTCACCGCCTGCCAGTTCAGCCTCGAGGAGCTGCGCGCTGTCGTCGACGAGGCGCACCGGCTCGGCCTGCCGGTGACCGCGCACGCGCACGGCCTGGCGGCGGTCGAGCGCAGCGTCGCGGCCGGCGTCGACGGCATCGAGCACTGCAGCTGCCTGACCGGCTCCGGCATCCACCTGTCCGCCGAGCTGGGCGCCGCGCTGGTCGCCGCCCGCATCGACGTCTGCCCGACCGTGGGGTTCCTGCCGGGCGTGGACCCGCCGCCGCACGTGCAGGCGCGGATGGCCGCGGTCGGCGTGACGATCGACCAGCACCTCCCGCACGTGGCGGCTCTGCACCGGGCGGGGGCCAGCCTGCTGGCCGGCACCGACGGCGGGATCGGCCCCGCCAAGCGGCACGGCCAGGTGGCGTACGCGGTGGCCGACCTGGCGGGCCCCTGTGGCGTGCCCCTGGAGGAGGCGCTGACCGCGGCGACGGCCCGGTCGGCCCGCGCCTGCGGGCTGGGCGACCGGACCGGGCGGCTGGCGGCCGGGTACGACGCCGACCTGCTCGTGGCCGACGGCGACGTCACGGCCGACGTCACCGCCCTGCAGCGGCCGCGCGTCGTCGTCTCCCGCGGCCGGGAGGTGCCGCTCTAGGCGCGGGCGTCCACCGCGGCGCGGGCGGCGAGCACCGCGTGCAGCTCGGCCAGGTCCACGCCGACGAGCGTGTCGCGCAGCACCAGACCCGGCACCGCCGTGAGCGGCTGCAGGGACGGCACGGCGAGCACGGCGGCGCCGGCGGCCAGGCCGGCGGTCGAGCCGGCCACCGAGTCCTCCACCACGACGCAGCCGGACGCCTCGACGCCCAGCTCGGCCATCGCCTGCAGGTACGGCGCCGGGTCCGGTTTGCGGGCGGGGACCTCGTCACCGCAGACGGTGGTGTCGAACGGCGGGACGTCGGGGAACGCGCGGCCGATCGCCCCCAGCACGATGTCGGCCAGCCGGCGCGGGGTGGTGGTCACCAGCGCGGTCGGGACGGCGGCGTGCCGGATCTCACCGAGCAGCTCCCGGGCGCCGGGCCGCCAGTGGATCTCCCCGCCGAGCAGCTCCGCCGTGCGGTCCTCCACCCAGTGGGTGTCGGCCACCAGCTGCTCCTCGCTGCGCTCCACCCCGATGTCGGCGTAGAGGATCCCCAGCGACGTCCGCATGCTCGTGCCGACGGTCCGCTCGCGGGCGGCCTCCGACAAGGCACCGCCGAGCTCCCGGGCGAGGGCGAACATCGCCTCGCCCCAGTACTGCTCGGTCTCGACGAGGGTGCCGTCCATGTCGAACAACACCGCCGCCAGCCGCGCTCCGCTCGGTCCGCTGGTGTCCGGGGTGCCCACCGGGTCCACGGTACGGCGCGGCCGGGAGCCGGGCCGGTCCCCGGGCGGGGCGACGAGGTGACCGTCCCCTCACTCGTCGTCGGTGCGGTACCCGAGGTTCGGTGACAGCCAGCGCTCGGCCTCGGCGAGCGTCCAGCCCTTGCGCCGCGCGTAGTCCTCGACCTGGTCGCGGCCGAGCCGGCCCAGGACGAAGTAGCGCGACTGCGGGTGGGCGAGGTACAGGCCGCTGACCGCGGCGCCGGGCCACATGGCCATGCTCTCGGTCAGCGTGATGCCGGTGCTCGCCTCGACGTCGAGCAGCTCCCAGATGGTCCGCTTCTCGGTGTGTTCCGGGCAGGCGGGGTAGCCCGGCGCCGGGCGGATGCCGCGGTACCGCTCGGCGATCAGCGCGTCGTTGTCCAGGTGCTCGTCGGCGGCGTAGCCCCAGAACTCCCGGCGCACCCGCTCGTGCAGCCGCTCGGCGAACGCCTCGGCCAGCCGGTCGGCCAGCGCCTCGAGCAGGATCGCGCTGTAGTCGTCGTTGGCCGCCTTGAACGCCGCGACCCGCTCGGCCGAGCCCAGGCCCGCGGTGACCGCGAACGCCCCGACGTAGTCGCGCAGCCCGGTCTCCCTGGGGGCGACGAAGTCGGCCAGCGACTTGCGCGGTGCGCCGTCGCGGCCCTCGGTCTGCTGGCGCAGCTGGTGCAGCGTCGTCCGGACGGCGGTGCGCGACTCGTCGGTGTAGACCTCGATGTCCTCGCCGTCCACCCGGTTGGCCGGGAACAGGCCGAACACGCCCTTCGCCCGCAGCCAGTGCTCCTCGACGATCCGGTCGAGCATCTCCTGCGCGTCCTCGTACAGCCGCCGCGCGGCCTCGCCGGTCGCCGGGTTGTGCAGGATGTCGGGGAACCGGCCGCGCATCTCCCAGGCGCTGAAGAACGGCTGCCAGTCGATGTAGCCGCGCAGCTCCTCGAGCGGGTAGTCGTCGAAGACGCGGGTGAACTGCACGACCCGGCCGTGCAGGTGGTCGCAGTCCGGCCCGCTGCAGACGTCCCGCGCCTGCTGCAGCAGCATCCGCGGCCGCGGCGGGACGTAGCCCGACCAGTCGAGCGCCGGCGCGGCGGCGCGGGCGGCCTCCAGCGGCAGCAGCGCGCGGGTGTCCTGCCGGGCGGCGTGCCGCTCGCGCAGGCCGGCGTACTCGGTCTCGACGTCGGCCAGCAGCTTGGGCCGCTGCTCGTTGGACAGCAGCGCGGCCACGACCGGCACCGACCGGGAAGCGTCCTTCACCCAGATGACCGGGCCGTGGTAGCGCGGGGCCACCTTGACCGCGGTGTGCGCGCGCGAGGTCGTCGCCCCGCCGATGAGCAGCGGGATGTCGAAGCCCTGCCGCTCCATCTCGGCGGCCAGGTTGCTCATCTCGTCGAGGGACGGCGTGATCAGCCCGGACAGGCCGATGACGTCGGCGCCCTCCTGCTTGGCGGTGTCGAGGACCCGCTGCGCCGGCACCATGACGCCGAGGTCGACGACGTCGTAGTTGTTGCACTGCAGGACGACGCCGACGATGTTCTTGCCGATGTCGTGGACGTCGCCCTTCACGGTGGCCATGACGACCTTGCCGTTGCTGCGCTCGACGTCCCCGGGCTGCTTCTCGGCCTCGATGAAGGGCACCAGGTAGGCGACGGCCTTCTTCATCACGCGGGCGGACTTGACCACCTGCGGCAGGAACATCTTCCCGGCGCCGAACAGGTCGCCGACGACGTTCATGCCGCCCATCAGCGGACCCTCGATGACCTCGATCGGCCGGCCGCCGCGCGCGGCGATCTGCGCGCGCAGCTCCTCGGTGTCGGCCTCGACGAACCCGTCGATGCCCTTCACCAGCGCGTGCGTGATGCGCTCCCCGACCGGCAGCGCGCGCCACTCCTCGGAGGCGACCTCCTTCGCGGCGCCGTCCCCGGCGTACTCGGCGGCGATCTCCAGCAGCCGCTCGGTGGCGTCGGGGCGGCGGGCGAGGACCACGTCCTCGATCCGCTCGCGCAGCCGCTCGGGCACCTCGTCGTAGACCTCGAGGGCCCCGGCGTTGACGATGCCCATGTCCATGCCGGCCGCGATGGCGTGGAAGAGGAACACCGCGTGGATCGCCTCGCGCACGCGGTTGTTGCCGCGGAAGGAGAACGACACGTTCGAGACGCCGCCGGAGACCAGCGCCCCGGGCAGGTTCTGCTTGATCCAGCGGGTGGCCTCGATGAAGTCCAGCCCGTAGCGCGCGTGCTCCTCGATGCCCGTGGCGACGGCGAAGACGTTGGGGTCGAAGATGACGTCCTCGGCCGGGAAGCCGACCTGGTCGACGAGGATGTCGTAGGCCCGTCGGCAGATCTGCTGGCGGCGCTCCAGGGAGTCGGCCTGGCCCTGCTCGTCGAAGGCCATGACGACGACGGCAGCACCGTGCTTGCGGCACAGCCGGGCCTGCTGGACGAACTCCTCCTCCCCCGCCTTGAGGGAGATGGAGTTGACGATCGACTTCCCCTGCACGCACTTGAGGCCGGCCTCGATGACCTCCCACTTCGAGGAGTCGACCATCACCGGCACGCGGCAGATGTCGGGCTCGGCGGCGACCAGCTTGAGGAAGCGGTCCATCGCCTCGACGCCGTCGATCATCCCCTCGTCCATGTTGACGTCGATGACCTGCGCGCCGGCCTCCACCTGCTGGCGGGCGACGGCGAGGGCGGTCGGGTAGTCACCGGCGCGGATGAGGGTGCGGAAGCGGGCCGAGCCGGTGATGTTCGTCCGCTCGCCGACGTTGACGAACAGCGAGTCCTCGTCGACGGTCAGCGGCTCGAGGCCGGACAGCCGCAGCGCCGGGCGCACCTGCGGCGGCGTCCGCGGGGTGCGGCCCTCGACCGTGGCGGCGATCGCGGCGACGTGCGCGGGGGTGGTCCCGCAGCAGCCGCCGACCAGGTTGACGAAGCCGGCGTCGGCGAACTCGGCGAGGACCGCCGCGGTCTCCTCCGGAGACTCGTCGTACTCGCCGAAGGCGTTGGGCAGGCCGGCGTTCGGGTAGCAGGAGATGTACGTGTCGGCGACCCGGGAGAGCTCGGCCAGGTAGGGCCGCATCTCCGCGGCGCCCAAGGCGCAGTTGAGGCCGACCAGCAGCGGGCGGACGTGCCGGATCGAGTGCCAGAACGCCTCGGTGACCTGGCCCGAGAGCGTGCGGCCGGAGGCGTCGGTGATCGTGCCCGAGACCATCACCGGCCAGCGCCGGCCGCGCTGCTCGAACAGCGTCTCCAGCGCGAAGACCGCCGCCTTGGCGTTGAGCGTGTCGAAGACCGTCTCGACGAGCAGGACGTCGACCCCGCCGTCGACCAGGCCGTCGGCCTGCTCCAGGTAGGCCTCGACCAGCTCGTCGAAGGTGACGTTGCGGGCGCCGGGGTCGTTGACGTCCGGCGAGATGGACGCCGTCCGGCTGGTCGGGCCGAGCGCGCCGGCGACGTAGCGCGGCCGCTCGGGGGTGCGGGCGCTCATCGCGTCGGCCTCGCGGCGGGCCAGCCGGGCCGCCGCCACGTTGATCTCGTACGCGAGGTCGGACATCGCGTAGTCGCGCAGCGAGATCGCCGTGGCGTTGAAGGTGTTGGTCTCGATGAGGTCCGCGCCGGCCTCGAGGTACTCGCGGTGGATACCGGCCACCAGCTCGGGCTGCGTGAGCACCAGCAGGTCGTTGTTGCCCTGGACGTCGGTGTGCCAGTCGGCGAAGCGCTCGCCGCGGTACCCGGCCTCGTCGGGCCGGTCGCGCTGGATCGCCGTCCCCATGGCGCCGTCGAGCACGAGGATCCGCTGCCCGAGCAGCGCCGTCAGCCCCGCGGTCGCGTCCGGACGGAGGGCGGGCGACTCGATGCGGGACTGCACCGAGCCAGGGTAGCCGCCCGCGGGGGTGGGCCGGTCGCCCCCGCGGGGGACGCCGGTCCCGTCATCCGGGTCGCGCAGCAGGGCGGTGGCGCGCGATCGACGTAGGCTCGCAGGGGTGATCGACCCGAAGTCCACCCCTGAGGACCTGCCCCGGCTCGACGACCCGGTGGTGGTCGTCGCCTTCGAGGGCTGGAACGACGCCGGGGACGCCGCCACCGGGGCGCTGGAGCACCTCGAGCTGATCTGGGACGCCACCCCGCTCGCCGCGCTGGACCCCGAGGACTACTACGACTTCCAGGTCAACCGGCCCACCGTCTCGCTCATCGGCGGGGTCAGCCGCCGGATCGAGTGGCCCACCACGCGCATCTCCGTGGCCCGCCCGCCGGACTCCGGCCGCGACGTCGTCCTGATCCGCGGCATCGAGCCCAACATGCGCTGGCGCGGCTTCTGCGAGGAGCTCATCGAGCTGTGCCAGGAGCTCGACGCGCGCACCGTGATCGGGCTGGGCGCGCTGCTCGCCGACACCCCGCACACCCGCCCCACGCCGGTCAGCGGCTCGGCCTACGACACCGAGTCGGCCGAGAAGTGGGGTCTGGAGACGTCCCGCTACGAGGGGCCCACCGGCATCCTCGGCGTGTTCCAGGACGCCTGCGTGCAGGCCGGGCTGCCGGCGATCAGCTTCTGGGCCGCGGTCCCCCACTACGTGTCGCAGCCGCCGTCCCCCCGGGCGACGGTGGCGCTGCTGCAGCGGGTCGAGGAGGTCCTCGAGCTCACCGTGCCCCTGGGTGCGCTGCCGCAGCAGGCCGACGAGTGGGTCCAGACCGTCGACGAGATGGCCAACGAGGACGCCGAGGTCGTCGAGTACGTGCGCTCGCTCGAGGAGCGGGCCACCGAGAGCGACCTGTCCCAGGCCAACGGCGACCAGATCGCCCGGGAGTTCGAGCGCTACCTGCGCCGTCGGGGCTCCTCCCCCAACTGAAGGAGGACCCCGTCCTCCCCACCCTTCGCAGGCTCAGGGCGGGGCCCGGGACGGGGCCGCCCGCTGTCCTTCTGACGAGATCGGCGATCTCGTGGTCATCAGCGTCTGATCGCCACGAGACCGCCGATCTCGCGCGGGAGTTGGGGATAACGGTCGTCGTCGGACGGCGAGGCCGCGGTGCGGCGCGCAGCGCCGCTATCGGAGCAGCGGTCGCATGGCCGACGTCGCGTCGGCGTCGAAGAGCCGGTCGTGCGTGGACAGCGCGTACCGGTCGGTCATCCCGGACACGTAGTCGACGACCTGGGTGACCGGGTCGGCCGAGGTGTCGCGGTAGGTCGCCGGGATGAGCTCGGGGTGGGCCAGGTGGTGGTCGACCAGCCGCCGGGTGACGTCGATGGCCAGCTGCTTCTGCCCGGCCGCGGTCTCCGAGGCGTACACCCGCTCGAACATGAAGGCCCGCAGCTCGTGCATGGCCTCCAGCGGCTCGGGCGCCATGACCACCACTCCCCCGTCGGCCAGCGAACCGGCGACGACGGCGTCGATCATCGCGCCGACCATCCGGCTACCCGGGTCGCCGAACACCGCGCGCGCCCGGGCCGGGAGGTCGCCGACCTGTAGCACCCCGGCCCGGACGGCGTCCAGCGCGTCGTGGGACAGGTAGCCGATGCGGTCGGCGTAGCGCACGCACTCGGCCTCGCGGGTGGTCGGCGGCGGGGTGATCTTCCAGCTGTGCGCCCGGATGCCGTCGCGGACCTCCCAGGTGAGGTTGAGGTGCTCGAGCACCTCGACGATCCGCACCCCCTGGGCGGCGTGGTGCCAGCCGCCGGGGACGTAGGGCTCCAGCGCGTCCTCGCCGATGTGGCCGAACGGCGAGTGGCCCAGGTCGTGGCCCAGCGCGATCGCCTCGGCGAGGGCCTCGTTGAGGCCCAGCGCGCGGGCCAGCGAGCGGGCGACCTGGGTGACCTGCAGCGTGTGGGTCAGCCGGGTGACGAAGTGGTCGCCGTCGGGGTTGAGGAAGACCTGCGTCTTGTGCTTGAGCCGACGGAAGGCCTTGGCGTGCAGGATCCGGTCGCGGTCGCGCTCGAAGGCGGTGCGCAGGGGGTCCTCGGCCTCGGGGACGGCGCGGCCGCGGGTGGCGGCCGACCGCGTGGCCGCCGGCGCGAGGGCCTCCTCCTCGCGCTCCCGGGACGCCCGGTCGACCAGGCGGAAGGACCCCCCGCCCATCAGCGCGACTGGGGCGCGGGGCCGTCGAGGGCGACTCCGAGCAGGGCGTCGACCGCGTCGCAGACGATCCGCGGCGACTCCTCCTCCTGGTCCGCTCCCCCGGCCAGGGTCTCCGCCGCCCAGGAGTCGACCAGCGCGATGGCGCCGGGGCTGTCCAGGTCGTCGGTGAGCCGCTCGCGCAGCCCCTGCAGCACCGGGGCGGCCGGCGCGCCGGCGTCGCGGGCCACCGCACGCCGCCAGGTGGCCAGCCGCTGCTCGGCGGTGGCCAGCAGGTCCGGCGTCCAGGCGCGGTCGGTGCGGTAGTGCCCGGCCAGCAGCGCCAGGCGGATGGCCATCGGGTCGACGCCCTCGCCGCGCAGCTTGGAGACGAAGACCAGGTTGCCGCGGCTCTTGCTCATCTTCTCGCCGTCCAGGCCGATCATCGCCGCGTGCACGTAGGCCCGGGCGAAGGGCTGCTTCACCCCGGTCTTGATGGCCGTCAGCGCCTCGGCGTGGACGGCGGAGAACTCGTGGTGCGGGAAGACCAGGTCGCTGCCGCCGCCCTGGACGTCGAAGCCCATCCCGATCGTCTCCAGGGCGATCGTGGCGCACTCGATGTGCCAGCCGGGACGCCCGGCGATGCCGCGCGGGCCGGGCCAGGACGGCTCCCCCGGCCGCTCGCCGCGCCACAGCATCGGGTCGAGCCGGTTGCGCTTGCCCGGGCGGTCGGGGTCGCCGCCGCGCTCGGCGGAGTACCGCAGCATGGTGGCCTCGTCGTAGCCGG
Source organism: Geodermatophilus chilensis (assembly GCF_002802985.1). Taxonomy (GTDB): domain Bacteria; phylum Actinomycetota; class Actinomycetes; order Mycobacteriales; family Geodermatophilaceae; genus Geodermatophilus; species Geodermatophilus chilensis. The sequence goes on along the minus strand of NZ_NVPT01000026.1, from coordinate 8,355 downwards.
ACTCGCTGCCGAAGCCGGGGGCCTGCGCGACGTCGTGGTAGACGTCGCCGGTGCCGTCGTCGAGCACGTAGGCCAGGCCCTCGTCGAGCAGCGTCTCCACGTGGGCGACGATGTGCGGCACCGACTCGACCGCGCCCACGTAGTCGTCGGGCGGGAGCACCCGCAGCGCGGTCATGTCCTCGCGGAACAGCGCGGTCTCGCGCATGCCGAGCACGACCCAGTCCTCGCCGTCCCGCTCGGCCCGCTCGAGCAGCGGGTCGTCGATGTCGGTGACGTTCTGCACGTAGTGGACGGCGTGGCCGGCGTCCCGCCACACCCGGTTGACCAGGTCGAAGGCCAGGTAGGTGGCGGCGTGGCCGAGGTGCGTGGCGTCGTACGGGGTGATGCCGCAGACGTACATCCGCGCCGTCGTGTCCGGGGAGGTGGCGACCACCTCCCCCCGTGCGGTGTCGTGCAGCTTGAGGACCGGACCGGTGCCCGGGAGGGTCGGGAGGAGCGGGGCGGGCCAGGCGAGCACGTACCGAGCCTAGAGGCGGGTACCCACCCGGCCGGTCGGCCCTCATCCTGTCGGAGGGCCTGGCGCCTCGGAGGACCCTGGCGCCGCCCGCCGGAGGAGGGACCGTGGAGCTCGACGAGTACGTGCAGGTGCTGCAGGAGGCCGACGCCCGCTTCGCCGACGCCGCCGCCGAGGCGGTGCTGGCCCGCGGCTGGCAGGCGCCGGTGCCCGGCTGCCCGGGGTGGACGCTGGCCGACCTGGTCTGGCACCTGGCCGAGGTCCAGCACTTCTGGGCCTGGGTGGTGCGCACCCGCGCGAGCGATCCCGGGGCCTACGCCGGGCCGGTCCGCCGTCCGGACGAGGAGCTGCTCGCGTTCGGCCTGGCCCAGTCGGCGGAGCTGGAGACGGTGCTGGCCGGCGCCGACCCGGCCGAGCGGGTGTGGACCTGGGCACCCCGGCAGGACGTCGGTTTCGTGCTCCGCCGGCAGGCGATGGAGGCGGTCGTGCACACCGCCGACGTCGAGCAGGTGCTCGGCGACGTGCGGCCGATCCGCACCGACGTCGGCCTCGACGGCCTCGACGAGTGGCTGGAGGTGGTGGTCCCCGGCGCGCTGCCGGACGGGCCGCCGGAGGGTGCGCACCCCGTCGTCCTGCACGCGGTGGACGCCGGCGTCGAGCGGGTGCTGTTCCCGGGCTCGCGGCCGGTGCCGATCGCCCGGCTCACCGGCACCGCCGGCGACCTGCTGCTCGCGGTCTGGCGGCGGGTGCCGCTGGAGGTGCTCACGGTGGACGGCGACGGGCTGCAGGCCGCCGCGATGTTCGACCTGGTGCGCCCGGAGTAGCACTTCCCCGCCGACCGTGATCATCGGCGGGTGGCTGCTCGACAGGCCGGGAGGGGCAGCCGTCCGCCGATGATCGCCGCGGAGCGCTACCTCAGGGCCAGGTGGTGGCGTGCCGCTCGAAGTCCTCGCCGGTCTGGACGCCGACGACGTCGAAGACCATCCCGGCGGGGTCCTTCATCTGCCAGAAGCCGCCCATGTCGGCGATCCGCAGCGCTCCCAGCGCCTCCAGCCGGGCCACCTCCGCGTCGACGTCGTCGGTCTCGACGTCGACGTGCCACCGGGGTGGTGTCCCGTGCCCGGTGCGCTGCACCTCGAGGTGGAAGCCGCCGGCGAACGAGCCCAGCGACGACCAGTTCTCGTCCGACGGGTCCGGGGACACGTCGTGACCGGTGGCGCCGGACCAGAAGGCCCGCCCGGCGGCGTGCAGCTCGGGCGGCAGGTCGAGCATGAGGACGGCCAGGCGCGATCGGTGCGGCACGGGGAGATGGTGCCGCACGAGTGCGACGACGTCGTGGCGATCAGGCTCCGATCACCACGAGTCGGTCGCACTCGGTGCGCGGAGGACCCGCCCGGCTCCTAGAAGGGCGGCCAGGGCAGGGCGGGCCAGTCGCCGCTGGGCTGCGGGTGCCGGCCGGTGCGCAGCAGCTCGGCGACCCGCTGCTGGGTGCGCCGCACCTCGCGCCGGGTCAGGTGCTCGTGCAGCTGCTCGCCGAGGTCACCCAGCAGGTCGCCGGTGAGCTTCTCCAGCACCTCGAGCGCCTCAGCGGGCAGCGGCTGCCCGGCCCAGCGCCACAGCAGGGTGCGCAGCTTGGGGTCGACGGAGAAGCAGATGCCGTGGTCGACGCCGTACACGTGCCCGTCGGACGTCGGGATGATGTGGCCGCCCTTGCGGTCGGCGTTGTTGACGACGGCGTCGAACACCGCCATCCGGCGCAGGCCGGGGTCGTCCGAGCGGACGAACGCGGCGAGGTCCACGTCGGGGTCGCCGTCGATCCACAGCTGCACCATGCCGGGCCCGAACGGGCCGTCGCGCAGCACGGTCGGCGGCACGACCCCCCAGCCGGTCGCCTCGCTGACCAGCGCCGCGGACACCTCGCGGCCGGCGAGGGTGCCGTCGGGGAAGTCCCACAGCGGCCGCTCGCCGGCGACCGGCTTGTAGACGCACTCGGCCTCGAGCTCGCCGGTGCGGACGTAGCCGACCAGCGTGACGTTGCTGGCGTCGAGCATCCGGCCCTCGAGGTCGATCTCGCCCTCGAGCAGCAGCAGCCGGGCCTCGGCGTCGTCGGCCGGGGGGCGCAGACCCGCGGCCGGGTCGGCGGGGCGCTCGGTCATCGGGGCGGCCGGACCGGGCTCAGCGGCGGTAGCCGTTCTGCCGCGGGCACACGTGCCCGGCGGGGTCCAGCGGGAGCGAGCACAGCGGGCAGGCCGGGCGGCCGGCGGCCACGACCCGGCGGGCCCGGACGACGAAGGCGCGGGCGGCGGCCGGTGTGATGGTCACCCGCAGCGCGTCGGGGCCCTCCTCGCTGTCGGAGAGGATGACGTCCTCCTCGACCGGCTCCTCGCCGGCGGCCACGGCCTCGACGACGACGGCCTGCGCCTCGCCGTCCCACGCCAGGCCCATCGCCGCGACCCGGAACTCCTCGTCGATCGGGGCGGTCAGCGGCTCGAGGTCGTCGACCTCGGCGTCCGGCGGGACGACGGTGCCCGGGCGGGTGGCGACCTCGTCGAGCAGCTCGTTCATCCGGTCGGCGAGCACCTGCACCTGCGCCTTCTCCAGGGCCACGCTGACCACGCGGCCGGAGGAGTCGGCGGCCTGCAGGTAGAAGGTGCGGTCGCCCGGCTGGCCCACCGTGCCGGCGACGAACCGGGACGGGCGGTCGAAGAGGAACAGCTGGCGTGGCACGGTGCCAGGTTACGCGGGCGGGTGCGGCGGGCGCGCCGAGAGGCGAGGTCAGACGGTCGCGCCCGCACCGCCCCCGACGACGGCGTCGGAGTCGGCCTTGCGGCGGCGCCGTCCCTTCTTCGTGGGCGGGACGAGGGCGGCGACGTCGCCGCCGGTGTCGTTCATCCGCACCACGAACGGCCGGGTGTCGGTGTAGGTGACGACCGAGACCGAGGCCGGGTCGACGACGATCCGCTGGAACTGGTCCAGGTGCAGGCCGAGGGCGTCGGCCAGGATCGCCTTGATGACGTCGCCGTGGCTGCACGCCAGCCACACGGCGTCCGGCCCCAGGCGGGCGTTCCACTCGCGGACGGCGGCGACCGCGCGGGCCTGCGTCTGCGCCAGGCCCTCCCCCTCCGGGCCGGGGAAGACCGCGGCCGAGGGGTGCTGCTGCACGACCTTCCACAGCGGCTCCTTGACCAGCTCCTTGAGCGGGCGGCCGGTCCAGTCGCCGTAGCGGGCCTCGCCGAGCCGGTCGTCGGTGGCCAGCTCCAGCTCGCGCCCCGGGAGGACGACGCCCGCCGTCTGCCGGCAGCGCTCGAGCGGGCTGCTGACGACGGCGGCCAGCGGCACCGGCGCCAGCCGCTCCCCCACCGCCCTGGCCTGCTGCTCGCCGGTCTCGTCGAGCTGCACGCCCGGGGTCCAGCCGGCGAGCACGCCGCCGGCGTTGGTGGTCGTGCGGCCGTGCCGCAGGAGGATCACGGTGGTCACGACGCCCGAGCCTAGGCCCCGTCCCGGGTCCCGCCCTGAGCTCGCGAAGGGTGGGGAGGACGGGGTCCTTCTCCTTCCCCCCGCGCCTCGCAAGCTCGGCGCGGGCCCCTGAAGGGTGGCCGTTCCACGACCTCACCAGGCTCGCGGCGGGACCCTGTAGGAGGGCCCAGCCGTCACTGCGGGGCGAGCACCCCGCTGCCGACCAGGCCCAGGATGAGCAGGCCCAGCACCACCCGGTAGACGACGAACGGCGTGAAGCTGCCGCGGTCGAGGTAGCGCAGCAGCCAGGCGATGACGACCAGGCCGACGCCGAAGGCGAGCACCGTGGCCAGGATCGTCGGCCCCCAGGAGACCGCCTCCCCCGCGACGCCGCCGGTCAGCGCCTCGTAGACCTGGAAGAAACCCGAGGCCAGGACGGCGGGGACGGCGAGCAGGAAGGAGTAGCGCGCCGCCGCGGCCCGCGAGTAGCCGAGGAACAGGCCCATGGTGATCGTGCCGCCGGAGCGGGAGACGCCGGGCACCAGCGCCATGGCCTGCGCGAACCCGAAGGCGATGCCGTGCCCGACGGTCAGCTGGTCCAGCTCCCGCTTCTTGCGGCCGGCCCGGTCGGCCCAGTACAGGACCAGCGAGAAGGCGACCAGCGCGATCGCGACGATGCGCAGGTCGCGGAAGGTGGTCTCGATGCGGTCCTGGAACAGCAGGCCCAGGATCCCGATCGGCAGGGTGCCCGCGATGATCAGCCAGCCCATCCGGGCGTCGGGGTCGCTGCGCATCGCGCGGTCGCCCAGGGAGCGGACCCAGGCGCTGATGATCCGGCCGATGTCGCGGCGGAAGTAGAGCAGCACCGCGGCCTCGGTGCCGATCTGGGTGATCGCGGTGAACGCCGCGCCGGGGTCCCCCCAGCCGAACGCCTCCCCCACCACCCGCAGGTGCGCGCTGGAGGAGATGGGCAGGAACTCCGTCAGGCCCTGGACCAGTCCCAGGACGACGGCCTCGATCCAGCTCATCGCCCGCGGTACTCCTGTCGGTGGGTGCGCGAAGGTCGGGCTGCAGAGGTGGTTCGGAGGAGCACGGGAGGCCACCCTAGGCCGCACCCGACCCGCCCTCGGCGCGGCACGCAGGGACGGCCGCGGTCCCCGGCTCCCGTCAGGACCCGCCGGTAGGTTGGCCTCCCGTGGAACAACGCGCACTCGGGCGCAGCGGGCTGGTCGTCTCGCGCCTGGCCCTGGGCACCATGACCTGGGGCCGGGACACCGACGAGGACGAGGCCGCGATGCAGCTCACGGCATTCGTCGACGCCGGCGGCACGCTGGTCGACACCGCCGACGTCTACTGCGACGGGGAGAGCGAGCGCCTCCTGGGCCGGCTGCTGGCCGACGTCGTCCCCCGTTCCGACGTGCTGGTCGCGACCAAGGCCGTCGGGCGCACCGCGCCCGGACCGATGGGCCGCGGCGCCTCCCGCGGCCACCTGCTCGCCGCGCTGGACGCCTCGCTGGATCGGCTGGGCCTGGACCACGTCGACCTGTGGCAGCTGCACTCCTGGGACGAGACGACCCCGCTGGAGGAGACCCTCGCCGCCTGCGACACCGCCGTCTCCTCGGGCCGGGTGCGCTACGTCGGCATCAGCAACTTCACCGGCTGGCAGACCGCGCAGGCGGTCACCTGGCAGCGGGCCTGGCCCGGCCGGGTGCCGCTGGTGGGCACCCAGGTGGAGTACTCGCTGCTGCAGCGCGGCGTCGAGCGCGAGGTGGTGCCCGCGGCCGAGGCGCTGGGGCTGGGCGTGCTGGCCTGGTCGCCGCTGGGCCGCGGGCTGCTCACCGGCAAGTACCGGCAGGGCGCGCCGGACGGGTCGCGGGGCGCCTCCGCGCAGTGGCGGGGCTTCATCGACGGGCTGCGCTCGGCCACGGCCGACCGCATCGTCGAGGCCGTCGTCACCGCCGCCGAGGGGCTGGGCACCACGCCGCTGGCGGTGGCGCTGGCCTGGGTGCGCGACCGTCCCGGCGTCACCGCCCCGGTGGTGGGGGCGCGCACGGCGCAGCAGCTGCAGTCCTCCCTGGACGCGGAGGCGGTGCGGCTGCCGGCGGCGATCCGCACCGCGCTCGAGGACGTCTCGGCGCCCTACTTCGGCTACCCCGAGCGGCGGTACGACCGGTGAGTGCCGCCCCGACCACGCCGGGCGCCGACCCCGTCTTCGCCGCCTTCTGCGCCGCGGGGCTGTGGCCGGGCCTGGGCAAGCGCGCGGCCGCCGAGCTGCCGGCCGCCGGGATCACCTCCCCGGACGACGTCACCGCCGACAAGCTCCTGAAGCTGCCCCGCGTGGGCCGGCAGCGCGCCGAGCGGCTGTTCTCCAGCTTCCTGTCGGCGGCACCGACCTACGAGGTCGTCGAGCTGCTGGTCGGCGCGGGCCTGGACGCCAAGCTCGCCTCGACCGCCGCCGACGCCCTGGGCAACGACGCCGCCCGCCGGCTGCGCGACGACCCGTGGGCGCTGCTCGGCCTGACCGGGGTCACCCTCGGCGACGCCGACCGGCTGGCCATCGCCGTCCTGCCCGGCGCCGACAAGCAGGACAGCCGCCGCGGGCGCGCGATCGTCGCGCAGACCCTGCGGACGGCGACCCGCGACGGGCACACCGTCCTCCCCGCCGACCTGGTCGTGGCCGCACTGCGCGCCGAGGGCCTGGCCGACCCGGCCGCGGCGATCGTCGCGGCGGTCGAGTCCGGTGAGGTGCTCGAGCACGAGCCGCCGTTCGGGGCGGGCGGGGAGGACTCAGCCGACGAGGACGCCGGCGCCCTGGACCCCGACCACCCCGACGAGCTGCCCGAGCCCGACCCGGCGCTGCGGATGCTCTCGCTGGCCCGCTACGGCATGGCCGAGGAGGCGGTCGCGGAGAACGTGGCCCGGCTGGCCGCCACCGCCGAGCGGATCGCCGACCCCGCCGCCGTCCGTTCGGTGGCCAAGGGCCTGGACGACGCGCAGAAGCAGGCCGTGGCCCAGGTGCTCGGCGCCGGCGTTTCGCTGCTGACCGGCGGGCCGGGCACCGGCAAGAGCCGCACGGTCGCCGCCGTCGTGAAGCTGCTGCAGTCCAAGGGCACCGAGGTGGCGCTGGCCGCCCCCACCGGCCGGGCGGCCAAGCGGCTGGAGGAGCTGACCGACCACCCCGCGGTCACCGTGCACCGGCTGCTGGGCGCGCAGGGCACCTCCGGCGGGTTCGCCCGCAACGAGGAGTGGCCGCTGGACGCCGACGTCGTCGTGGTCGACGAGGCCTCGATGCTCGACGTCGAGCTCACCGCGGCGCTGCTGGAGGCCTGCCCGGACGGCACCCACCTGCTGCTCGTCGGCGACCCCGCGCAGCTGCCCTCGATCGGCCCGGGTCACGTGCTGGGCGACCTCATCGACTCACGAGCCGTCCCGGTGACCGAGCTGACCACCCTCTACCGGCAGGCCGAGGGCGGCGCGATCGCCCGGCTGGCCAACGCCGTCCGGGCCGGGGAGCTGCCGCCGGTGGACTCCCCCGACCGCGAGGTCGTCGTCGTCCCGGCCGCCGGCAGCGCGGAGGCGGCCAAGCGGGTCGTGCAGCTGGTCACCGACTCGATCCCGCGGGCGCTCAGGATCGACCCGGCGACCGTGCAGGTCGTCACACCGGTGCACCGCGGACCGGCCGGGACGATCGAGCTCAACAAGGCGCTCAAGGCCAAGTTGAACCCGGGCGACGGCACGGTGTGGGGCTTCGACGTCGGCGACCGGGTGGTGGCCACCGCCAACCACCTGGAGCTGGAGCCGATCGGTTTCGCCAACGGCGAGGTCGGCGTGGTCACCGGCACCGGCGACGGCACGCTCGACGTCGCCTTCTCCTCCGGCCCGGTCACCGTCAGCGGGTCGGCGATGAGCGACCTGCGGCACGGCTGGGCGATCACCGTGCACCGCGCGCAGGGCTCCGAGTGGCCCGGCGTGGTCGTCGTCCTGCCCCCGGAGGCCGGCGGGATGCTGTCGCGGCCGCTGGTCTACACCGCGCTGACCCGCGCGCAGCGGCACCTGTCGGTCGTGCACGCCTCCGGTGCGGCGCTGGCCCGCGCGGTGCGCGAGGTCGACGTCCGGCCGCGGCGCACCCGGCTGGCGCAGCTGCTCGCCGAGTGAGAGGACCCCCTCCTCTCCACCCCTCGCAAGCTCGGGGCGGTGCCCGGGAGGGGGCCGCTCCGACTAGGGCGTGTCTCAGCGATCTTGACCGGCGGGTTCGGTAGGCCTGGCCTGTGCTCGATCGTCACGACCTGACTGATGCGGAGTGGGCTCGGCTGGAGCCGCTCGTGCCGGACCGGACGCCGCGCCGCGGCGGCCGTTGGAACGATCACCGGCAGGTGATCAACGGG
>NZ_NVPT01000259.1 GCF_002802985.1 Geodermatophilus chilensis | reverse complement strand
ACGGATGCAGTACCGCCCCGGACTGCTGGTCGGCTTCCTGGCCAGCACCGGCTTGGAGTTCGGATCGTTCCTATAACAACCGCCCTTAATGATCTTTAGCGGCGAGCCGGGGGCCGGCTGGATAGGAGTTCTGGCCGCTCACGCCGGCGCTGGTGCCTCCACGGTGGCGCTGGTGATCAGTGATGCCGCGGCGGCAGATGACCGACGGGTCCACCTTGTGGACATCGCCCATCCCTGTCGGTCCGGGCTCGTCGCCGCGGCGTCCGAAGAGTTGGGCACCGACGTCACCGGCACGTGGCGGCGCGGCGTGCGCTCCGGCGTCACCATCGACCGCCGCGCCACCGACGTGGCACCCGGCGACTGGCCGGCCATTCCAGCCGGCGAGGGCGCGGGGGTGACGGTCATCGACCTCGGTGTCCCCGCTCCGGACGGCGTGGACTGTGGGGCGGCCGCCCGCGCCCGCCCCGTCGTCGTCTGCCGGCCGACCGTGCCCGGGGTGCGGCTGACCGAGCAGCTGCTGGAGCAACTGGCACGCCGTCCGGTTGTGGTCGCGGCCGTCGGCCCCAGCCGGTGGCCTGGCGAGGTGTCCGCGAGCCTGGGCCCTCGACTGCGCGCACTACGGGCCGCCGGTCGCGTGATCCCCGTGCCGACGGATCGGCGCCTCGAGGTCACCGGCCCCACCTCCTCCCCGCTACCCAGGCCGGTCCGCTCGGCCGGCCGCTCACTCCTCGAGCGGATCGACGACGGACATCCCGGCGGCGCTGCCCGGTCGTCAGCTGCCCTCACCGACCCCGCACGGACTCCGGAGGAAACCCGTCGATGACCACCTTGCTCGCGGACACGCTGACGGCGGCTGCCGTCTGTCCGGCTGCACCGCCCGGCGTGCAGGTCTACGCCGATCAGATCCAGTCCTGGGTGAAGTGGGGCGTGCTGGCCATCCTGGGGATCTGCTTCTTCGCCAGCGTCGGAATGCTCGTCTGGGGCCGGGTGACCCACCATCCGCGCGGTGCCCGGCTCGGCATGGACGGCATCCTGATCTGCTTGGTCGGCGCGATCCTCTACGTCGTCGGATATGTGATCGTCCTGTCGATCGTCGGGACCGGCTGCTGATGGCACTTCGCCGAGGCGGCCGTGAGCCGCGCAGCCCGCAGTGGTCCCGACGGAAGATGCTCGCCCTTCTGGTCATGGCAGCGCTGACGGTCGCGGCGCTGGTCGCAGGTCTGGTGCTGGCCGTGCTGCACGCGGTCGGGCCGACTGGGGACAGTGCCGACGTTAACGACGTCGGCGGATCGGTCGGGACGTCCGCCAGCCCGACGCCGGCGGCCGCCGGGGCCAGCCCGCGGTCCACCGCCGACGCCAAGGACGCGCTGGCCGCCAGGCCGATGCCGGCGGTGCCGGAGTCCGCTTCCCGTCCCGGCCCCGTCTCGGACCGCGATCCTGGCCCACCGATCCTGCTGCCGCGGGCGACAGTCACCGGACCGGCGGGAGTGCCGACCGGGTTCCCACGCACACCCGAGGGGGCGATGGCGCAGCTGGCGGCCATCGACCAGACCGCCCTGCAATCCGGCTCGCTGTCCGGCGCCCGGGCCGTCATCGCCGCCTGGGCGTTGCCGGGCGGCCCCACGACTACCAGCTGGTCCGGGGTCCAGGCGATGCGCGCATTGCTGAACGCCGCCGGCCTGTCCGGTGGTGGATCTCCGCAGCTCGCCGTCGTCCTCACTCCGCTCATGGGTCAGATCAAGGGCAGCGTCGGGCCGGACTTCGTCGTGCCGTGCGTGGACTTCGAGCTCGACGTGACCATGCAGCAGACCGCCCGGGGCGCGATCGCGGACTGCCAACGGATGGTCTGGCACCGCGACCGCTGGATGATCGGACCGGGCGAGGAACCGGCGCTAGCGCCGTCGGTGTGGCCTGGCACCGATCTTGCGATCGGCCTCGGCTACCGGGGTCTGCGTCATGGCTGACGCTCTCCTGACCGGCGGCACGGCGGCCGCGAGTACCGCCCTCCTGGCGATGATCGACCTGAGTCCGATCAGCTGGCTCGGGGACGCCGCTTCGGCGGCCGTCGCTGGTGCCTGGAAGGCCGCCATGATTGGTCTGTGGTCCGCCGGGCTCTGGCTGCTCACCCTGGCCTTCCAGATCATCGACGCGTTCACCACCCCCGACCTCTCAGCAGAGGGGCCGATGGGCGCGGTGCTCCCGACGACGCTGTGGATCGGTGCATCGGTCGCGGTGGTCATGATGTTCGTCCAGCTGACCGTGGCGCTGATCCGTCGCGACGGGCAGTCGCTGGGCCGGGTGCTACTCGGTGTGGGCCAGTTCGGACTGGTGTGGATCAGTTATCTGGGGATAGCCGGCGCCCTGGTCGCCGCTGCGGCGGGGCTGTCGCGCGGAATCCTCCAGGCGATGCTGGACATCGACAGCCTGTCGGCATTCGACCCCAGCAGCTCCTGGCCCCGCGAGGTGGTCGACACGACGGTGGCCACCGTGCTCGGCCTCTCGTCGCTGCTCCTGCTCATCCCCGCCTCGTTCTTCTACCTGGTGATCATGTTCGTCCGGGAGGCGGCGCTGATCATCCTGGCCGCCACGGCGCCGATCTCCGCCGGCGGGCTGATCAGCGACAGCACCAGGACGTGGTTCTGGAAGAGCCTGCGCTGGTTCATCGCCTGTCTGCTCATCGCGCCGACCGCTTCGCTGGTCCTCGGTATCGGCGTCAAGGTCTCCGCCGGTGTGGTCGCGGGCAGCGGTGACTCGACCACCCAAGCCGCGGGGATGGCGGTCGTCGGTGCCGTCATGATCGCGATCGGCGCGGTCTGCCCACTGGTTCTGTTCCGCCTGCTGGCGTTCGTGGATCCGGGCCACGCGTCCGGTGCGGCGCTGCGTCAGTCGTGGACCGACGCCGGCGGTCTGTCGGGCGTTCTGTCCGGCGGTGGTGACCAGTCGGTGGGCAGCGGCGCCGCATCGCACAGCGGCGGTGACGGCCGGTCCGGCGGGGAAGCCGCGGCCGAGGCCCAGTCCTCGGGTCGGCTGGCCGCGATGCTCGGTGGGGTCGGCGCCGCTGTAGGCGCCGGCACTTCGCTGGCTCACCGTGCGGGCGCCATCGGTACGGACGTGCTCGGCTCGGCCGGTGTCGGCCACCCCGGCTACGGCCTGCCCCCGAGCGAGGTAGGCAGCAGTCGACGGGCACGCGGCAGCCGGTCGTGGCCCGATCCTGACCGCCATTCGGACGGCGGATCCACTGACGGTGGCTCGGCCGGTGAACCGGAAGCCGACGCTGGGGGTACACGAGCCCCTCCGCCGCCGGGTCCACCGCCGTCCAGCGGGGGACCGCCGACCGGGACGCCGCCGCAGAGCCCGCCGGCTCCGCGCGGTGGCCTGGCGGGTTGGGCCCGCGAGGGGACGGCGGCTGGCGGTCCAGGTGGCGCCGCAGCTGCCGAGACGGCTGCGACGGTGGCGCTGTGACGGCCCCGGCGAGGCCGGTCCGCTACGGGTCGTGGTCGAAGGACAGGCAGGGCTGGTTCCTGGGTCTCGGTGGCGGGACGTGGGTGGTGATCGGGCTCGGCGGCCTGCCGCTGCTGCTGGCCGCAGGCGCTCACCGGTGGTTGCTGGCGCTGGGGTGGGCCCCCGTGTGGGCGGTGCTGATCGTGCTGGTCGCCGTCCCGGTGCGAGGCCGTTCGGCGTTCCAGTGGGCCCTGGACTGCCTGCGTCGCTGGACAGGAGTCGTCATGGGTTGGACGGACTGGCAGTCCAAGGCTGTCGCCGGCACTGCCGAGAACCTCGATGAGGCCGACCTGCCTGGCGTGCTGTCGGGTATCCGGACGCACGACGGCCCACCGTTCGGGCCGCTGCTTGCGCGCCCGGCCGTCGTGGCCGATCACCGGGAACGCAGCTGGGCCGTCGTCGCCAGGATCACCCATCCCGGGATCGGACTGTCCGAAGCCGCCGCCCGTGCCCGGATGGGTGCCGGCCTGGCGGAGCTGCTCGAGGGTGCGGCCACCGCGGAGCTGGTGTCGGTCGTCGCCCTGCAGATCCGCACGCTGCCCGAGGACGGCGCTGAACGGGAGGCGTGGCAGCATGCCCACCTTCGCCGGAACGCTCCGCAGCTGGCGCTGGCGGCCAACGCCGAACTTGCCGCGGTGATGACCTCCGCCGGGGTGCGACACGAGGCCTTCGTGACCGTCGTCGTCCCGGAGCGGCGGATCGCCCGATCGGCCAAGGAGGCCGGAGGCGGAGTCGACGGCCGCGCCCGTGTCCTGTACGGCGTGATGGGGGAGATCGAGGCCCGCCTGGTCGGCCCGGTCGGCTGCACGAGCGTGGCCTGGCTGGGCTCTCCGGGCCTAGCCGCAAAGCCATGTAGTTAGCTGCGGCGGCCGGGTGTCAAGGACGCGGCGGAGTGGGCGTGTCGATGTCGAAGAGGGCAACGGAGCTCCGGTAGGAGGGGGC
>NZ_NVPT01000258.1 GCF_002802985.1 Geodermatophilus chilensis | reverse complement strand
GCCCCCCACCACTCGCAGGCTCGCGGCGGGACCCTGCAGGGGGCCGCCCGTCCTCCCCACCCCTCGTAGAAGGACCCCGTCCTCCCCATCCCTCGCAAGCTCGGGGCGGTGCCCTGGAGGGGGCCACTAACGGCGGGACGCCGACACCTCCCAGGTCGAGCCCACGGGGACGAATCCGCGGCGGGCGTACCAGTGCCGGGGCCAGTCGGTGGCGTCGGCCTCCAGCACCACGAGGTCACAGCGTGCGGCGGCGGCGCGGTCCAGCACCGCGGCCAGGACGGCGTCCCCGTACCCGCGGCCGCGCGCCGCGGGGTCGGTCAGCACCGACTCCACGGCGGCCGTCGCGCTGTCCACCCGCAGCTGAGCGGCCGCGACCACCCGGCCCTCCTCCCGGACGGCGAGGTCGGTGACGGCGACGACCCGGTCGTTGCGGTGCTCCCGGCCGACGAGCTGGGTCACCACCTCGTCCAGGTCGGCCTCCGACGCCGGCAGGTCGCGCCGCCACGAGCTCTCCCAGAGATCGTGGAGTTCCCGCTGGTCGACGGCCTCGGCGCGGCGTCCCGGGGGCGGCGGGGTGGCCGGACGGCCCATCACCAGCAGCTCCTCGGCGCGCCACCCGCGGCCCGCGAGCTCGCGCGCCACGTCGTCCGCACCCGGCCAGGTCAGCGTGGCGGCGAGGTGCGGCCAGCCCGCGTCGGCGGCGACCGCGGCCGCGCTGTCCGCGACGGTGCCCGCGTCCACCGGGTGCTCCAGGACCAGCCGGTTCTCGTCCCGCGAGTACGGGAAGCGCGGGTCGAGCACGGCCACCCCGCCGGGGACGTCGCGCACCTCGGCGGCCCGCCGGGTCCGCACCGACAGGGACAGCGCCCGCGCACGGCCGAGCGCGTCGTCCGGCCGGGGCAGGACCGGCGCGGCGGGCGGCCGGTACGGGACGACGGCGACGACGGCGCCGGTCGGCAGCGGACCGTGCAGGTGCGGGAAGCGCATGCCGGGCGGGTCGCCGGGCACGCCGGGGGCCCAGCGCACCGGGTCGGTCAACCGCGCGGGGTCGACGACGAGCAGCACGAGGTCCCGCCGTCCGGGAAAGAGCCGGCCGGCCGGCAGGTGCACCTGCTCCGGCGTGGAGAGGTGCACGAATCCCTGCCCGGCCAGGGACGGTGGGCGCAGCGCCCCGGTGTCGAGCGCCGCCCGCCAGGCCGCGGGCTCGGTCAGGTGGACGAGCACGCCGTCGGTCACGTCCGCCGATCCTGCCCCGGGACGCCCGGTCGACCGGGGTGTGGGAGACGATCGGCCGCGTGGACGGCGAGGCGGGCCCGACGGAGTGGGGGACGGCGGTCGGGGTCGGTCCCTGGCCCGGACCGTGGCCCGAGGACCCGCGCTACGACCCCGAGCTGCTCGCGCACGGCGACCGGCGCAACGTCGCCGACCGCTACCGGTACTGGAGGGTCGAGGCGGTCGTGGCCGACCTCGACGCGCGCCGGCACCCGTTCCACGTCGCGATCGAGAACTTCGGGCACGACCTCAACATCGGGACCGTCGTGCGGACGGCGAACGCCTTCCTGGCCGCGGAGGTGCACATCGTGGGCCGCCGCGGCTGGAACCGCCGGGGGCAAACGCGAAAGTCGTCTTCCTATGCAACTAGCCGGGTCTGGCATCGTCCGGGGCATGGACAGGGGACCGACCGAATGGGGGACGACGGTGGGGGTCGGCCCCTGGCCCGGGCCGTGGCCCGAGGACCCGCGCTACGACCCCGACCTGCTCGCCCATGGCGACCAGCGCAACGTCGCCGACCGCTACCGCTACTGGACGGTCGAGGCGATCGTCGCCGACCTCGACACCCAACGGCACCCGTTCCACGTCGCCATCGAGAACTGGCAACACGACCTCAACATCGGGACGGTGGTCCGGACCGCCAACGCCTTCCTGGCCGCTGAGGTGCACATCGTCGGCCGCCGCAGATGGAACAGGCGCGGAGCGATGATCACCGAGAAGTATCAGCACCTCCGGCACCACGCGGACGTGGCCGACCTCGCCGCCTACGCGGCCCAGGAGGGCCTGACACTTGTCGCGGTAGACAACGGGCCCGGCTCGGTACCCATCGAGGGCACGCCGCTGCCGGAGCGGTGCGTCCTGCTGTTCGGGCAGGAAGGCCCCGGTTTGACCGCAGCGGCTCGCGAGGCCGCTGCGGTCACCGTGTCCATCGCGCAGTTCGGGTCGACCCGCTCGATCAACGCGGGCGTCGCCGCCGGGATCGCCATGCACACCTGGATCCGGCAGCACGCGGCCAGGGAAGGCGCGGGTTAGTCCTCCATCGGTCCCCACCTACTGCCGGGGTGTCGGAGGTGTCCCACGGGTTAGCTGGACGGCAGCCGCCACGGCTGACACCGCCAGGATGCCGTCCTGGACGGACCCCGTGATCAGGGTCACGCCCCCCAGAACAAGGCCGCCCATCCCGAAGATGACCACTCCTCCCCAGGTGGCAGGGTCCTTGCTCGCGTTCTGGTCCCGGTGTTTCATCGACCGCGTCTCCTCGTTCCTGGTTCCCACCGGCGGGAGACAAGGACGGGCCTTCGGCTGCCACCGAGGGCCCGTTCGCATGTGCGAGCGGACCCGTAGACCTGTCCTCGTCCCTCTGCCGTCACGCGCTGTCGCGTGCTGCTGGGGACGTTAGGAAGTGCGGACGGACCAGTCCAACACCGGTGTGGGGGCACTTCTGCACAACCTGTGGATAACTCTGTGCCCAACAGCGTGTCCCGCTGTGGGTGAATGCGGGGACGTCAAATGACAGTCGCGTGTTTCTGCTGGCCAGGGCCCTGTCGAGCTGTGGATAGAAGAAATCCGCGAGATTTCCGGGTGTCTTCCCCCGGCGTGCCTCGCTGGGGACATGTACCCGGGGGCAACTAAGCGGGGGGACAGTGTCCACAGGGGTAAGGCCCGGCCCGGTGGACATGGAGATCCGGGCAATCCCGCTCAGGCAGCCGTGAGGCGCTAGCTGCGCCGGTACGGGTCGATCCGCAGGCCGCCCATCTCCCGGAAGTTCGCGATCCGCTCGGCCCTCTCCTCCGCCGTGATCGTCCGCGGCGCGTACTTGCGCATCAGCTCATCGAGGACCCGGCGCTCCTCGGCCGCGTCGCGCATGTTCTGCCGGTCGGCATCGGTGAGCCATCGGATCGCCACGCCGAGGAGGCTCCTCGGGTCGGTGGCCGCGTGCAACGTCGATGAGGCTGCATCTGCGTCCCTGCATGGACCTCTCAGGGGGTCGCGAACAAGTCGCACTTGTTGCAGCGCTTGCCGACCCGCGCGCTGGGAGTCCTGGGGGTCGTACTCGTAGACCCACCGATGCCAGCACTGTCCCTGCCGGGCCTCTCGGGTCTTCGGTCGGGTGAGGAAAATCCCGAGCAGCACAAGGAGCAGGGGAACGATGAAGAAGAGCACGACTGCTGGCGTATTGCCGTCCATGTGCGGGATCTCCGGGTCACGTCTCTACTACACCGAGTCGTCCCAGTTCAGCTCGCGTCTCACCGGGACCTGGGCCGCTTGGCTGCTTGTGGAGCCGAGGCGAATCCCTCGGTATCCCCGCGATCCAGGGGAGGTCCCACCGTGATCAGTCCCGCCGACCCCCTGACCGAGCTGCTAACCCTGCTGCGGCAGGCCCGGCGCGAGGTCGCTGTCACCGTGCCGGGGCCGGTGGAGTTTTGCATCGTCCACCGGCGCGACATCGCCCACCAGCTGACCCGCTGCGCCCGCCGGATAGGGTGGCCGCAGGATCCGCTCAGATAGGCAGGAGCGTCCAGTCCCTAAGTGGCCCACTAAGGGATTCGTGCGCACGGTCGCTAAACGGGGGTCCATTCGAGGGCCGGGAAGTCTGCACGTTGCTGACCTCTTGCGATTCATAGATTCGGCGAATTGTAAGCATCTCGAAGGCGTAAATCCTCCGTGTCACACGTGAGGACCGGCAGGCGATTCGCCCACCGATCAACGCAAACTAGCCGAAACTGAATCGGGCGATAGGATTGCTGTTGGCCATCGCGGTCGACGTATGCTACTCGAACCGAGAACCAGTTCCTTGAATCCTGAAGGGGGACGACGCGCTCATACTCGACGCCGCTCCACCGCGCCCAGGCGCTCCGGAACTCTTCGTAGCCGCCTTCGTGCGCGTCGCGCAGCTCTCTGCTCACCATTGTGTCCCAAACTGTTAACGGGTCCTCTACAACGGTGTCGTAGTAACGGATCATGAAACGTTCGGCTTGCAGGCGGTCAACGTCCTCACCGGCCACGCATTGGGTTAGAAGTACAGTGGCCGCGGATCCGAAGATCGCGCCGAGAATGCCGATGACCAACTTCTTCATGAACTCGCCGTGGCTCATCCATACCTCCGGCAGCCCCCGTCGTGGCCGCATCAGGATGTCAGCCGAGGGCGCTCTTACTAAGGAGATCGTTAGTAGCTTGATCGCTGACCCGCGCGCGGAGACCATTGAGGAGTGCGGGAGGACGACGGCCGCAAGCTCGACCACCAGACGCT
>NZ_NVPT01000257.1 GCF_002802985.1 Geodermatophilus chilensis | reverse complement strand
CACCCCGAGCGTGCGAGGGGTGGGGAGGACGGGGTCCTTCCCCGAGTGGTGGGGGGCAGGAGGGTCCTCTTTCATGCCGCTTCCGCCAGCACGCGCAGGTCGGCGCGGACGCGCTCCGGGATCACCCGGCGGCGGCGCAGCGCGGCCGGTACCTCCGGCAGCGCGCGCAGCAGCCCCCGGCGCTCGGATGCCCCGGTCCGCAGCGCCGTCAGCACCAGGCCCGCCACCTCCGGCCACGGACGGCGCATCACCGCGGTGAGCAGCCGGCTGCGCCAGATCGCCGTCCGCCGGACCTCCGGTGCCGACCGCCGCGGCGAGGGGTGGTGGTGCACGGTCACCGAGTCGACGTAGGCGATGCCCCAGCCGGCCGCGGCCAGGTCGAGGGAGAGCCGTTCCTCCTCGCCGGGGAAGCGGACGACGGGGTCGAACCCGCTGACGGCGAGGAACGCCTCGGTGCGCACCATCGCGCCGCAGGCGATGAAGCCCAGCAGCGCCGGGCCGGGCAGGTCCTCGGGCGTCCCCAGCGGGCTGCGCGCCAGTTCCGTGCAGAACGAGTCGAGCCGCTCCTCGGGGCCGACCAGGATCCGCGCGTTGAGCACCGCCAGCCGCGGGTGCGCGCGCATGACCTCCACCGCGCGAGCGAGGTCACCGGGCGCCCACCACGAGTCGTCGTCGGCGAAGGCCACGAACTGGGTGCCGGCGCGCTCGACGCCGAGCGTGCGCGCGTACGAGCCGACGTTGCGCTCCAGCGGGACGACGGTCACCTCGGGCAGGGCGGCGCGCACCGCCTGGACGGTGCCGTCGGTGGAGGCGTTGTCGACCAGCACGACCGGCGCCTCGTGGCGCGGCAGCGTGCGCAGGAGGTCCTCGCGACGGTTCTGGCTCATGACGACGACGGCCACGTCGCCGGGGCGCGGAGAGCTGCTCACGGCGTCCCTCTGCCCGCGGCGCCGGGCAGCCAACCGGCGGTCTCCTGTGAGCCTCGCATCCCGGCGGCGGGCAGTGCGCCCGGGTCGGTGAACAGGCCGGACGCCCCGGTGGCGCCGGAGAGGGCGTCAGCGGCGAGGACGACGGCCGCCGCGGTCCACGTCGTCCGCTCCACCGGCCAGCGGGCGTCGTCGGGGTAGACGTAGCCGGTCCAGTACGAGCCGTCGTCGGCCCGCAGGTGCTGCATGGCGGCCACCTGCTCCAGCGCGGCGTCCGGCCGGCCGGCGGCGGCCAGCGCGAGCGCCAGCTCGCAGGTCTCCGCGCCGGTGACCCAGGGCCGGTCGGCCACGCAGCGCGCGCCCAGCCCGGGGACGACGAAGCGGTCCCAGTCGGCCGCCAGCCGGGCGTCGGCCGCCTCGCCGGTGACCGCGCCGCCGAGCACCGGGTAGTACCAGTCCATCGAGTAGCGCGACCGGTCGGCGAACGCGTCGGGGCGGGTGCGCAGCGCGGCACCGAGGTCGGCGACGGCGAGCTCCCAGTCCGGCTGCGGCTCGCCGACCAGGCCGGCCAGGGCGACCCCGCAGCGCAGCGCCTGGAACAGGCTGGCGTTCCCGGTGAGCAGCGCGGTGTCGTCGGCGGTGCCGTCGGGGCGCAGCGCCCAGCCGACCGCGCCGCCGGGCAGCTGCATGCGGGTGACCAGGTCCAGGCCGCGGCGCACGGCGGGCCACAGGGCGGCGACCCCCTCGTGGTCGCGGGTGACCAGCCAGCTGTGCCAGACGCCGACCGCCAGGTAGCCGGCGTGGTTGCTCTCCGCGGCGGGGGATGTCTCGACGCCATGGCGGTACTCGGCCGCCCAGGACCCGTCGGGCCGCTGCCGGCGGGCCAGCCAGCGGTAGGCCGCCCGCGCCCGGGTGTGCTCGCCGCCGACGTCGAGGGCCATCGCGGCCTCGACCGTGTCCCACGGGTCCAACTGGCCGCCGCGGAACCAGGGCAGCGCGCCGTCGGCGTCCTGCTCGGCCGCGATCGCCGCCACGGTCGCGCGCACCTGCTCCCCACCGAGCACGCCGGGCAGCTCGGGGAGCAGCTCAGACAGCGGTCCGCTCCAGCTCGGTCGCGCTCGCCGTGGCCGCCACCGCGGGCTTCGACGCGTACACCACGAGGCTCTTGCCGATCACCGGGTCGAGCAGCCGCTCGGCGGTGCGGGTCACCCACGGCCGCTCCGTCAGGTCCCACACCAGCAGCCGGTGGTAGGCACGGACGGCGGCCGGGTCGCGCTCGACGCCGACGGCGCACTTGAGCCACCAGAACGGCGCGTGCAGCGCGTGCGCGTGGTGCTGCGCACCGGGGACCATGCCGGCGGCGGACAGCCGGGCGCGGAGCACGTCGCCGCGGTAGATCCGGATGTGCCCGCCCTCGTCGGCGTGGTAGGCGTCCGAGAGCGCCCAGCAGACCCGCTCCGGCCCGTACCGCGGCACCGTCACGGCGACCGTGCCGCCGGGCTTGAGCACGCGGGCGATCTCGGCCAGCGCGGTCGCGTCGTCGGGGATGTGCTCGAGCACCTCGGAGGCGATCACCCGGTCGACGCTCTCGTCGGGGAAGGGCAGCGCCAGCAGGTCGCCGCGCACCACCTCGTACGCCGCGCCGGCCGGGGCCTCACGGGCTTGCGCGATCGCGCCCAGCCAGCGCTTCGTCGTCTCGACCTCGGACACGCCCCGGTCGACGGCGACCACCCGGGCGCCGCGCCGGTAGGCCTCGAACGCGTGCCGGCCCTCGCCGCAGCCCAGGTCGAGGACGGTCATCCCCGGTCGCAGGTCCAGCCGGTCGTAGTCCACGGTCAGCAAGCGACGCCCTCCCGGTCGCCTCGGGGGCTCGCCGTCATCCCCGCCGTCCCCTCCGGTCCAGCACCTCGCGGTACCACTCCGCCGTCCGCTCGGCGGTCGACCGCCAGGTGTAGGAGGCCAGCACCCGGCGCCGTCCGGCCCGGCCCAGCTGGTCGGCGAAGGACGGCGAGTCGAGGACCAGCTGCAGCGCCGCGGTCAGCTCGCCGACGTCCCCGGCGCGGACGCGCAGGCCCGCCTTGCTGCCCACCACCTCGGGCAGCGCCCCCGCGTCGGTGGTGACCAGCGCGGTGCCGCAGGCCATGGCCTCGATCGCCGGCAGCGAGAAGCCCTCGTACAGCGAGGGGATGGCGACGACGGCGGCGGTCTGCAGCAGCCGGACCAGGTCGGCCTCGGGCAGCGGGCCGGTGAAGCGGACGGCGTCGCGCAACGCCAGCCGGTCGAGCGCGGCCTCGGCCGGCCCACCGGGCCGCGCACTGCCGACGACGGTCAGCCGCACCGCCCGCTCGGTGCGCAGCTTCGCGACCGCCTCGAGCAGGTGCACCAGCCCCTTGAGCGGGACGTCGGCGCTGGTGGTGACGACGATCGAGTCGGGATCGCGGGGCCGGTCGGCCGGCGGCGGGGTGAAGACGTCGGGGTCGATGCCCACCGGGATGACCGAGATGCCCTCGGCCGGGACGCCGAGGTGGGTCTCGATGTCGCGGCGGGAGTTCTCCGAGACGGTGGTGACGCCGTCCAGCCGCGGAGCGACGCGGGCCTGCATGCGGGTGAAGCCGTACCAGCGGCGCAGGGTGAGCCGGCGACGCCGGGACGGCGCGGCGGCCAGCTCCAGGTCGCGGTCGATGGCGACCGGGTGGTGCACGGTGGCCACCGTCGGCACGCCGGCGCGGGTGAGCTGCAGCAGGCCCGAGCCCAGGCTCTGGTTGTCGTGGACCAGGTCGTACAGCGGCGCCTGGAGGAGCAGCAGCCGGGCCGCGCGCAGGCTGAAGGTGAGCGGCTCGGGGAAGCCGGCCGTGCACATCGTGGCGTACTCGAGGACGTCGATCCGGTCGCGGAACTCGGAGGGCCGCGGGGTGCGGAACGGGTCGGGCTCCCGGTACAGGTCCAGGCTCGGCACGCGGGTGAGCGGCACGCCGTCGTCCAGCTCCGGGTAGGGCTGGCCGCTGAACACGGTGACCCCGTGCCCGAGGGCGGTGAGTTCGCGGGAGAGGGCGCGCACGTAGACGCCCTGGCCACCGCTGTGCGGCTTGCTGCGGTAGGACAGCAGTGCGATGCGCAGCGGCCGTCCCATGGTCGGCGACTCTAACCAGCCGTCGTCACCGGCCGTTGTGGGGAGCCCCGTGCTGCGGCGCCGTCCCGGTGCCTGACAGGGTGGCGGCATGCTGCGCCACGTCGTCCTCTTCACCTGGTCCGACGACGCCGACGAGGAGCGCCGGGAACAGACCCTGGCCGCCCTGCGCCGGCTGCCCGAGGAGGTGGGCGGGATGACCTCCTTCGCGGTCGGCCCGGACGCCGGGTTGCGCGAGGGCAACGCGCACACCGCCCTGGTCGCCGACTTCCCCGACGTCGAGGCCTGGCGGCGCTACGCCGACCACCCGGTGCACCTGCAGGTCATCGCCGACCACGTGAAGCCGATCCTCGCCGCGCGCAGCGCCGTCCAGTACGAGGTCTGAGAAAGGACCCTCCTGCCCCCGCCACTCGCGAGCTCGCGGCGGGACCCTGCAGGAGGGCCGTCGCGTATCTGCCGCACCACCCAGCCGGGGCTACCGTCGGCGGCATGAGAGAGGACCCTCCCGCCCCCCGCCACTCGGGGAAGGACCC
>NZ_NVPT01000256.1 GCF_002802985.1 Geodermatophilus chilensis | reverse complement strand
ACAACGTGTTGAGAAAGGGCTCAGGAAGCTCGTGCTGGCTGCCAGGGACGGCGGCCGGGAGCCGGTGCGAGTCGGCGGGCCATCAGCCCGATCATGGCCCACTTGATCATCGCTTCGGAGTGGGCGGGCAGCCGTTCGTAGTCCCGGCTCATCCGGCGATGGCCGGTGATCCAGGCGTGCGTGCGCTCGACCACCCAGCGGCGCGGCAGCGGCACGAAGCCCTGCTGGCCGACCAGCTTGGCCACCACCTGCACCAGGATGCGCAGCGCCTTCGAGGCGAAGTCCTGGGTGCGGCGGCTGTAGGCGGCATCGGCCCAGACCAGCACCAGGGAGGGCATGGCCATCTTGGCCCGGTCCAGCACCCGGATGCCGCCGTCGCGGTCTTGCACGCTGGCCGCGGTCACCAGCACGACGATGAGCAGACCCAGGGTGTCGACCACCAGGTGCCGCTTGCGGCCGTTGACCTTCTTGCCGGCGTCGTAGCCACGGGAGCCTGTGCCGACCGTGGCGGCGCCGGGCACCGTCTGGGAGTCCACCGCACCGGCCGAGGCGGCTGGGTCACGCCCGGCGGCATCCCGGGCCGCGTCGCGCAGCGCGTCATGGATCCGGTCGGTGGTGCCGTCGGCGGCCCACCGCTGGAAGTAGTAGTAGACGGTCTCCCACGGCGGAAAGTCGTGCGGCAGCTGCCGCCAGGAACAGCCCGTCCGGTCCAGGTACAAGATCGCGTCGACCATCCGCCGCCGCGGATACTTCGCCGGTCGTCCGCCGCGAGTGCCGCGGCCACTGGTGCTGAGCACCGGCACCAGCGGCTCGATCAGCGCCCACTGCTCATCGGTCAGATCCGAGGGGTAGACCGGGGAAGAGCCCATAGCCCACCCTGGCCCACAACCCCGAAGTTGTCAGCCCGCTTTCTAAACACGTTCTCAGACCCGCTGTCGGAGCCGGACCCCGACCCGGACGCGGCAGACTCGGCGTCGCGCTCGGCCTGCTCGCGGGCCTGCTCGGCAGCCTCCTCGGCCGCCTCCCGCTCGGCCTCCGCGGCCTCGCGGGCCTGCTCGGCAGCCTCCTCGGCCGCCTCCCGCTCGGCCTCCGCGGTCTCGCGGGCCTGCTCGGCTGCCTCCTCGGCCGCCTCCCGCTCGGCCTCCGCGGTCTCGCGGGCCTGCTCCGCAGCCTCCTCGGACGCCTCCTCGGAAGCCTCCCGCTGAGCCGCCGCCTCCTCGGCGGCGTCGTCGGCGTCCTCCGCGGCGTCGTCGGTGGCGTCGTCTTCGGCGCCGTCCTCACTGCCGTCGATGTCGTTGTCTGGACCCTCCGTCTGCCCAGCCGGATCCCCGGGATCGGTCAGGTCGAGCTCGTCGTCGGAGGACACGGTGGACGACTCCACCGGCTCGTCGGAGGAGTCGGGAAGGTTGAAGGGGCTGACGGTCTCGATCGTGCTGGCCACGGCGTCCTGCACCGGTGCCGGCAGGACGCCGGCGGCACCGGCCCCGGTCACACCGGCCACGGCGATGCCGAGACCGGCCGTAGCCTGGGCGATGGTGCTGGCACCAGCGATCTTGGCCGCGATCGCGGCGAGGCCCTCGACGAGCAACATGCTGTGGGATCTCCTTCACGGCCCGGCTGCTGCGCCTTGCAGGCCGGCATGGGATTCCCGCCCCAGTGGGCGGTTGCTTGGATCAGTGCGGCGATGAGACGGCATCTGCGATGTCGGCTCGTCCCCGTCCCATCGCGCAGTAGCGAGCCGGGCTTGAGGCCGACCGACCGCTTGCGGTCAAAAGTCACTCGCGGGAGGGATCCACCGGTAGTCCTGGCGGCGCTCAACACCGTGGCCAGCCTCTTCTACTACCTCCGCTGGATCACCGCAGGGGCGGTCGGGGTGGCCGCAGGAGGCCTGGCGCTGGCCGAGGGCGCCGACCGGGGGCCGGACGGCGGCGGGGACGGCGCAGCGCACGGCCGTGCGACCGGCCGTCGTCCTGCACTCGGCCGCTGTCGTCTTGGTGCTCCTCGGCATCGGGTCCGGGCTGTGGATGGCCTGCGCCGTGTCCGCTTGACCGTCCACCGGCACGTGGTCGCCCGAGCAGGCGGGGCTCCTACCGGAGGTCCGTGTCTCGAGGAGCTGTGGTCACGGCCTCTCCCGCGTCGCACGGCGCGACGTCCGTACCCGACGGGCGGCGAGCAGTCCGCGCGACAGCGGAGCCGTCAGCAGGACCAACATCATCGCCGCGAGTACTGGCCAATCCCCGGTCCTCGTGTAGGTGGTGATGCCGGTGCGCAGCGGCACGGTGGCGGTCAGGACCTCCGGCGTGCCAAGACCGCCTTGGGCCACGACTATCCCGTCGGGGCGGACCACGGCTGTGTAGCCGGTGGGTGCGGCCTGAAGAGCCGCGCGGTCGGTCTCCCGCGCGCGCATCCGGGCGGCGGCCACCTCGGTCGCTGGCACCTCCTCGGTGGTGTAGGACGCGGCGTTGGTCGGCACGAGGAGGACCTGACCGCCGGCGGTGACGGCGGCCCGCGCCCGGTCGGAGAAGAAGACCTCGTAGGAGATGACCACGCCCAGCGGCGCGGCGGGGGTGTGCAGCAGTCCGGGCCGCGGCCCGGGATGGCGTCGCGGGGCACCAGCGCCGTCATGTCGGATAGCCGCTCGAACAGGTTGCGTGCCGGGATGTACTCCCCGAACGGCACGCGGTGCACCTTCTCGTAGCGGTCGAGGATGCGCCCGTCCGGGCCCCAGGCGACGGCGGCGTTGCGGAAGCCCGTCCCCTCCGACTCGGTCACCCCCGCGACGACGGTCGCCCCGGTGCGCCGGGCAAGCTGCGTCACCCGTTCGGCGTCCCGGCTGTCGGCGACCGGGCCGGTGACCGCGATGCTGCTCTCCGGCCACAGGACCAGGTCGATCCCGGAGGAAAGGTCGGCGCTGAGCCGGAACAGCCGCTCGGTCACCTCGCGCTCGTCGCTCATCACGGCGGGGATCCCTCGGGGGCCGCCGCCCTGCATCAGCACCGCCCGCAGCTCGCCGTCCGCCTCGCCGTCCGGGGCGGTCAGCACGATGCCCACTGTGCTCAGTGCCGCGAGCACGACGACCAGACCGGCCGTGCGCACGCGCCGCCCACTGACCAGCAACCCGGTGAGCGCTGACCCGCTCGCCGTGGCCAGTCCCAGGACGAGAAGCGATCCGCCGAGGGGAGCGGCGCCGATGAACGGGCCGTCGAGCTGACCCAGCGCCATCCCGGGGATCGGGAAGCCACCGAAGGGGAACCGGGCACGCAACGCCTCCAGGGCCACCAGCGCCGCCGGGATCGTCCACCAGCGCGCCGGGCGCGGATCGACCACAAGCATCGCCGCCGCGAAGAGCAGGACCTGCAGCACCAGGACCGCGCCGAAGCCAGCCGGGTGGAAGCCGGTCAGCCAGCCCAATGTCGGCAGGAAGAAGGCCAGCCCCGCCGCGGCCCCGAGCACGAACCGGTGCCGCCACGGCCGATTGAGCAGTGCCCAGGTGAGGATGGCCGCGCCGGCCGGAGCCAGGTACCACGCCGCCCGCGGCGGCATGCCGCCCGCCAGCAGCCCGCCAGACACGACGGCGGCGAGCAGGTTGCGCCATCGCGGTAGCCACCGTCCGTATCGGGATGCCCGGCGGGCGTCCGGGGCAGGCGCCCGTTCCCGACCCCCCGCGGCCGCTGGCGCGGAGGTGGTGCCTGTCGTGGTTGGCGTGTCCGTCACGGCGTGGGAGCGGACGCTGCCAGCCCGGCCACGAGCTCCTCGAGGCGAGCTGCGGGCATCTCACCGATCTGCCGGTCGACGCCCCGGCCACCGGCGGCGGGCTCTGTCAGCAGCTCCTGGTCGCTGTCCACCACACGCGCGTAGGTCACACCCAGGTCGGCCAGGAGGGAGACGGCGGTCGACCGGGTGTCCGCGGTGTTGAGGCCCTGGAAGGGGACCTGGTCGCCGTAGCGCTCGCAGGCCTGTTGCAGCACGGCATCTCCTCAAGAGCGCGTAGGTCCCGGCGACAGGCGATAGGTCCTTCCGCCGAGAGGGGCCTTGGTTAACATCCTGTGATCCGGATAGAGGGTAGAAGTGCCGCAATCGTTCCTCCGCGTCGAGCGGGCCGTGTGGCGACCTCTTGCGGCGGGGCGTGCCCGCCGTGTGGCTCTGCGTGGCGCCCTGCTGGGCGTGGCGGTCGGCGTCTTTCTGATGATGACTGGCCGCCCCGCTTCTGCCCACGATCCGATCGAGGAGGCCCTGGCGCGCGGCGACGGGCCGCCCGACTGGATCTATCCGGTCGGGGCCGTGCTGGCCGTGCTGGTGTCCCTGTCCGCGGCCGCCGTCCGAGCAGCCCAGTCCCTCGACCTCGTCGACGGGCCACGGCTGCGGCACTGGTCTCTGGTGACGCATCTGCTCGCCGGGTGGGTCTTCCTGGGCCTGATGCAGAACATGGCAGCCAGGACGGGGCAGGGGTCGGGAGAGCTGGTGGTCGCCGGCTATCTGGTGCTGCCGGCCGTGCTGGTCGCGGTTTGGGTCTTCGTCCTGGTCAATTTCCGCCGGTTCCTCCGTCCGGACTTCCGAAGATCGTGAGCACGCGACCGGCCCAATTCGCTGATTGACCTGGAGGGATGCGGGCAGGCCGCGATGGGGTCGTGTTACTACAGGCGC
>NZ_NVPT01000255.1 GCF_002802985.1 Geodermatophilus chilensis | reverse complement strand
CCCGTTGATCACCTGCCGGTGATCGTTCCAACGGCCGCCGCGGCGCGGCGTCCGGTCCGGCACGAGCGGCTCCAGCCGAGCCCACTCCGCATCAGTCAGGTCGTGACGATCGAGCACAGGCCAGGCCTACCGAACCCGCCGGTCAAGATCGCTGAGACACGCCCTAATCCGCCCGTTCGTTCTCCGCTCGGCGAGCTCGCCGAGGGGGTGCGCTACGTGCGGAGCCGTCCTGACCTGTCAGCGCTGCTGTGGTGCGGGATCGGCGTCACGATGGCCGGGCTGCCGTACCTCGCGTTCCTCCCCACCGTGGCCAGCGACCTGTTCGGTGCTGGCGCGGCCGGCTACGGACTGCTCTCGGCGAGTTCGGCGGTCGGGGCGGTGATTGCGGGGCTGCTGCTGGGCCGCTGGTCCCGCTCGCGCGACCAGCGGAGGATCCTGATCGCCGCTGGTGCGTCCTTCGGGCTGCTTTTGAGCGGGATGGCCGTCGTCCCCACATTCGTGGCGGCCGTGCTGGCCCTGGCCGTCCTGGGCAGCGCTCTGCTGGCGTTCCAGGCGACGAACCAGGCCATGCTGTTGTCCCTCTCGCCCGTGGAGTTCCACGGCCGCATCCAGGGGCTGGTCATGCTCAGTTTCGGAGCCTTCGGGGTCGCGGCGCTCCCGCTCGGGATCCTGGCCGACGTGATCGGGCTGCGCTGGACCCTGGCTGGCATGGGCGTGCTCGTCCTCGGAGTCGTAGCCGTGTTCAGCGCCGTCAGCCGCCGCACCACCCGGTCGGCTCGGCCGCTCGACCTCGGTTGACCTCCTGGAGCCCGGAGGAGTGAGCCGGTCATCGCACTGAGCGGGACGGCGCAGTACCTCACGCGGACCGGGCTCTGTAATGCACCACAGCAGGTACTCGGGTTCTCGGGGCGGTCATCGATCCGCGACCGGCTGACACCTGAGGCCTGCCTGAGGGCACCCGTGCCGAGCGCCGCACACGGTCCGGTGCCCGACAGCACCATGCCGCCGTGGCCACCGCCGACCACCTCTGGAGCCTCATCGTGACAGACACCGCGATCCGCACTACTTCCCGCCCGGCCGACCACCGCGTGGACGTCAGCGGCCTGGTCGTCGGCGTCCTCGGCGGGACCGGTCCCCAGGGCCGCGGTCTCGCCGTCCGGCTGGCCGCCACAGGTCAGCGGGTGCTGTTGGGCTCACGTGAGGCCGACCGGGCCGCCGAGACGGCGACGGGGGTGGCCGAGAGGGCGGCCACGGTGGCGAACGCGGGAACCGAGGTGTCCGTACGCGGCGGTTCGAACACCGACGTCGCGGGAGCGGCCGACCTCGTGATCGTCGCCGTGCCGTTCACCGGCCACGCCGACACCCTCGCCGGGCTGGCCGCGCCACTGGCGGGCAAGGTCGTCGTCGATTGCGTCGTCCCGATGGCGTTCGACGAGCGGGGCGCCTACGTGCTCGACGTCCCCGAGGGGTCGGTGGCGCAGCAGGCCGCCGCCCTGCTCCCCGACTCCTCCGTCGTGGGCGCGTTCCACCACCTGTCGGCCGTGCTGCTGGAGGACCTCGCGCACACGTTGGAGGGCGACGTCATGGTCGTCGGCGACGACCGGACCGCTACCGACACCGTTCAGGCGCTGGCGGACCGGCTGCCCGGCATGCGCGGCGTCTACGCCGGCCGGCTGCGCAACGCCCGTCAGGTCGAGGCGCTCACCATCAACCTCGTCTCGATCAACCGCCGCTACAAGGCGCACGCCGGCGTGCGGATCACCGACGTCTGACGTGTCGGGGATCGCGAGCGCAGACGACCACCCGGGTTCCGCCCTCGGTAGGGAGCTCCTGGCGTGGCGGGAACGTCACGGCCTCAGCCGGCTGCGCGCGGCCCATCGGCTCGGGGTGGCGCACACGACCCTGCGGTCGTGGGAGGTGCGGGGAGTGTGCCCGCAGCCCCTGCAGCTGCGAGCGCTGGCTGCAGTACTCGGCCGGGACGTCGAGGACGTCCGCGTCCTCGCAGGCTCCGACCGGGTGCGCACAGCCCTCACCTCTGGCGGCGCCGGCGCCTCGCCGCTGTGCCGGGCCCGGCTGACCGCCGGGCTCACCATGACCCAGCTGGCCCGCAAGGTCGGCGTGGGGCCGGCGGCGGTGTCCCGGTGGGAGAACGGGCAGCGCACCCCCGATCCGGCCGTACGGCCACGCCTGGCCGCGGCCTTGCGGCTGACTCCGGACGAGCTCGCCCGTGCGCTCGGCAACCGAGCGCCGAGCCGCGCCGACGGGGCGCTGTTACGGGGACTGGGCCAGATGCGCCGCGACGCCGGGCTCACCCAGAGAGCGTTCCGGAACGCGCTGGGCATCGGCGCGACGACGGCGAACCTGTGGGAGCACGGCCGGGTCCGGGTCCCGGTGACCCGGCTGACAGACGTCGCCGCGGCGCTCGGGGTCGATCCGGAGACGCTCCTCGCCCGCGCCTCGCGCCCGCCCAGCCCCTCCGCCGGCAAGCGACCACTCGCTGCGCTGCGTCGGGAAGCCGGGTTGACCCAGCGGGAGCTGGCCTTTCATCTCGGCGTCTCGGTCCGCTCAGTCGTGCACTGGGAAGCGGCCACCCGCCCCGTGCCACCGACGGTGGTCCGGCCCTTGGCGCGTTGCCTCCGCAAGCCGCTGGCCGCCGTCCTCGCCGCCGCCGCACTCGAGCTGCCTGCCCTGGCTCATCCTGCGTCCTGGACGCCCGTGCAGCTCCCGGAGGTGCTGGCCACCCTGCGGCGGTCGTCCGGATGGTCCGCTGCGGCGCTCGGCCGCCGGCTCGGTGTCGCAGGCCGCACCGTGCGGACCTGGGAGACCGGAACGGGAACGCCTCCGGCCTCTGCCGTACGGCGGCTGGAGCTGCTCCACAGCCTGCCGCAGGGATGCCTCGTCCGGCTCGTCACCGAAGGCGGCCACGCCGACCAGGTTCGTCGGGCCGGTTGAGCACCGGGGTGTTCCATGAGCCGTGGGACCGCGGTCTGCACGGCGGTCGACCACTCAGCGGGACCCGCCTGGTCGGGCGGTGTCGAACGCGCGGTTACTGGACCCGGCCGCGCTGAGGGCGGCCTTCCGGGCGCTGTGAGGGACTGGAGCCGCGGAGCCGAGAGGAGACAGGCGCGTGAGAGACGTGGGCGGTTCACCGGCCGAGTCGGTGCAGCGGGCGGTCGCCGCGCTGGCCTCGGGACAGATGGTGGTGGTCGTCGACGACGCCGACCGGGAGAACGAGGGCGACCTCGTCGTCGCGGCCGAGCTGGTCACCGACGAGCAGATGGCGTTCATCGTCCGGCAGACCACCGGCATCGTCTGCGCGCCGATGAGCGAGGAACGGTGCGCGGAACTCCGGCTCCCGCAGATGGTCACCGACAACACCGACGCCCACGGGACGGCCTTCACCGTCAGTGTCGACCACGTCGGCACCGGCACCGGCGTGTCGGCCGCGTGCCGCACCCGCACGGTCCGGGCCCTCGCCGATCCGGGGACACTGCCGGGTCACCTGCGCCGCCCGGGCCACGTGTTCCCGCTGCGCGCGCGGAAGGGGGGCGTGCTCGTCCGCGCCGGCCACACCGAGGCCGCGGTCGACCTGACCCGGATGGCCGGGTTGAGCGGGGTGGCGGTGATCGGTGAGATCACCGCCGAGGACGGGTCGATGCGGTCGGGGCGAGACCTCGCTGACTTCGCCGAACGGCACGACCTACCGGTCCTCGCCATCGCCGACCTGGTCCGGTACCGCCGGGCCACCGAGCGGCTGGTCGAACCGGTCGGGAGCGCGGCCATGCCGACGGAGTTCGGGGCATTCCGGGCGGTGGCCTACCGGAACACCCTGGACGGCACCGAGCACCTCGCCCTCGTCACGGGGGACGTCGCCGCCGCGGGGCGGAGCGACCGAGGCGTCCTCGTCCGCGTGCACAGCGAATGCCTCACCGGCGACATCCTGGGCAGCCTGCGGTGCGACTGCGGAGCACAGCTCGAGCAGGCTCTGAAGGCGATCACGCAGGAGGGCTGCGGCGCCGTCGTGTACCTGCGTGGCCACGAGGGGCGCGGTATCGGGCTCGGCCACAAGATCCGCGCGTATGCCCTGCAGGAGCAGGGACTGGACACCGTGGACGCCAACACCGCGCAGGGCCTGCCGGTCGACTCCCGCAGCTACGGCGTGGGCGCACAGATCCTGGCCGATCTGGGCATCCACCGGATCCGGCTCATCACGAACAACCCGGCGAAGTACGGGGGGATCGATGGACACGGCCTGGAACTCGTCGGCCGGGTGGGGTTGCCGACGGTCGAGACCCCGCACAACGTCCGCTACCTCCGGACCAAGGGGGAGCGCATGGGGCACGTCCTGGAGAGCTCACCGGCAACGCTGGGTGGTCGTTCCGCGGAGGCGTGAGCCGACGCGGCCTCCGGACCCGGGACCCGGCTCGCTCAGTGGGACAGGGAACGAGCCGCGCACTCGCCCCAGGTAGGTGTGGAGGGCGACAGAGGCTGGCGCCGCGCAGGGTCGTGCGGTCGTGCGCCTCACCAGGTCGGTCGGCGCGAGAACCCCGCGGTCGGTTGCCGTTCGTTGTGGGAGAAGCAGAGAGGTCTGGCGATGGACATCGTCGTTCTGGTCAAGCAGGTCCCCGATTCGGGGAGCGAGCGCAACCTGGACCCGGCGGACAACACCGTCGCCCGGGGGAGCGCGGACA
>NZ_NVPT01000254.1 GCF_002802985.1 Geodermatophilus chilensis | reverse complement strand
AGATGTTTATAGGTGACAGCCGCGGCCCTCAAGGCGCTGGCGGCCGCCTCGGCGACCGTGCTCGGGGCGGTGGCCCGCGACGCCCGCGACCAGGCGCGGCACCTGGCCGAGCGGCGGCGGGAGCGCAAGCGCAGGACGGGGACGGCGGAGGCGGCCGATCCCCCGGCCGCGCCCGCCGTGGCGCCGGCTCCCCCGCCACCCGTCGCGACCCGGCCCAGGGAGCAGCGGCCGCGGCGACGCCGGTTCCGGCGCCGCTGGGTCGTCGTCCCCGTGCTGCTGGTGGTGCTCGTGCTCCTCGCCGTCGCGGTCGGCGTCGTCGTCCTGGCCGGCGCCCTGCTCGGCTGGTGACGCGGACCGGCGCGGCCTCGGGCAGGCTCGGGCCATGACGACGCCGTCCCCCGACACCCCGCAGCCCCGCGACATCGCCCTGGAGATGGAGACCCCCGAGCAGGCCGCCGAGCTCGAGGCGCAGAGCGAGCCCGAGGACCGCCCGGACGGCGAGTGACCGGCCGGCGCCCGGGTAGCGCCCGACCATGCGCAGCCCCGCCGTCCTGGCCCACGCCTACGAGCAGATCGAGGAGACGTTCACCCGCACCGTCGAGGGGCTGACGCCCGACGACCTGAACCGGCGGGTGCAGCCCGGCGCCAACCCGATCGGCTGGTTGGCCTGGCACCTGCTGCGGGTGCAGGACGACCACCTCGCCGACGTCGCCGGCACCGAGCAGGTGTGGACGGCGGAGGGCTGGGCCGGCCGCTTCGACCTCCCCGTCGACGACGCGGCGACCGGCTACGGGATGGGTGAGGCGGACGTGGACGCCGTCCGGGTGTCGTCGGCCGACCTGCTGCTGGGCTACTCCCGCGCGGTGCACGCGCGGTCGGCGGAGTTCCTGCGCGGCCTCTCCGACGAGGACCTCGACCGGGTCGTGGACACCGACTGGGACCCGCCGGTCACCCTCGGCGTCCGACTGGTCAGCGTGCTCTCCGACGACCTGCAGCACCTGGGGCAGGCCGCCTACGTGCGCGGCCTGCTGGAGGCGCGCGCCCAGGACGTGTCCCCTCTTCCAGGGCCGTTGCGGCCATCGTGATCGTCCAGCGCGGCGCATAGCGGGCCTGGACAGGGAGACGCTCCCTCGAGGGCGACTCAGCCGGACGCGGCCTGCCTGAGCCGTGCGGCCCGCCGGGTGAGGTGGTCGCGCTCGGCCAGGTTCGACGCGGCCCGCGCCGCCGCGGCGTAGAGGTCGGCGGCGTCCGCGAGCCGTCCGGCCTTCTCGTGGAGGTACGCCGAGGCCGCAGTGTGGCGAGGGAGGCTCGGATCGACCTCGGTCAGGGCGGCCAGCCCGGCGAGCGGACCGTCCGCCTCCCCGACCGCCACGGCGCGGTTGAGCCGGGCCACGGCGGAGCCGGTGAGGGCCACGAGCTCGTCGTACCACTCCACGATCTGCACCCAGTCCGTCTCCTCGAACCGCCGGGCGTCCGCGTGCAGGGCCGCGATCGCCGCCTGGGCCTGGTACTCACCGAGCCGGTCCCGGGCGAGCGCGGCCTGCAGGATCTCCTCGCCTTCGGTGATCAAGGCGGTGTCCCAGCGGGACCGGTCCTGCTCGGCGAGCGGAACGAGCCGGCCGGCGGGGTCGGTGCGTGCGGCGCGGCGCGCGTGGTGCAGCAGCATCAGCGCGAGCAGGCCGGCGACCTCGGGGTCGTCGACCACCGCCGCCAGCTGCCGGGTCACCCGGATCGCTTCGGTGGCGAGGTCGACCTCGCCGGAGTGACCCTCGTTGTAGGTCAGGTAGAGCACCCGCAGCACCGTCGGGAGATCGCCCGACTGGTCCAGGGACACCTCCGCGATGCGCCGCTTGGCCCGGCTGATCCGCTGGCCCATCGTCGACTCCGGCACGAGGTAGGCCTCGGCGATCTGCCGAGTGGTGAGCCCGCCGACGGCGCGCAGCGTGAGCGCCACCGCCGAACCGGGCGTCAACGACGGGTGCGCGCACAGGAAGTACAGGCGCAGGGTGTCGTCGACCGCGGGCACCGGTCCCTGCGGCGGCTCCAGGTCGAGGGCGACCTCGCGGCCCTGGCGGGCGTGCTCCGACCGGCACAGGTCCAGGTACTTGCGCCACGACACCGTGATCAGCCATCCCTTGGCGTCTCGCGGTGGGTTCGCCGGCCACGTCCGGATGGCCGTGATCAGCGCCTCCTGGACGGCGTCCTCGGCCGACGCGAAGTCCGCTCCGCGCCGGACGAGGACGCCGATCACCTCCGGGATCAGTTCCCGCAGCCGCGACTCCTCCACGCCCGTGTCCCTGCCGGTGCCCGGGTGCCCCTGTCCGATCAGTCGGTCACCGTGGGCGGGCCGCCGAGGAAGGGCCGCACCTCCAGCCACTCGTGGATCGGCTTTTCGCCGGCTCCGGGCGCAGCCGACAGCTCCCCGGCCAGCTCGACGGCGCGCTCCCAGGAGTCGACGTCGATGATCATCCAGCCGGCGATCAGGTCCTTGGTCTCCGCGAACGGACCGTCGGTGACCGGCGGCCGCCCCTCGCCGTCGTACCGGACGAACGCACCCTCGGGCGCCAGCGCCTGTCCGTCGACGTACTCACCCGACTCCTCGAGCCGCGTCGCGAACCCCCTGCATGTACGCGACGTGGGCGTCGATCTCCTCGGGTGTCCACCGGTCCATCGGCACGTCGTTCACCGCTGCGGGCGCGCCCCGGTAGTGCTTGAGCAGCAAGTACTTCGCCATGGTGTCTCCTCGTACGGTGCGGCCCATCTTGGCCACCTCACACCGGGGACGGAGCCGACGAGGCCTTCTCGACACCACCGGGCGTCGGACCGTCACTGCCGGGCGACCCGCGCCGCCAGAAGGCGCCCGACGGCCGGCCTCGTGGCACTCCGGTGAGGTCCCTGGGAGCTCCTGTCCGGGGGTGTTCGACGTGCGCCGGGCCGGCGTCGACGGCCCCTGGGACCGTGGCGCGGCCCGGCCGCCCGCCACGACGAACCGGCCCCCACCTACCGCGGTGTCGTCGTCCTCGCCGCGATCGCCCTCTGGCAACGCCAGTGGAGGGACACGTCCTAGCTGCCGGCTCGCAGCCGGGCCGCGTCGATGCGCTGCCCGGCGACGTAGTAGAGCGTCGCGCCCTCCGGGACCGGGGTGTCCCAGCCCGGGCTGACCACCAGCGGTCCGCCGTCGCTGCGCAGGGCCAGCACCGTGGCGCCGAAGGTGCGCCCGAACCAGGTCTGGCAGTCGCCGAACGTGCGGTGCGGGAAGCCGGCCGGGACGCGGGTCGAGTACGTGTTGCCGTGCCCGCCGCTGGTCATCAGGTCGCTGTAGACCTGCGCGATGCCGGGGTCGTTGGCCTCCTCGGTCAGCAGGAACGGCATGTGCCACTGCACCGCCTGGACGTCGGGGTGCACGTAGCGCAGCGTGTCCAGCCGGCCGAGGTCGCGCAGCGCGGCGACCAGGTGGATGCGCGGGTTGGCGTGGGTGACGGCGAGCGCGACGGCGATGGCCTCGTTGTCGTCGCGGACGTCGACGACCGCCGTCCGGGCGCGGGCCACGCAGGCACGGGCCATGACGTCCTCGGAGGTCAGGTCGCCGCGGACGAACTGCACCTCCAGCCGCTCGGGAAGCGGGTCCTCGGGGACGTCGTCCCAGGTGCAGAGGACCACGTGCGCGCGGGCCTCGGCGGTCAGCTCGGCGACGATGCGGGCCGTCCGCCCCGGCGTGTAGCCGAGCAGGACGACGTGGTCGGCGAGGTCCAGCTCGACCAGCCCCCTCAGTCTCTTGCCCCTCACCGACTGCAGCGCGGCGGACAGCTGCGTGAAGAGCAGGGTGAGCGTGACGATCCCGCCGACGATCACGTACGCGCCGACGACGCGGCCCCCGGTCGAGGCCGGGTAGACGTCGCCGTAGCCCACGGTGGCCGCGGTGACGACGAAGTACCACCAGTAGGTGCCCGGCGCGGCGATGCCGGTCCCGGCCGGCTCGACCAGCCCCATGGCCGCCCAGCTGGTCAGGAAGACGACGACCGCGACGGCCAGCGGCAGCCGCCACCCGGACAGCCGCACGCGCAGCAGGCGCGCCACACGCGCGAGCAGGAACGGCACGGGACCTCCCCGAGGACGACCCGGGCAACGTAGCGGACGTGATCACGGTCCGGCCGCGTCCGCGGGTCCGGATCGCCCGGTGGGAGGGGACGTCACCGCCTGATGGGAGGGGGCGTCAGCGCCCGAGGACGACAGCCGGTCCGATGAGGACGACCGGGATGGCCGCACCGAGCGCGAGCGGCAGCCCCCACCGGCAGGTCGCCCCGAACTGCTCGGTCTGCGCCGATCGCCTACCGAGTGAGCGCTGGCAGGTCCGGACGTCGCGGGCCCCTGTCAAGGCGGCCGCTGGATCTGTGGATAGGCTTCTGAGCTGGGGATTCGTGTTGATCGTCGGCCTCGACCCGACTAGACTTCGAACAGGCGATCGAGTCGGTGGGAGGTGTCGTGGACGAGCTGCTGGCCTCCCTCGACGCGCTGGCCGGCGAGGACCTGGCGCCGTTGTTCGGCCCGGCGCTGCTGGAGCGGCTGCGGCCGTTGCTGGCCGCGCAGAACCGGCTGGCCGCCGAGGTCGCCCGCACGGTCCGGGAGTGCGAGGTGTCCGGTGCGGCGGAGGGCGACGGGCTGAAGTCCATGGGCTCGTGGCTGTGCGGGCACGGGCACCTGTCGG
>NZ_NVPT01000253.1 GCF_002802985.1 Geodermatophilus chilensis | reverse complement strand
TGACTGACGTCAGATAGGACTTGTACCTAGAATGCTCGTTTGGCATTCGTCAGTTTAGCGAGTAGACCGCAGGACGACACGTGAGGAGTCGGCGAAGGTGTCAGTGGTGTATAAGGGACAGGTCGAGGACCGCGTGCAGCTCCCGGCGCGCCTGCTCGGCCGTCATCCGGGTGGCGGGGTCCTTGGCGAGCAGGCCGCGCAGCACCGGCTCGAGCGGGCCGGCCAGGGTGGGCGGCGGGAGCTCCTCGGTGACGACGGCCATGAGCGTGGCCATGGGTTCCCCGCGCGCGAACGCCGCGTGGCCCTCCACCGCGGTCCAGAGCGTCGCGCCGAGGGACCACAGGTCCGCGGCCGGTCCCGGCCGCTCGCCGTGGGCCCGCTCGGGAGCCATGTAGGACGGCGAGCCGATGATCGCGCCGGTGGTGGTGATCGCCGGGTCGCCGGTGGCGGTCGCGATGCCGAAGTCGGTGAGGCAGGCCCGCCCGTCGGGGGCGACCAGCACGTTGGCCGGCTTGACGTCGCGGTGCACCACGCCGGCCTCGTGCGCGGCGGTCAGCCCCGCCAGCACGTCCAGCCCGATGCGGGCCACCACCGGCCACGGCAGCGGGCCCTCACCGTCGACGACCTGCTGGAGGCTGCACGACTCGACGTGCTCCATCACCAGCCACGGCCGCCCGTCCTCCTCGACCACGTCGTAGACGGCGGTGACCGAGGGGTGGTCCAGCCGGGCGGCGGTGCGGGCCTCGCGCAGCGTGCGCTCGCGCAGCCTGCGGCGTTCGTCGTCGGACAGGTGCAGCGCGAAGGTGACCTCCTTGACGGCCACCGGCCGCTCCAGCCGCAGGTCGGTGGCCAGCCAGACGACGCCCATGCCGCCCCGGCCCAGGACCTCGCGCAGTGCGTAGCGCCCGGCCAGGAGACGTTGGGCGGACGCGGGATCCGCGGTCATGGGCGGACGGTACGCCGGGGCGGGCGTCGTCGCGCCCCCGAGCGCGCTCGCGGACCGGTCCACACGGCGCGGCGGGGACGGAGGTCCTTGTCGAGGGCGGGCCATCGGGACCATGATCGGGTCGCCCGTGGGAGCACCGGGCCCCACGGCGGGCGGTGCTGAGGAGGCCGTCATGACCGAGCAGGCCGGACGGGTCGACGAACCCCAGGCGCGCGGGCCACGGGTGGTGGTGGGCGTGGACGGGTCGGCCGGAGCACGGGCCGCGTTGCGGTTCGCCATCGAGGACGCCGTCCGCCGGGACGCGCCCGTCGAGGCGGTCATCTCCCACACGCCACCCGAGGCGTGGATGGACTTCGACGCGGTCGGGGGCTTCCGGTACGACGAGGCCGAGGCCGCCGCGGTGGAGCGGGCCGAGACGTTCATCGCCGAGGTGCTCCGCGAGGTCCCGGAGCCGCACCCGGTGATCCACGTGACGGCCGTCCTGGGCTCGGCGGCGGACGCCCTGATCCGGGAGTCGGGGGGGGCGGACCTGCTCGTCGTCGGCAGCCGGGGTCACGGCGGCTTCTCCAGCATGCTGCTCGGATCGACGAGCATGCAGTGCGTCCTGCACGCGTCGTGCCCGGTCACCGTCGTCCACTCGCCCGAGTCGCACCACGAGCGGCTGCACCTGCGCCGCCGCACCGGCGGCGAGCGGGTGCGTGCCCGGCGCCGGCGCTTCCGGAGCGCGGCGGCCGACTTCACCGGGCCCTGACCGGCCCCGGTCAGTCGGGGGAGCCCAGCCAGCGACGCAGCACGTCGTCCTCGCGCCGCAGCACGACCATGGCCAGCTCGCGGACGGCCGCCTCGGCCTGCCGCCCGACCACTGGCGCGTCGACCTCCGCCTCGCCGGTGACCGTCGAGCGGGTGCCCTCGGCGGTCGGCCGCAGCCGGCGCTCGCCACGCACGGCCGCCGTCCGGCCGAGGATGCGTGACTCGACCTGCAGGACGGCGCGGTGCCCGCCGTCGCCGTCGGCCGTCCAGCTGCGCCGGTCGGCGACGCCGACCTCGCGGCCGACGAAGCGGGTGAACACCGACGGGACGCCCAGCGTGGGGACGACGAGCCGCAGCGTGGTGCGCGGGCCGTCGTCGTCCGGGCTGCTCTCCACCGACTCCAGCCGCGCGCCGAGGGCCTGCGCATAGTCGCGGAGGAAGGCCTCGTCGGTGAGGACGGCGAGGACGTCGTCCGGGCCGGCCGGGAACGTGGCGGTGTGGTCGATGGGCACGCGCCATCCTGCGACGGCCCCGGCCGCCGCGCCCGTCGAGCGGGGACACCGGCCCGGTGTGCCGGAGAGCTCCCCACCGGCGCGCTCCCGCGGCGTGCTCAGCGGGCCGCGGGAGCGCGCGACGGCCGCGGGGAGCCGCGGCGTCCGGTGGGCAGGTGCCGGGCCACGGCCGGGACGACGATCGCTGCGGGGACGAGGTGGATCCCTGCCGTGCGTCCCCGCCGCCACCGGTCCGCGAGCCCGAGCAGACCGGACGCCGCGACGTGCGCCCCGACGACGAGCAGGGGTCCGAGCAGCGCCGCCGCCGGGGGTGCCGGTGTGACCGGGACGCCGGCCCGGCGCAGCCTCGAGCGGGCCCAGAGGGCGAACGGTGCGACGACCGTCGGGGCCGTGAGCGCGCCGGGGGTGTACCCGCGGGTGACCACCGCCGAGGCGACGTGTGGGACCGCCTGCCACCCGAAGCCGGCCAGCGTGGCCTGGAACAGCGGGTCGGCGCCGTCCGTGCGCGCACCCCGGGCCGAGGCCGCGGCGATCCACGCGCCCACCAGGCCGATCGCGACGGTCGCGTGCGGACGCGAGACCGACAGCCGCTCCCAGGCCGGCGCCGGCGCCGGGGCAGGGTCCGCTCCAGTCGTGGCCGGGCGCGGTCCGCCCAGCCGGGCATGGTGACCAGCTCTTCCGCGTCGTGCACGACCCACGCGGCGAGCAGGCCCCACGTGACGCTGCGCGGGACGCGCCGGGCGGTGGTGACGGGCACGCACCCATCCTGGGCGGCGGGGTCCGCCACGTCGCCGTCCCTCGCCGGTCGCGGGCCGTCTACTCCTGCGGCCGGGAGGTCGCCGCTCGCGCGCCCACGTGGAGCAGCATGGTGATGACCAGCGAGCACGCGCCGCCAGACGGCGTGCCTGGCCGGCGTGCTCACGCGTTCCCCCCACGCGGTCGGGTCAGGTGGTCAGGACCCTCCCCGCAGCTCGCGACGGAGGATCTTGCCGGTGACCGTCTTGGGCAGCTCGTCGACGAGGACGACGCTGCGCGGGTACTTGTAGGCCGCCATGCGCTCCTTGCAGTGGGCGATGAGCTCCTCGGGCGTCACGCTCGCGCCGGGCACCAGGCTGACGAACGCCCGCACCGTCTCCCCGCGCTTCTCGTCGGGGACGCCCACGACCGCCGACTCGCGGACCGCCGGGTGCTCGGCGAGGACGTCCTCGACCTCGCGCGGCCACACCTTGTAGCCGGACGCGTTGATCATGTCCTTCTTGCGGTCGACGATGAAGACCCAGCCCTCGGGGGTCATGAAGCCGACGTCGCCGCTCTTCAGCGCGCCGCCGGGCAGGTTGGCGGCGGTCTCCTCGGGCTTGCCCCAGTAGCCGGCGACCACCTGCGGCCCGTCCGCGACGATCTCGCCCACCTCGCCGAGCGGGAGGTCCTTGCCGTCGTCGTCCTGGATGCGCACCACCGTGTTGGGCGCCGGGACGCCGACCGACAGCGCGCCGGACTCGGGGTCGACGGGGGACGGCGAGCCGAACGGCGTGACCGTCATCGGCGAGGTCGTCTCGGTCAGGCCGTAGGCGTTGTGCACCTGCTTGCCGGTGGCCTCGAGGAACCTGCGCTCGGCGGCCGGCGAGATGGGGGCGCCGCCGGAGTAGATCGACGTGAACGACGCGAAGTGGTCCCGGGTGACCCCCGGTGCGTTGAGCAGGGCGCTGAACGCGGTGATCGCACCGATGGTGAACGTCGGCCGGTGCTCGAGGAAGGCGTCCAGGACGACCTGCGGCTCGAACCGGTAGGCCAGCACCAGCGGCGCCGGGGCCAGCATGCTGACCGCGATGTGCCCGATCAGGCCGGTGATGTGGAACAGCGGGGCGATGCCGAAGATGGCGCCGCCGTCCCGCCCGGCGCGCACCCAGTCGCGGTAGACCTGCGCGGTGAAGACGACGTTGCGGTGGGTGTTCATGGCCCCCTTGGGCACCCCCGTCGTCCCCGAGGTGTAGGTCAGGAACGCGACGTCGTCCGGGCCCAGCTCCACCGGCGGCGGGGTCTGCCCGCGGTGCTCGGCCAGGAACTCGCCGAGGTCCGTCGTCCCCTCGTGCCGCTGACGGCCCAGCCCGGCGAAGAGCCGCTCGTCGGTGCGCGTCTGGAACTCCAGCCCGCTGGTGGTGAGCACCAGCCGCACGTCGGTGTCAGGGACGACCTCGCGGGCGACCTTGTCGTACAGCGACTCCAGGGAGACCAGCACCGTGGCCCCGGAGTCCTTGAGCAGGTAGGAGAGCTCCCGCTGCCGGCTCATGGGGTTGATCGAGACCATGATCCCGCCGGCCTTCCAGGCCGCCACCATCGCGATGACGAACTGCGGGACGTTCTGCAGGTAGACGGCCAGCCGGTCGCCGGGGGCGAAGCCGCGGGCGAGCAGGCCGCTGGCCAGGGCGTCGCTGAGCTCGTCGAGCTCGCGGCGGCCGACCACGCCGTCGAAGTACCACAGCGCGTCCCCCGTGGGGTCCCGCTCCAGCCCCGCGCGGAACATGCTCAGGGCGTCGTCGAACTCGATCTCGTAGTCGGCGGGCTGGTCGCCGTAGAGGGCCAGCCAGGGCCTTTCGTCGTAGTCGCTCACGGCAGCCCTACTTGATGACGACG
>NZ_NVPT01000252.1 GCF_002802985.1 Geodermatophilus chilensis | reverse complement strand
CGCCTGGTAACGGGGCCGCTCACCACCTAATCAGGCGTTTCTGCACGTCAACCGGCAGATTCACGTCACCAGACGGGCTCACAGCTGCGGAACGCGAGCTGGAGGGCGTTCTGGAATCGGCGCCCGGGACAGTGAGCCGCTGGCCGACGCGCAGGTAGGCCGGGTCGGGCCCGATGGCCGTGCGGTTGGCGGCATAGAGCTGCTGCCAGTCGGTGCCGTAGCGGGCGGCGATCGCGCTGAGGGTGTCGCCCGGGCGCACCGTGTACGTGTCGCCCGAGCCCGGCTCGGCCGAACCCGAGCCACCGACCGCGGGGCCGCCCTGCAGAAGCGCTGCCTTCCGGTGCGACGGAAACCGGCCTGGCAGATCCGGCAGCGCGCTGGCCCGGGCGTCATCGCGGTGTCGTCTCCGAACGGGTCGTCGGCCGGCGCGGGCTTGCGGGGCTACCGGCCGGACCGCCGCTCGTACAGCAATAGCCTCCCGTCCGCGGTCTCCCTCACGAGCCGGAAGCCCTCGTCAAGCTGTCTCAGCACGTCCCGTGCGTCCGCGGGCGGCCGTCGTGCCGCCTCGTCCTGCCACAGCAGCACGTAGCGCAGCTCGGGCACCGCCGACAGGTCCACCTGCGGGGGCACCTGCTCGAGGTCTCCGAGCGCGTCGAACGCGTTGCGGCCGGGCCGGAAGCGGATCGGGAAGTAGCTCGTCGCCGCCTCGTAGTGCCCCGCGTCGACCCCGGCGGTCAGGACGGCCACGAGCGAGGGCGCGTGCAGGAGGGGGTCCTGGTCGAGTGGCCTGAAACGGCTCGCCTCGGGCTCCTCCCCGCGCAGCCGGAAGCCGACGAGCAGCGACTGCGGCTCGACGGATGAGCTCAGCTCGCGGTACGCCTCGATCTTCCGGTCCACGTCGAGCTGGACGGGCAGCCGCACGACCACCATGCCCAGGGCCACGATGCAGCCGGCCGCGGTCGCCGTTACCCGCAGCCAGGCGGCCGGCCGAACGGCCGCAGCGGCCAGCAGCAGCAGCAGCGGCACGAACACCGACAGACGCGCGTGCATCAACCCGCCCTGTCCCAGGTTTTCGGGCACGACGACGTAGAGAGCGAGCGTCAGGACCAGGGTGAGCAGTGCCGGCGCACGCCAGTCGGTCCGCCCGGACCGCAGCTCGCGCGCCAGCGCGACGAGCAGCAGGACCAGGCTGCTCACCAGCAGGAGCAGGAGCAGGTACTCCAGCCGCGAGTACGTGACGAGCGGCAGTCGCAGCGTGAGCAGGTCGAACAGGTGGTGCGGCAACTGGCGGTACCCGAGGCCGAACTCGCCGCTGGCGGGGCGGGCGAGGAACGCCAGGGTGAGCACGGCCACGGGGACCAGCGCCAGCGCGGGAGGCGCGACGCGCCCGACGAGCTCACGGCGAGAGGACGGCGGTCGGCGGTGCAGGTCGACCGCCGCGCTCGTGCACAGGAACAGGGCGAGCATGACCAGAGGCACGAGGTGCGTGACGTAGCACAGGAGGAGGATCGCGGTGAGGCCGAGCGCCGAACGCGTGCTCCAGCTCGCCCGGTGCCGTTGTACGTGGGCGACGCCGAGGAGGAAGGCCACCAGGGCGAAGCAGAAGTTGTAGAAGCCCCACATGAGGAACGTGTTCGTCGCGAGCACGAGCCCGACGGGGACGATCCACGAGGCATCGGGTCGCACCGACAGCACAGCTCGCCGCAGGGCGAGGGGGAAGGCCACAAGGTATAGACCGACCAGCAGCTTCTCGGCCGTCGTCGGGGTCACCACCTCGAGGAGCCCCGCCAGCAGGTGCTGGGTGAGCAGGTTGGGCAACGGGAAGCGGTCCCGGTAGTAGTAGGTGTCGTAGATCTCCTGCGGAGCTCCGCCGAGGACCGCGGCACCGAGCAGGTGCGCGGGTCCGTCCACGCTTCCGACGTTCGACAGCAGGACCAACGGCACCAGCTGCACCGCGACGACCGCCACGACCGCGACGTCGGCTCCGCTCAGGCGGCCGAGGCGGACCCTCGTGCTCACCACGCCCGGCCCCCCACGGCACGGCGCGGGCGCGACCGGGAGGTCATGTGCGGCTCACCGCTCCGCTCGTCTTCGAGCGGGCACGTCTGCCGCGGGACAGCTGAGGAGGTCGCGGCTCTGTCCGGTGACCTGGACGTCCTCGACCTGGCCGTTGCGCTGCGGCCCCCAGCCCCGCAGGTCCGCATGCTCGAAGTAGAAGTTTTCCCTCTCCACGAGGCACAGGGGTTGGCCGCGTAGGGCGGTCAGGGTGCGGGCCAGGCCTTCGCACTGGCCTTCGTAGGTCCGGTAGTCGGGGTTGGACACG
The DNA here is from genome assembly GCF_002802985.1 of Geodermatophilus chilensis. Classification (GTDB taxonomy): domain Bacteria; phylum Actinomycetota; class Actinomycetes; order Mycobacteriales; family Geodermatophilaceae; genus Geodermatophilus; species Geodermatophilus chilensis. The sequence continues at coordinate 2,546 of NZ_NVPT01000252.1, read as the reverse complement.
AGCCAGACGACGTGTTCCCCGGCCGTCTGCGACAGGCGCCTGCCGTAGGCCTGGAAGTCGGCCTGCCGGTTTCGCTGCTCGTAGTCCACCCAGTCCACCCGGGACGGTCCCCTGCTCGGTCGGGTACACCTGCTGCGTCAGGCCGGCGGGGAGGAGTCGACTGACTGCCGGCCCGAGTCGGTCGGGGCAGTACACGACGAAGTCACCCGGTAGAGCTTCGGCGCGCAGGGCAGCCGCAACAACCGCGGCTTGTGTCTTGTCGGTCCTCGCGAGGTTCGGGATCGAACCAGCGAACCCGAGAAGCACGACGAGCGCCAGGATCACCACCCGCGCCGGAGGGGGCAGCCGTGACAGCCCGACGGTGACCAGCAGCAGGAACAGCGGAAAGACCAAGCTGGTGTATCTTCCGGCGAAGGCTCCCCCCGGTCAGCTTGCCGATGACGAGTCCGAGCAGCAGGGTGCCCCCGGTCACGATCGCCAGCGCCCGGCCGGGCGGTCGCCCGCGCAGGTCGAACTCGACCTGGTAGCCGACGACCCGGGCGGCTCCGGCGCCCAGCAGTCCCAGGAGCACGAGCAGCAGAGCCAGGGGTCTGGGTTTGCCGCCGCTCCACGACGCGCCCGCCCACTCGCCCACCGACTCCAGCGCCGCGGACAGTCCTGCCGACTCTCCCCAAGGAGTACCGGTGTGGGCCAGCTGGAACAGGAACGACGGGAGCCGGGGCAGGAACAGCAGCCCGCCCATGAGCCAGTCGACCGCGAGCGCTGCCGCTGCCTCCCAGCCGCGGTGCGGGTCATCGTCAGGCACCCATGCGGCTGCGTACTCCACCTCCGTCATGGCTGCTGACGCTAGTGGTCCCCGTCGTTGATTCGTCGGGGGTCATGCTGCCAGCGGTTCGTGGATGTCAAGCCGTTCGAGCAGCCGGTGGAGGGACCTGCGTCCGAAGTGCCAGTCGAAGGGCTCGGCGGTGGCGTTGTAGCGGTCCTGGAAGGACAGCAGGCGCTGGGCCAACTCGTCGAGGCCGGCGAAGTCACCCGGCTTGATCACTTTGCGCTGCACGATGGAGAAGAAGATCTCCACCTGGTTCAGCCGGCTGGCATGGATCGGTAGGTGCACCAGTTCGGCGGTCGGCCAGGTAGTGCGCATGCGCTGGATGGAGCGGGCGCCGTTGTGCGAGGAGCCGTTGTCGACGATCCAGAACACCCGGGCCGCGCTGGCGTAGGGCTCGGTGGTCATCACCTGCTCGACCAGCTCGCCGAACGGCTCGATCCCGGTGGTCGAGGCGGTGCGGCCAATCACCCGGGCGGCGTGGACGTCGTAGGCGGCCAGGTAGGCCAGGGTGCCGCCACGGCGGTACTCGAACTCCTGCCGGCGAATCCGGCCCGGCGCCGGCGGCAGATCGGGGTGGCGCCGCCGCAGGGCTTGCAGCTGGGACTTCTCATCGGCGCTGAGCACATACTCGTCCTCGCCGAGCGACTGGCCTTGCCAGATCCGGTCGTACAGGTCGAGCACGCGGGCGGCCTTGGCTGCGAAGTCCGGGTCGCGGGGAAAGATCCACGACCGGTGCCGCCAGGGGCGGATGGCATCGGCGCGGAGCCAGCGGCCGACCGTCGACGGCGAGATGGTCTCGATCACCCCGCGGGTGACCGCCGCGGCGGCCAACTCGGTATAGCTCCACCGCGCCAGCGGCACGTCGGACTCGGCCGGCAGCTCGCAGGCCAGCGCCTTCACCTCGGCCTCGGCGGTCTTGGGAAAGGTGCGCCGCCGGCCCGGCCGCGGCCGGTCGACCAGCCCGGGCAGGCCTCGCGCACAGAACCGGGCCCGCCACTTGCGCACCGTGTCGGTGCAGACGCCCAGCCGGCGGGCGCTCTCGGCGTTCGACGTGCCGTCGGCGGCGGCCAGCACGATGCGGGCGCGCAGCACCTTCCGGTGCGCGCACCGCTGCGACCGCGCCCGGGCGGTCAACACCCGGCGGTCGGTGTCGGTCACCACTACCCGATGGGGGCTGGCCAGTGCCATTGCTGTTTGTCCCGCCGCCGGCGTCGATCCCGACGGTGCCACGCCGCCCGGCGGTCAGGATGAGGCGATGGCGAAGAGGATCCCGGACTCCACGAAGAACTCGCTGCACTGGCGGCTGGCCACCCGTGCCCGCGAACGCTGGCCGGACCTGGCCGAGGTGCGGATGCGCTACCGGGCCGGCTTCGCCTACGTCGACGGCGTCCTGCCCGACGGTGAGGTTCTCCAGCTGTGCCGACTGCGCTACGTCGGCTCGGCCACCACCTGGGGCTTCGCCATCTACCGGGCCAGCCACGACGACTACGAAGACAACGTCCTGCCCAGCGGCTCACCCACCGGCACCGCCGAAGAAGCCCTCGACTGCGCCTGCAGCCTCTACCTGACCAACCCGACCATCTGGGCGCTAGACCCCCGACGAATCAACGACGGGGACCACTAAAGATCATTAAGGGTAGGAGTTACGGGTTCTGCCGATAGTCGGTCGGACCCAGCTGACAGCCGGCGCAGCCTGCGCTATGCCGGTGGCATGCGG
>NZ_NVPT01000251.1 GCF_002802985.1 Geodermatophilus chilensis | reverse complement strand
CCGGTCTTGAGCTTGGCCGTCGGGGTCCTGGCCATGACCGCGCTGGCGCCGCCGCGTGCATTGGATCAGCTCGCCATACCGGTTGGGGTCGCGGTCGGTGCGTCGACCTCCGTCAACAGTCAGCTATGATCAACTTCTACGATTCTTAATCAGCGGGTTCGGGGTTCGAGTCCCTGATGGCGCACTTCACGGCGGGACACCGAGGTCGACTCCCCGCAGCGCAGGTCGGCCGCCCACTGAGCGGTGCACGCCCGCCGCGCGCACGAGGCCTGAGGGATGGGTGCGCTGACGCTCGGCCCGACTCACAGCTGGGCGAGGACCTCGAAGTCCAGACCGTCGGCACGAGCGACGTAGACGCGCTGCCGGAGGTGGCGGTCGGTGAGGTGCACCGGCCCTCGGGGACCGTCGTAGCCGGTGGCCTCCGCCACGGCGCAGATGGCCGGCAGATCCGTGCTGCCACAGCGCTGCCAGAGCTCGGCCAGCAGCCGGATGCCCTCGTAACAGGACTCGCCGAGGCTGGTCGGCGCTGGGGCCAGGACACCGTGCCGCTGGCTGTAGTCGGCCAGGAACTGGAGGCTGCTCTCGGTGCCCAGCGCCTCGAAGAAGCCCGCTGCCGCGTACAACCCGCTGGTGCCGTCGGCGCCTGTGGCCAGCAGCATGTTCTCGTCCATGAGCGGGCTCAGCCGAACGATCCGCTCGTCGAGCCCCCGGGCGGCGAACGCGCGGTTGAACTGCACCGCGTCCTCCCCCACGAGGAGCATCAGGATGCCCTCCGGGCGGACGCGCTCGATCTCGGTCAGGACGGAGCTGAAGTCCTCCGACCCGAGGCGGACGTACTCCTCCCCGCAGACGCGCGCGCCGAGCCGTGTGGCGTACGCCCGCGCGGCGGCCGCGGACGCCCGGGGCCACACGTAGTCGTCGCCGACGATGAACCACCGTCGGACACCCAACGCCGTCCCCATCCACCGCATCGCCGGGTAGAGCTGCAGGTCCGGCGTCTCCCCGGTGAGGAAGACGCCGGGCGTCCGCTCGCCGCCCTCGTAGAGGGCGGTGTAGACGTAGGGGACGCGCCCGGCCGTGCGGGGCGCGACGGCCTGCCGGACGGCGGAGATGTGCCATCCGGTCACTGCGTCGATGGCCTCGGCCGAGACGAGGCAGTCCACCTCGTCGGCCACCCGCTGGGGAGGCTGACCGCCGTCGATGACGACGAGCCGGAGTTGGCGCCCCAGCACTCCCCGATCAGCGTTCATCCCCTCCACGGCCAGGGCAGCAGAGGCCTCGCAGGATGGACCGAACATGCCGGCGGGCCCCTGCAGCGGGATCACCAGCCCCACGTGGAGGGTCTCGCGCCACGCATCGTCGCGGTCGGGCGCGGCAGCGACCGACGGACGGTTCGGGGCTGCAGCGAGGCCGGGGCGCACCCTCCGTTCGACCATCGGGCCTCCGCGGCTCTCCGGCGAGGCGACGCCCCCACGAGTGCGCGCGGTGAGCGCCAGACCTTCCCCCTACAATCCTTCCAGCAGCAAGCGACACTAGGACCGGGCGACAGGGAGCGCAATGCCGGGCATCGCCGCCGACCGCTCGGCGTTCGCGCTCATCACGGCGGTCGAACGGAAGCTGACCGCCGCGCTGGCCGCAGACCTCGAACGGGAGGGCGTGACCCTCGAACAGTGCCGGGCCCTGGACGGCCTGTCACACCGTGAGGGTCGGTCCATGAGCGAGCTCGCGAACCTCGCCATGCTGCCCGCACCGACGCTGACCAAGATCGTGGACCGACTCGTCGCGGCGAACCTGGTGCACCGCCGCAGCGACCCCTATGACCGACGTCGGGTCCTGGTGCTGCTCACTCCACGCGGCAGAGCGCTGCGCTCGCGACTCGACCGCATCCTGCAGCGACACGAGTCCAACCTCGAGGAGGTCCTGGGCGCCGCAGGCCTCGGTCAGCTCACGAATCTGTTGGCGCGGCTGCAGACGACGGGCGAGACGGGGGGTTGAGCGTCGGCCGTCCCCCGCGCCAGGGGGACGGCAGCGCCTTCCGCCATGCCGGCCCCGCCAGCACGAGGGGTCGCCCGCGGCACCGGGTAGCCCGATGCGGCGGAGCAGCAGTCGGCCATCCGTCGCGGGAGAAGAGGGCCGGCCCCACCGGTTGCCGAGCTGGACCGTCGGTGAGTACTTTCCACGGGAAATATTTCTCCGCTGAGTTCTCGTTCCCGGCTCCCCGACCCTGGGAGGGGTCCCGGGAGCATCTCCGACGCCGGCTCCCGTCGCGCCTCACCCCAGCGCGACGTCGTCCGGCCACACGGCAGGAGGGCCGACATGGGCGCCTTGGGACTGCTCTTCGTCGGTGCGGTGCTCTTCGTCAACGGTCTCGCTCTGCTGGGGCGGGTCGAGCCCCCGGCCGCCGCTCCGATCAACCTGTTCGTGGGCGCACTGCTGGTCGTGGTCGTCCTCTCCCTGGCCCTCCCGGCTGGTGCGGACCTGACCCCGGTGTTCACCGCGTCCGGCTTCCTGCTCTTCGGCTTCGTGTACCTCTACGTCGGCATCGTCAACCTGACGGGACACGCGGGCACCGGCGTGGGCTGGTACTCCGGCTGGGCAGCCGGTGTCTCGCTGCTCATCGCGGTGATCACCTTCAGCCGCGACGACGTCAAGTTCGGCACCTTGTGGCTGCTCTGGGCCCTGCTGTTCACGATGTTCTTCCTCGTCCTGGGTCTGGGACTGACCAGGCTGACGACGGTGACCGGATGGATCACCGTCGTGGAGGCGATCATCACCGCCACCATCCCCGGCCTGCTGCTCCTCCTCGGCGCCTGGACCGACGTCCCGGATCTGGTCGTCGTCGTGACCGCAGCAGCCGCCGTGGTGCTCTTCATGGTCATCGCGGGGCGTACGACCCGCAGCCAACCCGCCCGGACCGACCGGGCGGTCGAGGACTACCGCCGTGAGGACGCGGCCCCCAGCAGCTGAGGGATCGCGTCCCACGCGACCCCTGTCTCGCGCCCTCGACGAACGAGCGCCCTGGAGTGGAGGACGGCATGCACCGACACGACCACGACGTGTCCGAACTCGGGGATCTGGCGCTCCTTCCCGCCGGAGGACGAGGACTACGAGGTCGCCCGGATGGCGGACGCGGAGCTCCGCGTGATCCCCGCAGGGCCACTTCGCCGGCGGTGACCTCGACCCCTCGCCGCACTCTCGAGGGGTGAGGCGACCCTCCGGCATCCCCAAGCCCCGGCCGCCCGGCCGGATCGGAAGACCCGCCAACCACGAGGAGCAACCCGTGCCCGAGGTCATCTTCGAGATCAACCGCGACCTGAGCGTGCCCATGGCTCAGCAGGCGGTCCCTGGCCACAACCGCTGGCATCCGGACATCCCGCCGGCCAACACCGTCCGTCCGGGCGCCACCTACCGGATCGAGTGCAAGGACTGGACCGACGACCAGGTCCGCAACAGCGACGACGCCGAGGACATCCGCACCATGAACCTCGACCCGTGCCACGTGCTCAGCGGCCCCATCGCGTTCGAGGGCCTCGAGCCGGGCGACATGCTGGTGGTCGACATCGTGGACATGGGGCCCTTCGACGTGCAGCCGTGGGGATACACCGGCATCTTCGCCAAGGAGAACGGCGGGGGCTTCCTCACCGACTACTCGCCCGGAGCATCCAAGGCGATCTGGGACATCGACGGCATCTGGACCACCAGCCGGCACGTACCCGGCGTGCGCTTCGTCGGGAACTCCCACCCGGGGCTGTTCGGCTGCGCGCCCTCGGCCGACCTGCTGGCGGAGTGGAACCGCCGCGAACAGGCGCTCATCGACCTCAACCCCGACCGGGTGACCGGCGACATCCCCGCGAAGGGCGGCGAGACCCCCGGCGCGCCCCAGACCCCCGCGCTGGCGCTGCCCCCGCAGCCCAAGGACGCGCTCCTCGGCCGGTTGAGCGGCGCGGAGTTCGAGCGCGCGGCCACCGAGGCCTGCCGCACCATCCCGCCGCGGGAGCACGGCGGCAACGTCGACATCAAGGACCTCGGAGTGGGCAGCCGGGTGTACATGCCGGTCTTCGTGCCGGGCGGGCTGTTCTCCATCGGCGACCTGCACTTCGCGCAGGGAGACGGCGAGATCACCTTCTGCGGCGCCATCGAGATGCCCGGCTACATCGACCTGCACTTCGACGTCATCAAGGGCGGAATGGAGCGGTACAAGACCAACATGCCGTTCTTCAAGCCTGGTCGGGTCGGCCCCGGGTACTCCGAGTACCTGACCTTCGAGGGCATCAGCGTGGAGGACGGGCGGAACTACTACATGAACGCCACCGTCGCCTACCGGCAGGCCTGCCTGAATGCCATCAACTACCTCATGCCGGCGATGGACTGGACCTTCGAGCAGGCCTACCTCTTCCTCGGCGCGGCTCCCATCGACGGCCGGGTCGGGGGCGTCGTCGACATCCCCAACAGCGCGGTCTCCATCAGCATCCCCCTGTCGATCTTCGACCGGAGCCTCCTGCCGGAGGGGGCCGGAGGAGACCGCGAGCTGGTCGCTGACTGACCGATCGCCCCAGTCCGAGGCGGCGGGACGCCGCCGCCTCGGACCCCGACCGCGAGCAGGAGACGCCGTGCCCCTCTACGAGTTCCGCTGTCCACACTGCGGCCCGTTCGACGTACATCGGGACATGCGGGATGCCCCCGACAGCACCGCCTGCCCATCCTGCGATCGATCGGCCCGGAGGGTCTACTCCGTGGGGGTCTCCAGACCCGCCGGTGGGGCGCTACGGGATGCCACCAGGGCCGAGCGCGCGCGGGTGGACCGAGCCCGCAGCGGTGAGCCTGTCGTCACCGGCGCCCCGTCCGGGCGCCGCTTCCCCAGCCCCCGGGGGCACCATCACAGACAGGCCGTCTCTTCTACACATCT
>NZ_NVPT01000250.1 GCF_002802985.1 Geodermatophilus chilensis | reverse complement strand
CACGTCCCCGGAGCAGCAGCCCAACGGGTGAAGGTCGAAGGACCCCCTGCAGGGGGTCCTTCGACCTTCACCCGTTGGGCTGCTGCTCCGGGGACGTGGTGGTGTCTTCCGGGGCGGCCTGGACGTCGCGGATCTGGTACTTCTCCACCGCCTGACGGACGACGTCCCGGTCGACCTCGCCGCGCTGGGCCAGCGAGGCGAGCACCCGGACCACGACCGACTCGGCGTCGACGTGGAAGTACCGCCGCAGCGCCGGGCGGGTGTCGGAGAGGCCGAACCCGTCGGTGCCCAGCGTCGCCATCCCACCGGGGACGTACGGCGCGATGAGGTCGGGCACCGCCCGCATCCAGTCCGAGACCGCCACGACCGGGCCGGGGGCGTCGACGAGCCGCTGGGTCACGTACGGGACCTGCGGCTCCTCCTCCGGGTGCAGCAGGTTGTGCTCCTCGGCGGCGTCGGCCTGCCGACGCAGCTCGGTCCAGGAGGTCACCGACCACACGTCGGCCGAGACACCCCAGTCGTTCGCCAGCAGCTCCTGCGCGCGCAGCGCCCACGGCACCGCGACGCCGGAGGCCAGCACCTGCGCCTTCGGCCCGTCACCCTGGCCGGGCGCGTACCGGTACATGCCCGCCAGCAGGCCCTGCAGGTCCAGGTCCTCCGGCTCGGCCGGCTGGTTGAACGGCTCGTTGTAGACCGTCAGGTAGTACATGACGTCGGCCGAGCGGTGGCCGCCGAGCGGGGCACCCGGGTCGTCGCCGTACATGCGCGCCAGGGCGTCCTTGGTGATGTGCCCGACCTCGTAGGAGAAGGCCGGGTCGTAGCTGACGACCGCCGGGTTGGTGTGCGCCAGCAGGATCGAGTGCCCGTCCTCGTGCTGGAGGCCCTCGCCGTTGAGCGTCGTCCGGCCGGCGGTGGCGCCCAGCAGGAAGCCGCGGGTCATCTGGTCGGCGGCGGCCCAGAAGGCGTCGCCGGTCCGCTGGAACCCGAACATCGAGTAGAAGATGTAGATCGGGATCATCGGCTCGCCGTGCGTGGCGTACGAGGTGCCGACGGCGGTGAACGACGCCGCGGAGCCGGCCTCGTTGATGCCCTCGTGCAGGATCTGGCCCTGCTCGGACTCCTTGTAGGCCAGCATCAGCTCGCGGTCGACCGAGGTGTAGCGCTGCCCGTGCGGCGAGTAGATCTTCTGCGTCGGGAACAGCGAGTCCATGCCGAACGTGCGCGCCTCGTCGGGGATGACGGGCACGAGGCGCGGGCCGAGGTCCTTGTCCTTGAGCAGCTCCTTGAGCAGGCGGACGAACGCCATCGTCGTCGCCACCTCCTGCTTGCCCGAGCCACGCCGCAGGACGTCGAGGGCCTTGTCCTCGGGCGCCTTGAGCGTCTTGAACTCCGAGCGGCGCCGCGGCACCGCCCCGCCCAGCTGCCGGCGCCGCTCGAGCATGTACTGCATCTCGTCGGAGTCCGGGTCGGGCTTGTAGTAGGGCGGCAGGGTCTTGTCCAGCGCCTCGTCGGGGATCGGCAGGTAGAGCCGGTCGCGGAACGCGGCGAGGTCCTCCGCGGTCAGCTTCTTCATCTGGTGGGTCGAGTTGCGGCCCTCGAAGTGGCTGCCCAGCGTCCAGCCCTTGATGGTCTTGGCGAGGATGACCGTGGGCTGGCCCTTGTGCTCCACCGCCGCCTTGAACGCCGCGTAGACCTTGCGGTAGTCGTGCCCGCCGCGGGAGAGGTCCCAGACCTCCTTGTCGCTCATGTGCTCCACGAGCTTGCGGGTGCGCGGGTCCCGGCCGAAGAAGTGCTCGCGCACGTAGGCGCCGTCCTCGGCCTTGTAGGTCTGGTAGTCGCCGTCGGGCGTCTGGTTCATCAGGTTGACCAGGGCGCCGTCACGGTCGGCGGCCAGCAGCGGGTCCCACTCCCGGCCCCAGATCACCTTGATGACGTTCCAGCCGGCGCCGCGGAAGAAGGACTCCAGCTCCTGGATGACCTTGCCGTTGCCGCGCACCGGGCCGTCGAGCCGCTGCAGGTTGCAGTTGACGACGAAGGTGAGGTTGTCCAGCTCCTCGCGGGCCGCCACGCCGATGGGGCCGAGCGACTCCGGCTCGTCCATCTCGCCGTCGCCGAGGAAGGCCCACACGTGCTGGTCGGAGGTGTCCTTGATGCCGCGGGAGTGCAGGTAGCGGTTGAACCGCGCCTGGTAGATCGCGTTGATCGGGCCCAGGCCCATGGAGACGGTGGGGAACTCCCAGAAGTCCGGCATCAGCCGCGGGTGCGGGTAGCTCGACAGCCCGCCGCCGGGGTGGCTGACCTCCTGGCGGAAGCCGTCCATCTGCTGCTCGGTGAGCCGGCCCTCGAGGAAGGCGCGGGCGTAGATGCCGGGGGAGGCGTGGCCCTGGAACCAGATCTGGTCGCCGCCGCCGGGGTGGTCCTTGCCGCGGAAGAAGTGGTTGAAGCCGACCTCGTACAGCGAGGCGGAGGAGGCGTAGGAGGAGATGTGGCCGCCGACGGCGATCCCCGGCCGCTGCGCGCGGTGGACCATGATCGCGGCGTTCCACCGGATGTAGGCGCGGATGCGGCGCTCGACGTGCTCGTCGCCGGGGAACCACGGCTCCCGCTCCGGCGGGATGGTGTTGATGTAGTCGGTGCTGCGGAGGCCGGGGACGCCGACCTGCTGCTCGCGGCTGCGCTCCAGCATGCGGAGCATGAGGTAGCGGGCGCGGCCTCGACCGGCGTGGTCGACGACGGCGTCCAGCGACTCCAGCCACTCGGTGGTCTCGTCGGGGTCGGTGTCGACCAGCTGGCTGGGGAGCCCGTCGGTGATGACCGCGCGGGCCCGTCCGGTCTCGTTGCCGGCGTCGCGGGCGGGATCGCCGCCCGGCTGCTGCGGAGCACTCATGCGCCCATCGTCCCCCGCCGGTGGGCTGCGCGTCACGCACCCCGCTCACCTGTCGGGACGGCGACCGGTCGCGGACCGCTCCGCGACACACTTGCACCTGACCAGGCATGCCCTACGCTTCCGCCAACGCCGTCCGTGGCCCCGGACTGACCGGGGCGGGCAGAACCGGTGCGGACGGGAAGGGGTGACATGACCGGGCTGCGGGGGAAGTCTCCCGCTGGTCGTGTCCTGCTCCGCCGCCGTCCGCCGCACTCCGCGCACCCGGCCGCGCGTCCCATCCCCACGACACCCCACCGGCGCGGGCACGGACGTGTCCACCGGCCGGCAGCATCGGAACCCATGGAGGAACAGCAGGGATGAGCGTCGACTCGGGCAGCGCCAGCATGGCGGCCCGGCTGGGCATCAAGCCGGGCATGGTCGTGCAGGAGCTCGGCTGGGACGAGGACGCCGACGAGGACCTGCGGGACTCCATCGTCGAGGTCTCCGGCAGCGAGATGGTCGACGAGGACACCGACGAGGTGGCCGACGTCGTGCTCCTGTGGTGGCGGGAGGACGACGGGGACCTCTTCGACGCGCTGACCGACGCGATCACGTCGCTCGCCGACGACGGCGTCGTGTGGCTGCTGGTGCCCAAGTCCGGCCGCCCGGGCCACGTCGAGCCCGGTGACGTCACCGAGGTCGCCCCGACCGCGGGTCTGTCGCAGACCAGCAGCGTCTCCGCGGCCAAGGACTGGTCCGGCATCCGCCTGGTCACCCCCAAGGCGGCGCGCAGCCGCCGCTGAGGCACCCTCGACCCCTCGGCGGGCCGGTGTCGGCCCGGGTGCGGCACGATCGGCGCATGAGCCTCTCCGTCGGGGACGTCGCGCCCGAGTTCAGCCTGCCCGACCAGGACCGCCAGGTCGTGTCACTGGCCGACCTGCGCGGGGCGCCGGTCCTGCTGGTCTTCTACCCCTTCGCCTTCTCCCGGATCTGCACCGGCGAGCTGTGCCAGCTGCGCGACGAGCTGGCGACCTACACCGACGCGGGCGTTCGGGTGCTCGCGCTCAGCACCGACCCGGCGCCCGCCCTCAAGGCGTGGCGGGAGCAGGAGGGCTTCGACTTCGCGCTGCTGTCGGACTTCTGGCCGCACGGCGCCGTCGCCCAAGCCTACGGCGTGTTCAACGACCGCGCCGGCATGGCCGTCCGCGGCACCTTCCTCGTCGACTCCGAGGGCCGCGTCGCCTTCGCCGAGGTCAACGGCCCGGGGGACGCCCGCGAGCAGTCCGGGTGGAAGGACGCGGTCGCCGGGCTGGCCGCCTGAACCTCCGCCCGGGCACGGTCCCCCTGCAGGGTCCCGCCGTGGCCCCGTCTCCGGCACCGCCCTGAGGCGCGTTATGTGGGTTCCTGGCTTGCCTGGGTGCCCTTGACATGAGGGCGCCTCTGCGGCAGATGAGCGGTTGTCGAAGACCGTCCGGCCGCAGAGGCGTTCATCATGCTGCCCACCGAGGACCTGTTCGTCTACGTCTACGTGCTCGTCGATGACGCGATCACCGCCCGCGCGATCGACATTCCGCCCCGGCCCGGGCCGGCACCGGCCTGCAGCGACGCCGAGCTGCTGACCATCACGCTGGTCCGCCACCTGCTCGGCCGGCGCAGCGAGGCCGGATTTCTGGCCGAGGTGGCCCGCGACTGGGCACAGCTGTTCCCGCGCCTGCCGCACCAGTCCGAGGTCAACCGGCGGACCCGCTGGCTGTGGGCGGCCTTTGAGCAGCTGCGCGCGGCGCTGGCCGCCGGGCTACCGGTCGATGACTGCGCCCAGGTCGACACCACGGCGCTGCCGGTCAAGCACCCCTCCCGGGTCCGTGGCCCGGACGGCTGGGTCGGCCCGAACGAGCTGCATGCCGGCTTTGGCCGCGACGCCGCGCACGCCGAGTGGTTCTACGGCTTTCGGCTGGCGATCAAGACCGACCTGGGCTCCCGGCTGGTCCGCGCCTGGAGCATCGTGCCCGCCGCAGCGGCCGAGCGCGAGGTCGGCACCGACCTGCTCGAGGCCGGTGCCCCGCCGCGTGACCTGCTGGCCGACAAGGGATTCAACGGCCGGCCCTTCGCCACCGCCCAGGCCGAACGCGGCACCGCCGTGCTCACCCCTCCGACCAAGGCCCAGCGTGCCCACATGCCCGGGTGGCTGCAGAAAGTGATCGCCTGCTGGCGCAACCGCATCGAAGCCACCTTCGGCGAGCTCACCGACCGGATGGAGCTGGCCCGCCATGGCGCACACACCTTCTGGGGCCTGCTGACCCGCACCGCCGCCACCATCGCGGCACACGCCATGCTCCGCATCCACCTCGCCGACCTCGGCGTTGCATGAATGACTCACATAACGCGCCTGAGCTCGCGAAGGGTGGGGAGGACGGGGTCCTCCCATGGCGGGGGGCAGGGAGGCCGTCCTCTACCC
>NZ_NVPT01000025.1 GCF_002802985.1 Geodermatophilus chilensis | reverse complement strand
GGCCATGATCGGGCTGATGGCCCGCCGACTCGCACCGGCTCCCGGCCGCCGTCCCTGGCAGCCAGCACGAGCTTCCTGAGCCCTTTCTCAACACGTTGTCAGCCGGGCAGCACCTCGACGCGGTCGCCGACGTGCACCGTCCCCGGCCGCCGGACCTCGGCGTAGACGCCCAGGCAGTGCTTGGGGGTGCGGGTGACGGCGACCTCGACCTCGCCGATGCGCACCGTGCGCCCGACCCACGAGCGCTCGTCCTCGCCCTCGGGCAGGTCGACCAGGAGGTTGGCACGGGGGTCGTCGGCCGAGCAGCCCTCGGGGACGTCGCCGGCGTCGGCCCGTGCGATCGCGCCGCGGCTGACCAGGTGCACCGCGGCGGCGTCCACCTGCGGCTGCCCGGACCGCTGCAGGCGCACCGGCCGGCCGAGCACCCCGGTCAGCGTGACCGTGTCGGCCTCGTCGTCCCCCGTGGCGACGACCCCGGCCATCTCCGGGGTGCTCTTGACCGTGACCCGCTCCCCCGTCGTGGCGTCGACGACGGTCCACGCGCGGTCGCCGACCAGGCCCGCCGGACCCACCTCCGCCTCCCGCACGGTCCGCCCGCCGAGGCTCTTCACCGGGTAGACGCTCACCTGCACGACGCTGCCCGCACCAGTCACGAGGCGACCGTACGTCCCTCGCCCGAGGGGGGCGGCCGACGGCGCAGTCGGCGCCGCTGCGCGTCGAGGTAGGGCCGCGCCCGGCGCTGACCGCCCTCGCGGTCGATGGCCGCCTGCAGCGCGTCCAGCGCCCGGGCCAGCCGGTCGGCGTCGGGCCGCCAGCCGCGCCGCTCGCACTCCTCCAGCCAGTCCACCGGCGCCCGGTGGCCGCGCTCGGCGTTGCAGCGTCGGCAGGCCGCCACCTCGTTGGCCAGCCACGACGGACCGCCCTTGAGCCGGGGGACGACGTGCTCGGTGGTCGGCGGGACCAGGCCGCCGAGGACCCGGCCGCACCAGATGCAGGTGTCGCCGTCCCGCTCCAGGACCTCGGTCAGCCGCTCGGCGCGCCCCGGCCGGCGCGGCCGGACCGGTGCGGGCGGGGCGGGGGGCCTGCGGCGCGACACCGCACCGATGGTCCCCCTCGGCGCGCCCACGTGCCCGACGTCGTCAGTCCCGCGAGCGCCGCCCGGCCACCCGCCGCCTCCGGGGCGACAGCAGGGCCGCCCGGGCGGTCGCCCGCCGGCGCCGCACCGACCGCCGGAACGCCTCGCGTCCCGGGCTGGTCCCCGGCGGGTACGCGTACCAGCCGTACCCCTCGTCGCACGGGGGGTCCGGGGCCTCGTCGTCCTCGCGCATGCGGTCGTGCAGCCGGCCGAGGACCCGCTCCGCGAGATCGTCCTGCGCCAGCAGCCGCCCGAGGTCGTCGCCGGCACCCTCCGCGGTCAGGGCCTCGCCGTACCAGCGCTGCCACCCGCGGCCGAAGGCCCGGTCGGCGACGTCGGTGACCACGGTCCACGCCGCGTCGACGGGGACCTCGGTGTCCAGCGCCAGGTCCAGCTCCACCAGGGCACGCAGCGTGTACAGGTCCGGCCCCGGCCAGACCGGGACCGGGCCGCCGGGGAGGGGCTCGTCGTCGGACACCGCCGCATCGTGCCAGGGCGGCGCGCTGCGCACCGATGAGAAACCCGATCGGCCAGGGTCTCCCCCAACGACACCGACCGCCGGCCCCCGCGGCCCCCGCGGCGACCGCCGCAGCCGGGCCGCAGCACACAGGCAGGAGCAGACATGGGCGCGATCAGAGTGCACGAGTTCACCACCGTCGACGGGGTCGTCGACGCCCCGATGTGGACGATGGACTACGGGTTCCCCGACGACCTGGCCGCGTCCATCGGGGCGCAGACGGCCCTGGCGCAGGGCATCCTGCTGGGCCGCACCACCTTCGAGATGTTCGCACCCGCCTGGTCGACCCGGACGGTCGAGGACGACCCCGGCGCGCCCTTCTTCAACGACACGACCAAGTACGTCGTGTCCTCGACGCTGACCGACGCCGAGTCGGTGTGGCGGAACTCCACCGCGGTCGGCGGCTACGACGCCGGCCGCGTCCGCGAGCTCAAGGAGCAGGGCGACCTCTACGTCAGCGGCAGCGCCACCCTGGTGCGGGCCCTGGTCGCCGACGGCCTGGTCGACGAGCTGCACCTGTACGTCTACCCGGTCGCCGTCGGCTCCGGCATCCGGCTGTTCCCCGAGGGCGGGCCGCGGACGCCGCTGTCCCTGCTCGGGGCCGACAGCCTGAGCAACGGCGTTGTCCACCTGACCTACGGCCCGGCCGCCGCCTGACCCGGGGACGGCGAGAGGCCCGGGTCCGACGGACCCGGGCCTCTCGTGCCGGTGGGCGATACTGGGTTCGAACCAGTGACCTCTTCGGTGTGAACGAAGCGCTCTACCACTGAGCCAATCGCCCCTGCGGCAGACATTCTGCCAGACGCTCAGCGCCAGAGTGGCACCCACCCCGGCACCCAGTCCGGAACGCCCATGACGTGGAGCACGACGACCAGGACGCCGTAGACGAAGGCCGCGCTGGCCAGCGCGACGGCGACCCGTACCCATGCCCGCTGCCGACCCAGCCACTCGGTCCAGGCCCGCACGTGCCGGCGGGTGAAGTCCAGCAGCCGCTCGGCCCACGTGAACTCGGTGGCCAGCAGGAAGAGCCCGGCGATGACGGTCAGCCAGCCCGGCCCGGGCAACGGGATGGTGACCAGGCCGAAGGCCACGACGACACCGCCGACCGCGCCCACGACCAGGCGGTAGGCGTGGTCGAGCGGACGGCGGGCGGCCAGGCGCTGCCGCCAGTGCGTCGCCACGACGCGCTCCCGCAGGCTGCGGTGCGCGTCGTGGGCCGCGGAGGCCCGCCGCGCACCGGACGCCGCGGCCGCCGGCTGCCCGGTGCCGGAGGGGGCCACCGTCTCCGGACCGCTCAGCTGGGCACCTCCCCCGACGCCACGATGTCGCTGGGCTCCGGCGGAGCCGAGCGGCCGGGCTCGAGGCTCACCGCGAAGCCGGTGTAGGCGTCCAGCCCGGACGCGCCCGAGCCTACGGTCCGCAGGGTCGGCTGCGGGGACGTCACGTCGAAGGTGCCCAGCGGCGCGGGAGCACCGGCACCGGTCCCCCACACCACGTACGTCTGCTCCTGGACGTCGTTGGGTGCCAGGCCCTGGGTGACCACCTGCACCTGGTCGTCGCGGGCGACGACGGTCGCGACCGGGGTGCCGTCGTCCGTCAGCGGCGCGATCGTCGCCTGGCCGGGGGTCAGCAGCGCCTCGACCAGCTCGGCCTGCTCGGCGGCGGTCGCCTGCGCCTCCTCCCGGGCCGAGTTGAGCACCACGTTCCAGGTGCCCAGGGCGAGGATCGCCGCGACCGCGGCCGCCACGAGGGCGTTGGGCAGCACCCGGCGCCAGCTGGACCGCGGGTCGACCGCGCCGACCGGCAGGGGCGCCCGGTGCGCGCCTCCCGCCGGGGCCTCGAACCGGCGCACGGGCGCCTGGGGGTCGACGGCGGTGGGCGGCACCGGCGGCGGCGTCGTCCGCTCGTCCTCGCGGGCCGGGTGCGGCAGCTGCTCGGTCTCCTCCACCGCGGCGCGCAGCCGGTCCCGCAGCCGCTCCGGGGGGTCGACCGGTGCCAGGTCGCCGGCCAGGGCGCCCATGACGTCGGTGGTCTCGCTCACCGTCCGCCGGCACCGGGGGCAGGTCGGCAGGTGGGCGGCGAAGAGCTCCTCGTCCTCCGGCTCGAGGGCGTGCAGCGCCCAGCCGACGGCGAGCTCGTCGAAGGTCTCGTGCTCCCCGCGCCGGGGGTCCCGCGGCGCGGTCACCGGCTCGTCCCGTCGGCCGGCGCGGACTCGCTGAGCGCGCCACCCGGGCCGACGCCCGCACTCCCGAGCTCCTCGCGGAGCCGGCGCATCCCCGCGAGCATGCGGGTCTTCACCGTGCCCAGCGGCGTGCTGGTCAACGCCGCGACCTCCCGCTGTGTGTAGCCGCCGTAGTAGGCCAGGGTCAGCGCCTCCCGCTGCGGAGCCGGCAGGGCGCTCAGCGCGCCGCGCACCTGCTCGGACACCACCCGGCTCCACGCCTCGTCCTCGACGTCGCGGGACGACGTCGGGGTGGTGAGGGCGAGGTCGTCCGCGGCCCGGGTCTGCCGGCGGCGGTGCGACTCCTCCCGGCGGACGGCGTCGACGGCCTTGTGGTGGACCATCGCCATCAGCCAGGAGGAGAAGGAGCCCCGCGCGGCGTCGAAGGCCCCGGGGTCGCGCCAGACGGTGAGGAACACGTCCTGCAACACGTCCTCGGCCAGGACGTCGTCGGTGAGGATCCGCCGGGCCAGCGCGAAGGCCGGACGGCTGTACCTGTCATAGAGCTCGTCCACGGCGCTCCGGTCGCCCGCGCGCATGCGCAGGAGGAGGTCGGCGCCCGCGGGGCCGTCCCCGACGCGCCGTGCCGGACTGCTCACGAGCCCCATCGTCACACGCGGTCTTCGCAACAGGCAGGCGGCGCGGTTCAGCTCTGCCCGGAAGGGGCAATCAGGAGGTCGACACGCCCGGTGGTCATCCGGGCGTCACCTCGGTCACGGAAGGTCGTTGTTCGAGTCATGATCAACCGCGCCACGCCTGGGTACACGTGCCCCACGACGCTGCACCTGGTCGGTCCGCAGTCCTGGACCGAGGTCCCCGCGCTGCTCAGCTACGAGATCAGTGACCCGTTCGCCGTGCGGATCACCTTCGGCGACGGGGCCGAGGAGGACGGCATCTCCTGGCTCGTGGGCCGCGACCTGCTGCAGGCCGGGCTCGACCGGCCGGCGGGCGAGGGCGACGTGCGGCTGTGGCCGTCCCGGACGTCGGGCGACGTCCTGTTCCTGCACCTGCGCGCCCCCTCGGGCGAGGCGCTGTTCGAGGTGTCCCGCGGCACGGTCGCCGGCTTCCTGCAGCTGACCGCGAGCGTCGTCCCCTTCGGCGAGGAGTCCTCGGTGCTCGAGGTGGACGGCGAACTGGCCGCCCTGCTGTCCAACGGCGGGGCCGACCCGACGGGTCGGTGACCCAGGGGGACCCCCCGTGAACCCCCTCCGAGGGTCGGGTATGGTTCTCCCTGCAAGACAGCGACACAGCAGGACAGCAACGCGGACGTGGCTCAGTTGGTAGAGCATCACCTTGCCAAGGTGAGGGTCGCGGGTTCGAATCCCGTCGTCCGCTCGGAACCTCGGGCGCTGGCCGTCAGCTCGGCGCCCGCGTGCGGTGGAGTGGCCGAGAGGCGAGGCAACGGCCTGCAAAGCCGTCTACACGGGTTCAAATCCCGTCTCCACCTCGGCCTCCGCCGAGATCGGTGGAGCGGACCGGCCGCCGGCCGGATCGGGCGATTGGCTCAGTGGTAGAGCGCTACCTTGACACGGTAGAGGTCACTGGTTCGAACCCAGTATCGCCCACAGCAGGAGAGGCCCGGGTCCATGGGACCCGGGCCTCTCGCCGTCCCAGGGCACCGGCGTCGGCCCCGGCCGGCTGCGATCTGCGCCCCGCCTGCTCCGGGTTCGGTCAGGCCGGCAGGCTGCGCCCGACCGATGACGTCACCGTGGTCGGCGCCTCATGGTGAGGTCTCGGCAGCTCCGGCCCCCGCCCGCAGAGCCGCCTCCCGCGCCCGTCGCCGGGCGCCCCAGGCGGTGCTCGCACACGCCAGGGCCGCGACGGTGTAGCCGAGCGGGACCCACGGGTCGTCGTTCGACATCCACTGCAGGACTGCCAGGACGGCGAACAGCACGGCCAGCCCGACCCGGATGCGGGCGGTGTTGCGTGCGCGCTCGGCGTCCCGGTTCCTCGGGACAGGGCGGTCGGCGGGCACGCGGCGAGTGTGCCGTCAGCCGAGGGCGGGTGCCACGCGCTCGGTCCAGAAGCGCTCCACCTGCGCCTCCAGCTCCTCGACGGTGCCGCTGTTGTCCAGCACGACGTCGGCCACCGCGCGGCGCTGCTCGTCGGTGGCCTGGGCCGCGATCCGGGCGCGGGCGTCGTCCTCGGACAGTCCCCGGCCGACCAGCCGCCGCACGCGGGTGTCCAGGTCCGCCTCGACGACGAGCACCAGGTCGTACGAGCCGGCCTGGCCGGTCTCCACCAGCAGCGGCACGTCCTGCACCACCACGGCGTCCGGGGGGGCCGCGGCGACCAGCTCGGCGGCGCGGGCCCGCACCAGCGGGTGCACGATGCCGTCGAGCCGGCGGCGGGCACCGGGGTCGGCGAACACGATCGCGGCGAGCGCCGGGCGGTCGAGGGTGCCCTCGGGGGTCAGCACGCCGTCCCCGAACGCCGTGACGACGGCCTGGAGCCCCGGTGTGCCCGGCTCGACGACCTCGCGGGCGATGCGGTCGGCGTCCACGATGCGCGCCTCGCGTGCGGCCAGCAGGCCGGCCACGGTGCTCTTGCCCGATCCGATCCCGCCGGTCAGCCCGATGCGCAGCACGCACGGACAGTAGCCAGCGGGCGCGGGACGATCACGGACGGGTAACACCCGTCCGTCCTGCCCGGCGCGTCGCTCCAGTCACACGCGCCCCATCAGCAACTCTCTGCTCGGCGATCTCCCCACGCCCCAGAGAGGTAGAATCCACCATGTCCCGTCCCGCGCACGCCGCCCCCTCGTCGACCCCCGCCGCCGTCCGGCGCGGCCCGGGTCGGCACCGGCTCGACCGCCCCACGGGCGTGCGGTGCACGGACCTCCCCATGGTCCGCGAGCGGCTCGAGCGCACCGGCGCCGTCCGCCCGCGCAACGCCTTCCTGCGGTGGCTGTCGGCGACGGCTCCGGCGGGCCGGCACACGTGGCAGTTCCTCGCGAACTCCGGCGGCCGCCCGCGCACCGCCTTCGCGATCATCCTCAGCCTCTGAAGGCCCGCTCCCGGGACCCGGCCCGAGCGTGCGAGGGTCGGCGAGGAGCGGGTCCTTTCTCTCGCGAGCTCGGCGCGGGCCCCTCTAGGGTGGCCGCCTCTACCACCCAGCACTCGCACGCTGGCGGCGGGACCGTGTAGGAAGACCGCCTGGACCGGGAGGCCCCGCGGACGCGTCCAGGGGCCTCTCTTCGTCCCTCCACGGGGATGGGAGGGACGACCGAGGCCCGGGACCCCGCGGGGTCCCGGGCCTCGGCCTCAGGTGGTGCTGCTCAGCCGCGCTGAGCGGGGGTCACTCGCCGCCGGCGAGCTTGGCCCGCAGCGCCGCGAGCGCCTCGTCGCTGGCGAGGGTGCCGCCGGAGGTGTCGCCGACCTCGGCCTCGCCGCTGGAGTAGTTGCCACCGGCCGCAGCCTCGGCGTCGGCCTCGCGGGCCGCGGCGATCTGCTTGCGGTGCGCCTCGAAGCGGGCCTGGGCCTCGGCGTACTGCCGCTCCCACGTCTCGCGGGCCTCGTCGTAGCCCTCGAGCCACTCGCCGGTCTCCGGGTCGAAGCCCTCGGGGTAGATGTAGTTGCCCTGCTCGTCGTAGGACGCGGCCATGCCGTAGGCGGCGGGGTCGAACTGCTCCTCGTCGCCGATGACGCCCTCGTTGGCCTGCTTGAGCGACAGCGAGATGCGGCGCCGGTCGAGGTCGATGTCGATGACCTTGACCAGGATCTCGTCGCCGACCTGCACGACCTGCTCGGGGATCTCCACGTGCCGCTCGGCCAGCTCGGAGATGTGCACCAGACCCTCGATGCCCTCGTCGACGCGGACGAACGCACCGAAGGGCACCAGCTTGGTGACCTTGCCGGGCACGACCTGGCCGATCTGGTGGGTCCGGGCGAACTGACGCCACGGGTCCTCCTGCGTCGCCTTCAGCGACAGCGAGACCCGCTCACGGTCCAGGTCGACGTCGAGGACCTCGACGGTGACCTCCTGGCCGACCTCGACGACCTCGGACGGGTGGTCGATGTGCTT
Organism: Geodermatophilus chilensis; assembly: GCF_002802985.1. Lineage (GTDB taxonomy): Bacteria > Actinomycetota > Actinomycetes > Mycobacteriales > Geodermatophilaceae > Geodermatophilus > Geodermatophilus chilensis. The sequence continues at coordinate 31,040 of NZ_NVPT01000025.1, read as the reverse complement.
CCAGGACAGCTCGGAGACGTGCACCAGACCGTCGACGCCACCCAGGTCCACGAACGCGCCGAAGTTGACGATCGAGGAGACGACGCCGGTGCGGACCTGGCCCTTGGCGAGCTTGTTGAGGAACTCGCTGCGGACCTCGGACTGGGTCTGCTCCAGCCACTGCCGGCGGGAGAGGACGACGTTGTTGCGGTTCTTGTCGAGCTCGATGATCTTGGCCTCGAGCTCGCGGCCCACGTAGGGCTGCAGGTCGCGGACGCGGCGCATCTCGACCAGCGAGGCGGGGAGGAACCCGCGCAGGCCGATGTCGAGGATGAGACCGCCCTTGACGACCTCGATGACGGTGCCGGTGACGACCTCGTCGGCTTCCTTCTTGGCCTCGATCGTGCCCCAGGCGCGCTCGTACTGGGCGCGCTTCTTGGAGAGGATCAGGCGGCCTTCCTTGTCCTCCTTCTGGAGGACGAGGGCTTCCACCTCGTCGCCGACCTTGACGACCTCGTTGGGGTCGACGTCGTGCTTGATGGAGAGTTCGCGCGAGGGGATGACGCCCTCGGTCTTGTAGCCGATGTCCAGCAGCACCTCGTCCCGGTCGACCTTGACGATGACGCCTTCGACGATGTCGCCGTCGTTGAAGTACTTGATCGTCTGGTCGATGGCCGCGAGGAAGTCCTCGGCGGTGCCGATGTCGTTGACGGCGACCTGGGGGGTGCTGTTAGGACGGACCTGGGTGGAGGTCATGTGGTCGAGTGCTCCGGACGGGGGATGCGTAGGGACAGGACGACCCGCGGCCGGGTGACCGCGGGGAGCGGGGAGAGCCGGCGCGCGCCGATCCCCTGGCGGGTTCAGCACTGACAGACCTCTGGCGCACTCCCATGGTACGGAGCCCGGGACCACCCGGTCCACCTGGGTGCGGCGCCTCCGGACGCCCCGGCGTGTCACGATCGGCGTGTCATGGACAGCCCGGACGACCTCCCCCTCGCCGACGACGGCTACCCCGCGCCGAGCGGTGTGGCCCGCCGGCCGGCGGGGACGGCGGAGTCGGTCCGGGCCAACCGCCGCTGGTGGGACGCCGCGGCGCCGGCCTACCTCGCCGAGCACGGCGGGGACCTCGGTGACGTCGACTTCCTGTGGTGTCCCGAGGGGCTGCGCGAGTCCGCGGCGCACCTGCTCGGGGACGTCGCCGGACGCCGGGTGGTCGAGATCGGCTGCGGGTCCGCGCCGTGCGCGCGCTGGCTGCGGCAGGAGGGCGCCGACGTCGTCGCGCTCGACCTCTCCGGCGGGATGCTGGCCCGCGCCGCCGAGCTCAACCGGGCCACCGGCATCGACGTCCCGCTGCTGCAGGCCGACGTCGGGGCGCTGCCGTTGGCGACGGCCAGCGTGGACCTGGCCTGCTCGGCGTTCGGCGGGCTGCCGTTCGTCGCCGACGTGGAGGGCGCGCTGGCCGAGGTGGCCCGGGTGCTGCGGCCCGGCGGGCGGTTCGTCGCCTCGGTGAACCACCCGTTCCGCTGGCCGCTGCCGGACTCCCCCGACCCCGAGGACCTGCGGGTCGTCTCCTCCTACTTCGACCGGACGCCGTACGTGGAGACCGACGAGGACGGCCACGCCGTCTACGTCGAGCACCACCGCACGGTCGGGGACTGGGTGCGCGCGGTCGTGGGCGCGGGTCTGGTGCTCGAGGACCTCGTCGAGCCGGAGTGGCCGCCGGGCCGCACGCAGGAGTGGGGCCAGTGGTCGCCGGCCCGCGGGGCGCTGGTGCCCGGCACCCTCGTGCTGGTCTGCCGCGCGCCCGGCTGATCAGCCGCCCGGGAGCAGCACCACGCGTCGTCCACCGGTGGCGGTGCGGTCCCACCCCTCCGCCGCCCGGGACAGCGGGAGCACCTCGTGGTCGACCGCCAGCTGCCCGGCGGCGGCGCAGGCCAGCACGGCGGCGAGCGCGGTGGCGCGCTGCTCCCGGGTGAGCGCGTTGTTGGTGTAGCCGAGAACCGAGGCGCTGCGGCTGCGCAGGGTGGCCGAGGAGAACTCCGCCGTGTCCCCCGACGCCCCGCCGAGGTTGACCAGCCGGCCGCCCGGCGCGAGCACCCGGGACGCGGCCGTGGCCGCGGCGCCGAACACGGGGTCGACCACGACGTCGGCACTGCCGCCGGTGGCCTCCGCCAGCCGCGCCGCCAGCTCGTCGACGTCGCCGGTGAGGCGGACGACCTCGTCGGCGCCGGCTCGCGCGGCCCGCTCGGCGGACGGTCCCGGCCGGCACACGGCGACGACCCGTGCCGCGCCGAGCGCCCGGGCCGCCCCGACGGCGGCCTGCCCGACGGCTCCCCCGGCGCCGAGCACCACGACCCGCTCCCCCGACCGCAGCTGCCCCCGCCAGGTCAGCGCCATCCACGCGGCCACACCCGACAGGCCGATCGCGGCGACCGCCGGGTCGGGGAGGTCGGCGTCGAGCGGGACGACGTCGTCGTCGGACACGGCGCAGCGCCCGGCCTGGCTGCCGTCGCCGGGCGCCATGCCGGCGGAGGTGGCGAACCAGACGCGGGCACCGGGCGGGTGGACGGCGGAGGCCTCCACCACGCCGACGCCCTGCACCCCGGGGACGTAGGGCACGGCCGGGCGGCCGAAGTACGACGTCCCCGAGGCGCACAACAGGTCCAGCGGGACCACCGGCGCGGCGGTCACCCGCACCAGCGTCCGTCCGGTGTCGGCGACGGGATCGGGGTGGCGGCGGTACGCCGGGGGCTCCCCCGGGGTGTGCAGGACGGCGGCGTGCACGGGCTCAGGTCGCGATGTCCGGATAGGGCAGGGAGATGTGCTGCATCGCCCTGCCGTAGGCCTTCTGATACTCCAGCGGGCCGTGGTCGCGCTCGAACATCGCGATGAAGAGCGTCAGCGTCAGGAACGGGTGCGCGCCCATCTCGAACAGCGCCACGTGGTCGTGCTCGCGCAGGGCGCGGCGCTCGTCCTCGGTGAACGACAGCCAGGTGGTCCGCTCGGCGGGGATGCAGTTGAGCAGGGTGCCGGCCATCTCGGCCTCCCACCACGCCACCGTGCCCGCCGGGTCCTTGCGGTAGCGCTCGACCAGCTCGGGGTCGCGGTCGACGGTGTACAGGAACTTGTCCAGGAGGTACCTGCTCACCGGGTCACCGCCGCCGGGGCGACCGCGGCCTCTCGCGGCTGCGGGAGGCCGTTCGGGTACCAGGTGAAGTAGGCCTCCATGGTGTGGAACAGGTCGAGGGTGTCGACGTGGTCGGCCTGCTGCCCCTCGCCGGCGACCCCCATCATCAGCATGAAGTCCATGAAGCCGTGGGTGGCGTTCCCCGGCGCGTGCAGGCTGTCCAGGCTGACCTCCGCCAGGCAGCCCTCGATGTCGCCGCTGGCGATCCACTCCACGGCCTTGCGGTCGAACTCCGGGTCCGGGCCGTGCTCGCCGAACTGGCGCGGCCCACCCAGCTCCAGCGACAGGTGGCCGGTGCCGATCACCGCGACGCGCCTGTCGCTGTCCCAGGACTCGACCATCTCCCGGATCGCCCGACCGAGCTGGACGAAGCGCTTCGGCTGCGGCAGCGGCGGGGCGAAGATGTTGGTGTAGACCGGCACGATCGGCAGGTTGGCCTGCGGGCGCAGCGTGATGATCGGGCACGTGATGCTGTGGTCGATCCGCAGCTCGTTGCTGAAGGCCAGGTCGAACCCGCGGTCGAGGCCGTCGCGCAGCAGGTGGGCGGCGAGCTCCTCCTCGCCCCGCAGCAGCATCCGCGGCAGCCCGAACTCGCGTTCCTCGTTGTAGAAGTTCGCGTCGAAGAACGGCGCCTTGCCCACCAGGAACTGCGGCATGTTGTCCAGCCACAGCTGGTGGAAGTGGTCGCTGCCGACCATCACCAGGACGTCCGGCTCGGCCCGGGTCAGGGTCTCCCGGAACCGCTCGATCTTGGCCACCCACTCGTCGGCGAACGGCGGCCGGTCGGCACCGGTCGACGTGCTGGCCCGGTAGTAGAACGGGTGGTGGGTGGACGCGATGACCGCGGCCAGTTCAGCCATGACGACCTCCGTCGGCGTCGGACGACTCGTGGGCGGGCAGGGGCTCGGGGACGTACGGGTCCGGGGCGACGGACCGGTTGTTGAGGTCGACGGAGAGGAATACCTCGTTCGCGACCGGGTGCCGCAGCTCCTCGGCGAGCTGGCCGATCAGCCCGGCCGTCCTGGCGAGCAGGGCGAACCCGCGCAGCAGCTCCATCGGCAGCCCCAGGTCGGCCAGGGCGGCACCGCAGACCCCGGCGCCGTTGAGCGGCAGGGTCCTGCCCAGCACCTGCGGGTGCACCCGGCCGATCGCGGCGAACAGCGACAGGTGCGGGCCGAGCAGCCCCTCCTCGGCGGCGATCTGGAACAGCCGGGGGGTCCGCGGATCGCCGTCCTTGTGCACGTGGTGCCCGAGGCCCGGGACGAAGCGCCGCGCCGCGCGCTGCGCGGTGACCGTCTCCAGCGCCAGGGCGTCCCAGCCGGTGTCGTCGGCGGGCAGCTCGCCGTCCACCCCGGTGAGGACGTCGTGCAGGAAGCGGCCGCAGTCCTCGGTGACCCCCAGGAACCGGGAGCCGCCGCCGAGCAGACCGGCGGCGAGCGCGCCCTGGACGGAGTCCGGCGCGGACAGGTAGGTCAGCCGGGTGACGATCGCGGTCGGGGTGAAGCCGTGGTCGGCCAGCGCCGCCAGCACCGCCTCGAACACCCGGGTCTCCCCGAGCGTGGGGCGCCGCTGGGTGGCCAGCCAGAAGGCGAGCTCCCCGAAGCCCACCTCGCCCATCACGTCGCGGGCGAGGTCGGTGCCCAGCAGAGTGATGCCGTCCCGGCTGGAGGCGCCCAGCGCCGTCGGGTACTCGGGGCGTGCGTCGCTCATCGCCGGCCCTTCTCCGGTGTCGTCAGCCAGCGGCGGATCTCCGCACCGTGCTCGTCGAGGCCGGGCGGGGGCAGGCGGTAGTCGGGCGGGGTCTCGGAGAACCGGATCGGGTTGCGCACCGACGGGACGGCGGCGGCGCCGTCCCCCACCGTGACCACCGGGTCCAGGCCCACCTCCTCGGCGAAGGCGACCCCCTGGTCGACGGTGTTGATCGGTCCGCACGGCACGCCGGCGGCGATGATGTCCCGGAACCACTCGATCTTGGTGCGGGTGCGCAGCCGCTCGACCAGCAGCGGCCGCAGCTGGTCGCGGTTCGCCGTCCGGTCCTCGTTGCGCGCGAAGCGGGGGTCCTCGGCCAGCTCCGGCGCCCCGAGCACCTCGACGAGCTTGCGGAACTGCCCGTTGTTGCCCGCGGTGACGATCAGGTCCCCGTCGGCGCAGGGCAGCGGCTCGTAGGGGAACAGGCTCGGGTGGCTGTTGCCCATCCGGAAGGGGACGACGCCGCCGGCCACCCAGGCGCTCGAGTGGTTGACCATCCCGGACAGCGCCGAGGCCAGCAGGTTGACCTCGACGTGCTGACCGCGACCGGTCTCGTGCCGGCGGTTCAGGGCGGAGAGGACGCCGATGGTCGCGTGCAGCCCCGCCATCACGTCGAACACCGAGATGCCGGCGCGGAACGGCTCGCCGTCGGGGTCGCCGGTCAGGCTCATCAGGCCCGAGATCGCCTGCACGATGAGGTCGTAGCCGGGCAGGGACGCGCCGCCCGGCTGGCTGCCGAAGCCGCTGATGGAGGCGTAGACGACGCCCGGGTTCGTCGTCGAGACCGTGGCGTGGTCGAGGCCGAAGCGGGCCAGGCCGCCGGGCTTGAAGTTCTCGACGAGCACGTCGGCGCGACGGGCCAGCTCGCGGGCGGCCGCCAGGTCGTCGGGGTCCTTGAGGTCGAGCGCGACCGACCGCTTGTTGCGGTTGACGCCGAGGTAGTACGTGGCCACGCCGTCGCGCACCGGGGGCTGCCACGACCGGGTGTCGTCCCCTGCCGGGCTCTCCACCTTGACCACCTCGGCGCCCAGGTCGGCCAGCAGCATGGTCGCGTACGGGCCGGCGAGGACGCGGGAGAAGTCGGCGACGAGCAGACCGGCCAGCGGGCCGCCGCCCCGGCCGGCTCCCGGAACCTGTCGGGGGTCGCTCATGGGGTCCCGGCACTCCTCAAGGTCGAGAACGGACAGTCGTCCGCGCGGTGTGAGGAGTCTCGGCAGCCGCGTCCGTCCCTGTCAAGCGCGCTTCCGTCGAGTGCTGCGCCGAGAGGGCCGCCTTGACAGTGCGGCCGAGATCACTCCAGGGTGTCCACGGCGCCGCGGACGACCGTAGTGCGGACACTTGTCCGCTCAGCCCGGCGATTTCTGGAGGCGAACTGTGACCCACCCCGACAGCGAGGTCGTGGTGCCGTCCGACGACCGGCCGGTCGTCCTGCGCGGCGGCACGGTGCTGACCATGGACGACGCGCACACCGTCCTCACCGACGCCGACGTCCTGGTGGTGGGCGACCGGATCGCCGCCGTGGGCCCGTCGCTGGAGGTCCCGCCGGGCACCGTCGAGGTCGACGCACGCGGCGGCATCGTGATGCCCGGGATGATCGACACCCACCGGCACATGTGGCAGACCGCGATGCGCGGGTACGGCGCCGACTGGACGCTCACCCAGTACTTCGTCTGGTACTACCTCGAGCACGGGCGGGTCTTCCGCCCGGAGGACGTGCACGCCGGCAACCTGCTGTCGGCCTGGGACGCCCTCGAGGCCGGGGTCACCACCACCGTCGACTGGTCGCACGGGCTGCAGACCGTCGACCACGCCGAGGCGGCGGCGGACGCGCTGCTGGCCGTGCCCGGCCGGTTCGTCCTGGCCTACGGCAACATCCAGGCCGGGCCGTGGGAGTGGGCCACCGACCCCGCCGTCCGGGCCTTCCTGCAGCGCCGGCGCGACGAGGGCCGGCTGGGGCTGCAGCTGGCCTTCGACGTCACCGGCGACCCGGCCTTCCCCGAGAAGGCGGCCTTCGAGGCGGCCCGGGAACTCGGTTTGCCGGTCACCACGCACGCCGGCGTCTGGGGCGCCACCAACGACGACGGCCTGCGGCTGATGCACGAGCACGGCTTCATGACGCCGGACACGGTGTACGTGCACGCCGCCACGCTCTCCACCGACTCCTACCACCGGATCGCCGCCACCGGCGGGTCGATCTCGGTCTCCACCGAGTCCGAGCAGAGCGCCGGGCAGGGCTACCCGCCCACCTGGCAGGTGCGCCGGCACGACATCCCGGTCTCCCTGTCGATGGACACCAGTGTCTGGTGGAGCAGCGACCTGTTCTCCGCCATGCGCACCACGCTCGGCGCCGACCGGTCGCGCGAGCACCTGGAGGCGCACGCCAAGGGCGACACCGTCACCCACGTGCACCTGCGCGCCGAGCAGGTCGTCGACTGGGCGACCCGGGGTGGCGCCCGGGCGCTCGGCCGGGAGGACCTGGGCAGCCTCGAGCCCGGCAAGAAGGCCGACGTGGTGCTGATCAAGAACGACCGCTCGCCGGTCTCCTTCCCGCTGCTGAACCCGTACGGCCACGTCGCCTTCCAGGCCCAGCGCGGGGACGTGCACACCGTGCTCGTCGACGGCCGGGTCGTGAAGTCCGAGCACCGGCTGGTCGGGGTCGACCTGGCGGCCGTGCGGCGCACGGTGGACGCCACCGTGGAGCACCTGCGCGCCACCCTCGGCGAGGAGACCTGGGCGGCGGGGATGAACCCCGACTCCCCGGACGACGAGCTGCTGGACAACCCGTACACCTACACCGACTACAAGTCGGCGAGCACGCACGGCGCCCGTGGCAGCGTCTTCGGCGATGACGCGGTGACCGGCTGAGGACCGCCCGGCGTCCCGCCGTACGGGGTGGGACGCCGGGCCGCGCGGCCCGGCACCCGGGTCGCGCCGTGGGATCCTCGGCGGACCACGGGCGGATCGAGAGGGAGGGGGGAGCGTGGCGGGACGCGGCACGGGACCGGAGTTCGTGGAGGCGCTGGCACGCGGCCTCGACGTCCTGTCCTGCTTCAACGCCGACCGGCCGGCGATGTCGCTCAGCGACGTGGCCGCCGCGGCCGGGTTGGCCCGGCCGACGGCTCGCCGGCTGCTGCTGACCCTCGAGGAGCTCGGCTTCGTCCGCAGCTCCGGGGGCCTGTTCCAGCTGACGCCGAAGGTGCTGACCCTCGGCGTCGCCTACGTGAGCGCACTCGGGCTGTGGGACATCGCCCGGCCGCACCTCGAGGCGTTGGTCGCCCGCACCGGCGAGTCGTCGTCGATGGCCCAGCTGGACGGTTCGGACATCGTCTACGTGGCCCGGGTGTCGGTGCCCAAGCTCATCGCCCTGCGGGTCGAGATCGGCACGCGGTTCCCCGCCGTCCAGACCTCCCAGGGCAAGGTCCTGCTCGCGGCCCTCTCCCCCGCCGAGCTCGAGGCGACCCTCGCGCTGCCCAGTCGCGCCGGGCTGCCGGCCTACATCGGCCGGTCCGCCGAGCAGCTCCGTGACGAGCTGACCGAGGTGCGGGCCCGGGGCTGGGCGCTGGCCGACGAGGAGCTGGCCCCCGGGGTGCGATCCGTGGCGGTGCCGGTCCGGGACGCCGCGGGCGCGGTGCGCGCGGCGGCGAACGTGACGGTGCACGCGGCGGAGACCTCGATCGACCGGCTGCTCGGCGAGCACCTGCCGCTGCTGCTGCGCACGGCCGGCGACATCAGCGCCGAGTGGGCCCTGTGGCAGTCCCGACCGCACGTCGAGGTGCCCCGGCACACCGACGCCACGGCCTGAGGCCGACCCTCGACCTCCATCCGAGGGTCACAGTGGTGCCCGCAGGGGGGATCGGTACCGCCACCGGGACCACCGTTGCGCCATGAGCAGCGCCGGGAACGCCGCCCGCCCTGCCTCGCCGCACCGCTGTACCCGGGCGGCCCAGCACGGGCCCGCCCCCGGGCTGCCCGGGTACGACGCTCGTGGCGACCGGAGTTCCTTCTTCAGTGGGCGGCCTCGTCCCAGGTCCGGCCGAAGCCCACCGAGACCTCCAGCGGCACCGACAGCTGCGCGGCGCCGGCCATCTCGCGGCGGACCAGCGTCTCCAGCGCCTCGCGCTCCCCCGGCGCCACCTCGAGCACGAGTTCGTCGTGCACCTGCAGCAGCATCCGGGAGCGCAGCCCCTCGGCGGTGATCGCCTGCTCCACCCGCAGCATGGCCACCTTGATGACGTCGGCCGCCGAGCCCTGGATCGGGGCGTTGAGCGCCATCCGCTCGGCCATCTGCCGGCGCTGGCCGTTGTCGCTGGTCAGGTCGGGGAGGTAGCGGCGGCGGCCCAGCGTCGTCTCGGTGTACCCGGTCTGCCGGGCGTCGTCGACGACGCCGTCGAGGTACTCGCGGATGCCGCCGAAGCGCTCGAAGTAGGCGTGCATCTGCTCGCGCGCCTCCTCGGTGGAGATGCGCAGCTGGGAGGCCAGCCCGTACGCCGACAGCCCGTAGGCCAGGCCGTAGCTCATCGCCTTGATCCGGCGGCGCATCTCCGGGTCGACGTCCTCGATCGGGATGTTGAACGCCCGCGACGCGACGAAGGAGTGCAGGTCCTCCCCCGACGTGAACGCCTCGATGAGCCCCTCGTCGCCGGAGAGGTGCGCCATGATCCGCATCTCGATCTGGCTGTAGTCCGCCGTCATCAGCGACTCGTAGCCCTGCCCCACCACGAATGCCTGCCGGATCCGGCGGCCCTCGGCGGTGCGGATCGGGATGTTCTGCAGGTTGGGGTCGGTCGAGGACAGCCGGCCGGTGGCCGCGATCGTCTGCTGGAACGTGGTGTGGATGCGCCCGGCGTCGTCGACCATCGGGATGAGGCCGTCGATCACGGTGCGCAGCCGGGTCACGTCGCGGTGCCGCAGCAGGTGCTCGAGGAACGGGTGGCCCGTCTGCGCGAGCAGGGTGGTCAGCGCCTCGGCGTCCGTCGTGTAGCCGGACTTGATCTTCTTGGTCTTGGGCAGCCCGAGCTCGTCGAAGAGCACCGCCTGCAGCTGCTTGGGCGAGCCGAGGTTCACCTCGCGGCCCATCACCGCGTAGCACTCGGCGGCCGCGGCGGCGACGCCCTCGGCGAACTCCCGCTGCAGCTCCTGCAGGAAGTCCAGGTCCGCGGCGATGCCGCGCTGCTCCATGCGGGCCAGCACGAAGGTCAGCGGCAGCTCGATCGCGCCGAGCAGGTGGTCGCCGCCGCGCTGCCCGAGCACGGACTCCAGCGCGTCGGAGAGGTCGTTGACGGCGACGGCCTTGAGGACGTCGGCGTGCGCGGCCTCGCGGGCGAGGTCCTCCTCCGACGGCCCCAGCCCGTCGAGGGTCAGCTGGGCCTCCTCGGCCGCGGAGTCCTTCAGCTCGCGGCGCAGGTAGCGGACGGCGAGGTCGCCCAGGTCGAACGACCGCTGCCCGGGCAGCGCCAGGTACGCGGCCAGCGCGGTGTCGCTGACCACGCCGGCCAGATCCCAGCCGCGCGCCCACACCGCGAGCAGCGGGCCCTTGACCTCGTGCACGACCTTCGGCCGGTCGGGGTCGGCCAGCCAGGCGGCCAGCGCCTGCTCGTCCGCGGCGTCCAGGTCGGGGCCGACGTCGACGAAGGTGGCGTGGTCGTCGGCGGCGGCCAGGGCCAGGCCGGTGAGCTCGCCGGTGCCCCGGCCCCAGGTGCCGCGGAAGATGATCCCGGTGCGGCCGGTGCGGGCGTGCTCGTCGAGCCAGCCGCCCAGGCCCCCGGCGGGCACCTCGTCCTCGGCGACGTCGAAGCCGCCCTCGGCCTCGGGCTCGGCGCTGGTGAGCGTGGCGAACAGCCGGTCGCGCAGCACCCGGAACTGCAGGTTGTCGAAGAGGGTGTGCACCTCGTTGCGGTCCCACGGCCGTACCGCCAGGTCGGCCGGGCCCAACTCCAGCGGGACGGCGCGGTCCAGCTCGGTCAGCCGCCGGTTCTGCAGCACCGAGGACAGGTGCTCGCGCAGCTTCTCGCCGACCTTGCCCTTCACCGTGTCGACCTGGTCGACCAGCGCGTCGAGCGAGCCGTACTCGCGGACCCACTTGGCCGCCGTCTTCTCCCCCACGCTCGGGATGCTCGGCAGGTTGTCGCTCGGGTCGCCCCGCAGCGCCGCGAAGTCGGGGTACTGGACCGGCGAGAGCCCGTACTTGGCCTCGACCTCCTCGGGGGTGAACCGGGTGAGGTCGGAGACGCCCTTGCGCGGGTAGAGCACGGTGACGTGCTCGTTGACCAGCTGCAGGGCATCGCGGTCGCCGGTGCAGATGAGCACGTCCATGCCCGCCTCCACCGCCGCGACGGTGAGAGTGGCGATGACGTCGTCGGCCTCGTAGCCCTCGGCGGTGATGACCGGGATGTGCAGCGCGGCCAGCACCTCCTGGATCAGGCTGACCTGGCCGCGGAAGTCGGTCGGGCTCTCGCTGCGGTTGGCCTTGTACTCGGCGTAGATCTCGCTGCGGAAGGTCTTGCGCCCCACGTCGAAGGCGACCGCCACGTGCGTCGGCTGCTCGTCGCGCAGCACGTTGATCAGCATCGAGGTGAAGCCGTACACCGCGTTGGTCGGCTGCCCGGTCGTCGTCGAGAAGTTCTCGACCGGCAGGGCGAAGAAGGCGCGGTAGGCCAGGGAGTGCCCGTCGAGGAGCAGCAGCCGCGGGCGCTGGGCGGCCGGGTGAGGCGTCGCCGTGGAGGCGGTGGGCGCGGGGGTGGCAACCGGAGCGGACATCGCCGCCGATCCTAGAAGGACCCCGCTGCCCCCCCTACCCCCTCGCAAGCTCGGGGGTCGGGACCCTGCAGCGGGGCCGCTCGTTACGGTGCCGGGGTGACCGCTGACCGTCCCGCCTGGCTCGAGGCCGGGCAGATGAGCCCGCTGGACGACAAGCTCGGCATCCGGATCACCGACTTCGACCGCGACCACGTGGTCGCGACCATGCCGGTCGAGGGCAATCAGCAGCCGTTCGGCCTGCTGCACGGCGGCGCCACCTGCTCGCTGGTCGAGACGGTCGGCTCCTGGGCCGCGGCCCTGGGTGCGGGCCCGGGCCGGCAGGCGGTCGGGGCGGAGCTCAACGTCAGCTACGTGCGGGCGGCCACCGCGGGCGTCGTCACCGCCGTCGCCAGACCGGTCCGCCGCGGCCGGACCCTGACCACCTTCACCATCGAGGTCACCGACGAGCAGGGTCGCGTGACCGCCACCGCCCGGCTCACCTGCATGCTGCTGGCCGCCTGAAAGAGGACCACCCTTCCCCCACGCCTCGCACGCTCGGCGCGGGACCCTGAGGGGTGGCCGTCGTCCCCCCAGGACGGGGCTGCCTCAGCCTTCCGCGGCGTCGAGCAGCGGCACCAGCCGGGCCGGCGGACGACGGCGCACCAGGGGACGGCGCGGGACCGGGACGGTGCCCCCGCCGCGCTGCCAGGCCGCCAGCGTCCGCGCCAGGGTCTCCCGCGGCACGATCCGCCGGGTGGTCAGCGGCGCGAAGCCCATCCGCGCGAAGAAGCGCTGCCGCTCGGCCTCGTGCCCGCCGACGGCACCGACGACGTGCGCGGCGCCCACCTGCGACGCGTACGCGACGGCGGCCGCGAGCAGTGCCGCGCCCGCGCCGCAGCGGCGGTGGTCGCGGTGGACGACGAGGTTGTCGACGGTCACCTGCGGGACGCCGAGCACCACCGACAGCGGGTCGACGCCGAGGACGGCCAGGCCCACCGCGAGCTCGGCGCCGGCCCCACCGCCGTCCGGCGCGTTCGGACCGGGCAGCACGGCCAGCACGACCCGGTGCGCCGGGTCGGCGAGCAGCCGGCGGAAGCCGGTGGTGGCCGCGGCCCCCGGGGTCTGACCGGTCAGCACCCCCTCGGCGTGGGCCTCGGCGCGGTGCTGGCGCACCAGCGCGAGGACGGCGGGCAGGTCGGCGGGACGCGCGACGCGCGTCGTGACGCGGGACCGAGGACCGGGAACTGACACGGGGGCCTCCCTGGACGGTGGCCAGAGCCTGCACCCGGCGACCGCCGTGATCACGACGGCACGCCGCCCGTGGGACGGGCGTGACGGGTGCGGCGTGTCGCGGACGTGTAACAGCTGGGCCGCGGGGACGTCGAACCGCAACACCGCTGGGTTACCGTCCCCCGTCATGCACAGAGCCAGGGAGGTCGAGTGACGCACGCACCAGGCCGTGTGCCGGGACGCCGGGGACCCAGGGGAACCGCCCCTGCCCGGCGCCGGTCCGCACGGGGATCCGGGGCTCCCGGTGGCCGGATGCTGCTCCGTCTGCTCCTGCTGACCCTCCTCGGCGGGCTCGCCCTGACGCTGGCGCCCGGTACGGCGGCCGCGCAGACCGAGGAGCCCACGGCTACCGAGCAGGTGTCGGGCACGCTGCGGACCAACGTCAGCGGGCCGGTCGAGGGCGTCGAGGTGGTCGTCACGACCGCCGACGGCACCGAGGTCGACACCGTGGAGACCGACGAGAACGGCCAGTGGGCGGTGCCGGTGCCCGGTCCGGGTCAGTACACGGTCACGATCAACGCCGAGGACCTGCCCGAGGGCGTGGTGCTGACCGGGGAGAACAGCCGCACGGTCACCGTCGACGCCGGCCGCAACCAGGGCGTCATCATCGCGCTCAGCGACGGCAGCCGGGAGGCCGGTGGCGGCACGGTCCGCTGGATCCAGCTGCTCGTCGAGGGCCTGCGCTTCGGCCTGCTCATCGCCATGGCGGCGGTGGGCCTGTCGCTGATCTTCGGCACCACCGGGCTGACCAACTTCGCGCACGGCGAGCTGGTGACCATCGGTGCGATCGCCGCGTGGTTCATCAACGTGCAGGGCGGCGTGCCGCTGATCCCGGCCGCGCTGATCGCCATGGTCATCGGCGCGGGGGTCGGGGCGCTCAACGAGCTGGCGATCTGGCGGCCGCTGCGCCGCCGCGGCACCGGCCTGGTCGCCGCGCTGGTCATCTCGATCGGCCTGTCGCTGCTGCTGCGCTACCTGTACCAGATCATCTTCGGCGGCGGCTCCGAGGCCTACGCCGACTACCGGGGCCAGCGGGCGGTCGACTACGGCCCGTTCACGATGACCAACGCCGACCTGGCGTCGATCGTCATCGCGCTGGTCGTCCTGCTGCTGGTGGCCGTCATGCTGCAGCGCACCAAGATCGGCAAGGCGATGCGCGCGGTCGCCGACAACCGCGACCTGGCGGCGTCGTCGGGCATCAACGTCAACCGGGTGATCCTGGTCGTCTGGATGATGGGTGGCGCGCTCGCGGCCCTCGGCGGCGTCCTGCTCGGCCTCTCCGACGAGGTGCAGTGGGACATGGGCTTCCGGCTGCTGCTGCTCATGTTCGCCGGGGTCACCCTCGGCGGTCTCGGCACCGCCTACGGCGCCCTCGTGGGCAGCGTCGTGGTGGGTGTCTTCGTGCAGATGTCGACGCTGGTCATCCCGAACGACGTCAAGTACGTCGGCGGGCTGCTCCTGCTGATCGTCATCCTGATCGTGCGGCCGCAGGGCATCCTCGGCAGCCGGGTGAGAGTGGGCTGAACGATGGGTGAGCTGATCGACGCCCTGGCCGTCGCGCTGAAGGCCGGCCTGGGCTTCCAGGCCGTCTTCCTCGCGCTGCTCGCCATCGGCATCAACGTGCAGTTCGGCTACACCGGGCTGCTCAACTTCGGGCAGATCGCCTTCGCGATGCTCGGCGGCTACGGCATCGCCATCTCGGTGAGCCAGTGGGGCCTGCCGTTCTGGGTCGGCGTGGTCGTCGGCCTGCTCGCCGCGGTCGTCCTGGCTCTGCTGCTGGGTCTGCCGACCCTGCGGCTGCGCGCGGACTACCTCGCCATCGCGACCATCGCGGCGGCGGAGGGCCTGCGGCTGCTGTTCCGCTCGGTGTCGGCCACCCCGGTGACCGCCGGCACCCGCGGCCTCTCGGGGTTCAACGCCGACTTCGTGGCGCTCGCCCCGTGGGACACCAGCCGCCAGTACCCCATCCTCGGTACCCGGTGGAGCGGCGCCGAGCTGTGGGTGACCACGGTGGGCTGGGTCCTCGTGGCGCTGTCCTGCCTGCTGATCTGGCTGCTGGTGCGCAGCCCGTGGGGCCGGGTGGTGAAGTCCATCCGCGAGGACGAGGACGCCGTGCGCTCGCTAGGCAAGAACGTCTACGTCTACAAGATGCAGGCGCTCGTCCTCGGCGGTGTGCTCGGCGCCCTCGGCGGCATGATCTACGCGCTCGGCACCGCGTCGGCCAACCCCGACCAGTACCAGAACGCCAACACGTTCCTCGCCTACGCCGCCCTCATCCTCGGCGGCGCGGCCCGAGTCCTGGGTCCCGTCGTCGGCGCGATGCTGATGTTCTTCATCATCCAGTTCGCCGACACCGGGCTGCGTACGCTGATCGGCAACGGGGTGATCCCCGAGGACCTGCTCTCGGCGACCGACGTGGCTCAGATCCGGTTCGTGCTGATCGGGCTCGGACTCATGCTGCTGCTGGTCTTCCGACCACAGGGCATCTTCGGTGACCGACGAGAGGTGATGCTCGATGCCCGCTGACCAGACCCCCGGCCAGCCGGCGCCGCACGGCGCGCACGCCGCGTCCCTGGACGCGACGGCGACCGGCGCGGCACCCCGCCTGCTCGCCCGGGCCGCGCTGCGCGACGTCCCCTGGGAGGTCGGGGTGGCCAAGCCCGACCCGGCCATCGTCGTCGACGGGGTCACCCGCACGTTCGGCGGCCTCACCGCGGTGTCGGTGGACCACCTGGAGGTGCAGCGCGGCGGCATCACCGGCCTGATCGGGCCCAACGGCGCCGGCAAGACCACGCTGTTCAACCTGCTGACCGGCTTCGACCAGCCCAACACCGGCACGTGGTCCTTCGACGGCCGCCCGCTGGGCAAGCTGGCGCCGCACCAGGTGGCCCGGCTGGGCGTCATCCGCACCTTCCAGCTGACCAAGGCGCTGTCCCGGCTCACCGTGCTGCAGAACATGCTGCTCGGCGCCCAAGGGCAGAAGGGTGAGAGCTTCCTGCGCGCCCTGGTGCCCGGTACCTGGCGGGCGCAGGAGCGGGCCAACACCGAGAAGGCGATGGACCTGCTCACCCGGTTCAAGCTGGACCGGAAGAAGGACGACTTCGCCGGCACGCTCTCCGGTGGCCAGCGCAAGCTGCTGGAGATGGCCCGCGCGCTCATGAGCGACCCGAAGGTGGTCATGCTCGACGAGCCGATGGCCGGCGTGAACCCGGCCCTGACCCAGAGCCTGCTAGGGCACGTCAAGGACCTGCGCGAGCAGGGCATGACGGTCGTCTTCGTCGAGCACGACATGGACGTCGTCCGCGACATCAGCGACTGGGTCGTCGTCATGGCCGCCGGCAAGGTCATCGCCGAGGGCCCGCCGGAGTCGATCAGCCAGAACCAGGCGGTGGTCGACGCCTACCTCGGCGCGCACCACGACGCCCCGCTCACCGTCGAGGAGGAGGACCGCGTCCTCGCCGAGGCCGAGGCGGCCATCGCCCGCGAGGAGAACGCCGAGGGCGACGTCATCGGCTCCGACACCCGACGCGAGGAGGACCGATGAGCACGATGGACGACCCGGCCATGGAGGACCCGATGTTCCAGGTCGGGCACTCCGACGGCGGCACCCCGGACCAGCGGGCGATCGCCGGGGAGATGTCGCGGGCCGAGCGGGCCGCGACCCGCGAGGAGCACGTGCGGCTCGCCGGCGGCGCGCTGGTGCGGGCCGACGAGCTGGTGGCCGGCTACGTGCCCGGCGTCAACATCCTCAACGGCTGCGACTTCTACCTGCAGGACGGCGAGCTGGTCGGCATCATCGGCCCGAACGGCGCCGGCAAGTCCACGCTGCTGAAGACCCTGTTCGGGCTCATCCCGGTGCGCTCGGGCACGGTGACGCTGCGCGGGGAGGACATCACCTCCGCCCCGGCCCACCGGCTGGTCTCGCTCGGCGTCGGCTACGTGCCGCAGAACAACAACGTGTTCCCCTCGCTGTCCATCGAGGAGAACATGCAGATGGGTGCCTACCTGCGGCCCAAGGTCTTCCGCGAGCGCTTCGACTACGTGGCCGACCTGTTCCCGATGCTCGGGGAGCGCCGCAAGATCAAGGCGGGGTCGCTCTCGGGCGGCGAGCGGCAGATGGTGGCCATGGGCCGGGCGCTCATGATGGAGCCGTCGGTCCTGCTGCTCGACGAGCCGTCGGCCGGCCTCTCCCCCGCCTACCAGGACGAGGTCTTCATCCGTTGCCGGCGGATCAACGCGACCGGCGTCTCGATCATCATGGTCGAGCAGAACGCCCGCCGGTGCCTGCAGATCTGCGACCGCGGCTACGTCCTCGACCAGGGCCGCAACGCCTACACCGACACCGGTGAGTCGCTGATGCACGACCCGAAGGTCATCGAGCTCTACCTGGGGACGCTGGCCAAGGCGCACTAGGCCGCCCCCTGGCCCGCACGACGGCGCCGGTCCCCTGACGGGGGCCGGCGCCGTCGTGCTGGGTGGACCGGCGGGCGTGGACGGGACCTGGGAGCTGGGAGCTGCGGCCCCGCGACGGCGGGATGAACGGCCTGGAGCTCGCCCGCTGCACGACCGCGGGCGGCTTCTCCGCGTGCTGGTGCACGCCGCACCCGCCCCGCTGCAGCTGGAGGTGCGGGCGGACGACAGGGTGTGCTGCGGGCCGACGTGCCACGGGACGGCGACCACTCCCCCGTCACCCTGCTCGAGCTCGACGGCGGGCGGGTAACCCGCACCGAGGTCTGGCCCGGGCCGCAGCTGTACGGGCTGCCGGTGCTGCTGCCGGCGGCGAGGTCGGCGTCCTGACGCGTGGGAGCACGCGCCCGACCGCACCTGGTGGCGCTGGTCGGTGGCGTCCGCCGACCACACCGGCCGCCCGGGCGCCGGACGGGCAGGACGTGCAGCGCTGACCCGGCACGACAGCGGCCCGGCACCCCCGAGGGGGTACCGGGCCGCCGGGCCGGTCCGTCAGGCGCCGCGGTGGACGCCTGCGGGGATCAACGCGCCGGGCCGATGCCCTGCGAGTTGAGACCCTCGATGATGCGCGCGGACTCCTCGAAGCCGATCACGACGACCGCGTCGGGGTTGAAGTCCACCATCTGCTGGATCTCGGCGTCGTAGTTCGCCGCCTGGGGGTCGTAGGTCAGCGTCTGGATGCTGTCCTCGGCCAGGCCCGCCGCGATCAGGTTCTCGCGGGTGTTGTCCATCAGACCGGTGCCGTACGGGTCGTTGAGCGCCATGATCCCGACGGTGTTGTTGCCGTCGTTGATGATCAGGTCCGACAGCGCCCGGGCCTGCAGCGTGTCCGGGGGCGCGCTGCGGAAGTACAGCCCGTTGTCGTTGTAGTCGGTGAACTGGTCGGACGTGTTCGCCGGCGAGAACTGGACGACACCGGCGCCGGTGATCCGGTCGATGACCGTCAGGCTGACGCCCGAGGACGCCGCGCCGATGATGGCGTTCACGCCCTCCTGCAGCAGCCGGTCGACGCTCTGGCTGGCGGTGTCGGTCGACGCGTCACCGGAGTCACCCTCGACCAGGCGGACCTCCTGACCGAGGACACCGCCGGCCGCGTTGAGCTCCTGGATGGCCAGGCGGGCGCCGGCGACCTCGGGCGGGCCGAGGAAGGCCAGGTTGCCGGTCAGCGGCAGCAGGGACCCGATGACCAGCTGCTCGCCGGTCGTCCCGGGCGCGGCCGGGGCCGGCCCCTCGTCGCTGGCGGCGTTCGCCTCGTCGCCGGCGAGCACGAACTCGGTCAGCGACTCGTCGAGGGCGTTGTCCTCGCCGAAGGTGAGGATGCCGAAGCTGGCGACCGAGGGCTCACCGGCCTCGGTGAAGGCCAGCGGGCCGGAGATGCCGTCGTAGTCGGGGTTGCCACCGGCGTTGACGATCTCGAGGCAGCTGGCGATGTCGGTGCACTTCTCGCCGCCGAAGGTGACGCCGTTGACGTACTCCTTGAAGACATTGGCGTCGTTGGTGCCCGCCAGCTGCGCCGCGATCGCGGTGATGACGACGGCGTCGTAGGTCTCGCCGGCGTAGTTGTAGTCCTGCAGCCCCGGGTAGGCGGCGTCCAGCCGCTCGCGGAAGTCCGAGGACAGCTCGGTGAGCGGCGTCGTCCCCGACATGCCGGCCAGCGCGCCGGGCTGGGTGAAGGACTCACCCAGCGCGTTGCCCATGTTCCCATCGGTGCCGTAGACGTTGACCTGACGCTCGCCGCCGCCGCCTCCGCCGGCCGCGTCGTCACCGCCACTGTCGTCGCCCCCGCCGCCACACGCGGTCAGGACGAGGAGCGCCGCGGCCGCGACGGCGGCGTTGCGCGCGAGGATGCCTGTGCGCATCAAACAACTCCCACTGTGGTGTCGGTCGTGCAGCCGTCCGCCCAGGCGGGCGACCGGTCAGTGGGGGGAAGGTAGCTGCCAGATCCGGGGGTGGAGCAGGGGTCGCCCCGACCGTGATCAGGTCGTGACCTGCCCGATCCCGGTCCGTCACACGGCGCGTCGGGCGCGGCGTGTCCTCCCGGGGTCAGCTGCCCGTCGTCGGGTCCGGGGCGGCCTGCGGCTGCAGGATGCGCTGGGCGACCGCCTTCATCGACGTGCGCTCGTTCATCGCCGTCCGCTGGATCCACCGGAACGCCTCGGCCTCGGTGAGCCCCTGGTCGGCCATCAGCTTGCCCTTGGCCTGTTCGACCACCTTGCGGGTCTCCAGGCGCTCCTCGAGCGTGCGCACCTCGCCGTCCAGGGCGGTCATCTCGGCGAACCGGGCGCGGGCCACCTCGATGGCCGGCACCAGGTCGTTCTTGGAGAACGGCTTGACCAGGTAGGCCATCGCACCGGCGTCGCGGGCCCGCTCGACCAGCTCCCGCTGGCTGAAGGCGGTGAGCACGATGACCGGGGCGATGCGCGCGGAGGCGATCTGCTCGGCCGCGGAGAGCCCGTCGAGCACCGGCATCTGGATGTCGAGGATGACCAGGTCCGGCCGCAGCTCCGCGGCCTGGTCGACGGCCTGCTGTCCGTCGCCGACCTCGGCGACGACGATGTACCCCTCCTCCTCGAGCATCTCCTTGAGGTCGAGGCGGATGAGCGCCTCGTCTTCGGCGATGAGGACCCGGATCGACTCGCTACTCACGCGCCGGAGCCTAGCGATGCCGGGCGGTCCGCGACGGCCAGTTAGGCTGTTCCGCGCCTCACCGGCCGCTCGACCGGCCGGCACGCCCCCGTACCCCAATCGGCAGAGGGAGCGGATTCAAAACCCGCGCAGTGTGCGTTCGAGTCGCACCGGGGGCACTCCGTCATCGTCGTCCTCCGGACGACACCGCACCACGTGCGGTCCCCGGCTCCCGCTGAGCGCCAGACACCCGCCTGCTCGGGGGGAACCTCCGGCCCCCCACTCCCAGAAACCACACCGCACCACGTGCGGTCCCCGGCTCCCGCTGAGCGCCAGACACCCGCCTGCTCGGGGGGAACCTCCGGCCCCCCACTCCCAGAAACCACACCGCACCACGTGCGGTCCCCGGCTCCCGCTGAGCGCCAGACACCCGCCCCTGCTCGGGGGGAACCTCCGGCCCCCCACTCCCAGAAACCACACCGCGGCCAATGGCCGTCCCCGACGGCCGGTGAGCCGCGCCCGTGCGGGACCTCCTCGCGGGGCTGTCCGCGGCCGGCCGGGAGGCGGCCCTACGGTGGGTGCCGTGAGCCAGTCCGAGCCGACGCCGTCCGCCCCGCACATGAGCCCGGAGCAGTTCCGTCGGCACGGCCACGAGGTCGTCGACTGGATCGCCGACTACTGGACGCGGGTCGGCTCGCTGCCCGTCCGCTCCCCCGCCGCGCCGGGCGACGTGCGCGCCGCGCTGCCCGACGCCCCGCCCGAGCAGGGTGAGCCGTTCGACGCCGTCCTGGCCGACCTCGACCGCATCGTCGTCCCCGGGCTGACCCACTGGCAGCACCCCGGTTTCCTCGGCTACTTCCCGGCCAACACGTCCGGGCCTTCGGTGCTCGGCGACCTGGTGTCGGCGGGCCTGGGCGTGCAGGGCATGTCGTGGGTGACCAGCCCGGCGGCCACGGAGCTCGAGCAGCACGTCCTCGACTGGTTCGCCGGCCTGGTCGGCCTGCCGGAGACCTTCCTGTCGTCCGGGCCCGGTGGCGGCGTGGTCCAGGACTCCAGCTCCGGCGCCAACCTCGTCGCGCTGCTGGCGGCCCTGCACCGGGCCAGCGGCGGTGGCACGGTCCGCTCCGGCGTCCGGCCCGACGAGTACACCGTCTACGTCTCCGCGGAGACGCACTCCTCGATGGAGAAGGCCGTGCGGATCGCGGGCCTCGGCAGTGACGCCGTCCGCATCGTCGAGGTGGACGGCGACCTGGCGATGCGTCCCCAGTCGCTGAAGGCGCGCCTGGAGCGGGACGTCGCCCGGGGCTATCGGCCGGTGCTGGTGTGCGCCACCGTGGGGACGACGTCGACGACGGCGGTCGACCCGCTCGCCGAGCTCGGCCCGATCTGCCGCGACGCGGGCGTCTGGCTGCACGTGGACGCCGCCTACGCGGGCGTGAGCGCCGTCGTCCCGGAGCTGCGGGCGCTGCAGGCCGGCGTCGAGTGGGCCGACAGCTACACCACCGACGCGCACAAGTGGCTGCTCACCGGCTTCGACGCGACGCTGTTCTGGGTGGCCGACCGGGCCGCGCTCACCGGCGCGCTGGCGATCCTGCCGGAGTACCTGCGCAACGCCGCCACCGACGCCGGCGCGGTCGTCGACTACCGCGACTGGCAGATCGAGCTCGGCCGGCGCTTCCGCGCGCTCAAGCTGTGGTTCGTGCTGCGCTGGTACGGCGCGGAGGGGCTGCGGGCGCACATCCGCTCCGGCGTCGCGCTGGCGCAGGAGCTGGCCGGCTGGGCCGACGCCGACGACCGCTTCGACGTCGTCGCCCCGCACCCGCTGTCGCTGGTGTGCCTGCGCCCGCGCTGGGCCGAGGGGGTGGACGCCGACGTCGCCACCATGACGCTGCTCGAGCGGCTCAACGACGGCGGCGAGGCGTTCCTGACCCACACCACCGTCGGCGGTCAGGTGGTGCTGCGGGTGGCGATCGGCGCGCCGGCGACGACGCGGGCACACGTCGAGCGAGCCTGGGCGCTGCTGCGCGAGGGCCACGACTGGCTGGCCGCCGACTTCGCCGAGTCCGCCGCGGAGCGGGTCCGCGAGGAGGCCGAGCGCCGCGCCGCCGCTGAGCGCGCGCGGGAGGAGGCCCCGGCGGCGCCGGTCGAGACCCCGGCCGCCCAGGACGAGTCGGCCACCCAGGCGCGGGCGCAGGAGGACCTCGCGCCGCCACAGGCCACGCCGGACGGCACCGACCCCGAGGGGGACGCCGGCCGCCCGGAGGCCGACGGCGTGGTCCCGGACGACGCGGAGGCCGACGCCGGGGCCCGGGGCACCGGCTCCTGAGTCAGCCGCGCAGCGACCGGATGAGGCCCTGCTGCGCGACGGTGGCCACGTGCGTGCCGTCGGCCGCCCAGATCTGGCCGAAGCACAGCGCCCGGCCCCCCGAGGCCGCGGGGCTGTCGGTCTCGTAGAGGAACCACTCGTCGGCGCGCACCGGCGCGTGGAACCACACTGCGTGGTCGAGGCTGGCGCCGACGTACTCCCCGCCCCAGCCGCCGCCGGTGCGGGCCAGCCCGGCCGAGAGCAGGGTCAGGTCGCTGACGAAGGTCAGGGCCGAGCGGTGCACGCTCCCGTCCCCGGGCAGCCGGCCGGCCACGCGCATCCACACGCAGGTGCGGGTGTCCGGCGGCGACTTCGGCGTCCGGTCGAAGGGGTCCTCCAGCAGCCGCTGCTCCACCGCCTGGCTGATGGCGAGTGCCGCGGCGGCGCGCTCGCCGTAGGGGGCGACCACCTCCGTGAGGGTCGGCAGGCTCTCCGGAGCCGGCACGTCGGGCATCGGCAGCGCGTGCTCGACGACGGGGGTCTCCGGCACCGAGGCGTCGGCGGTCAGGGCGAAGATCGCGACGTCCTCGCCGCGGCGCCGCTGCCAGGCGATGACCCGGCGGGTGCTGAACGTGCGCCCGTCCCGGATCCGCTCGACCGCGTAGCGGATCTCCTCGTGCGGGTCACCGGGGCGCAGGAAGTACGAGTGCAGCGAGTGCACGGCGCGCTCCCCCGGCAGCGTCCGTGCGGCGGCCATGAGGGCCTGCCCGGCCACCTGCCCGCCGAAGATGCGCTGCAGCGGCGTTCGCGGCGTCCGGCCGACGTACAGGTCGGTGTCGCGCTCCTCGAGGTCGAGGACGGCCATCAGCGAGGCGGCCTGGCTGCCGCCGTCCACCTGCGTCACGAGTCGGTGCCCACCTCGTGGACCCGGATCAGGTTGGTGGAGCCGGGGGTGTTCGGGGGGCTGCCGGCCACGACGACGACCCGGTCACCCTCTTTGAGCCGGCCGATGGACAGCAGCGAGAAGTCCACCTGCCGGACCATGTCGTCGGTGTGCTGGACCTCGGGGACCAGGAAGGTCTCCACGCCCCACGACAGCGCCAGCTGGCTGCGCACCCGCCCGTCGATGGTGAAGGCCAGCAGCGGCATCCGGGGGTGCAGGGCGGCGAGCCGACGGGCGCTGTCGCCGGTCTGGGTGAAGGTGGCCAGGGCCTTGACGTCGAGGGACTCGGCGATGTCGCGGGCGGCCCGGACGATGGCGCCGGACCGGGACCGGGACTTCCGGACCACCTCCGGCGCGCGCACGGTGTCGCTCTCGACGGCGTCGATGATCCGCTCCATGGTGCGCACGGCGCCGATCGGGTGCGCGCCCACGGAGGTCTCCCCCGACAGCATGACCGCGTCCGCGCCGTCCAGGACGGCGTTGGCGACGTCGGAGGCCTCCGCGCGGGTGGGCCGGGAGTTGATGATCATGGACTCGAGCATCTGCGTGGCCACGATGACCGGCTTGTTGCGCTCGCGCGCGGCCTGGATGGCCCGCTTCTGTACCAGCGGCACCTGCTCCAGCGCCAGCTCCACGCCCAGGTCGCCGCGGGCGACCATGATCCCGTCGAACGCCTCGACGATCGCCTCGAGGTTCTCCACCGCCTCGGGCTTCTCCAGCTTGGCGATCACGGGGACGGAGATGTCCTCCTGGCGCATGACGTCGCGCACCAGCTCGACGTCGCGCGGCGAGCGCACGAAGGACAGCGCGACGAAGTCGACCCCCATGTGCAGGGCGAAGCGGAGGTCCTCCTCGTCCTTGTCCGACATCGCCGGCACGCTGACCGCGACGCCGGGCAGGGAGAGGCCCTTGTTGTTCGACACCTCGCCGCCCTCGACGACCAGGCACCGCACGTCCGGCCCCTCGACCCCGACGACCGAGAGCGCCAGCTTGCCGTCGTCCACGAGCAGCCGGTCGCCGACCTTGGCGTCGGCGGCCAGGCCCTCGTAGGTGGTGGAGACCCGCGCGGCGGTGCCCTCGACGTCCTCGACGGTGATGCAGACCCGGCTGCCGGTCTCCCAGCGGACCGGGCCGTCGGCGAAGGTGCCGAGGCGGATCTTCGGGCCCTGCAGGTCGGCGAGGACGGCGACGGCGTGACCGGTGCGGTCGGAGGCCTCGCGGACCATGCGGTAGGCCCGCTCGTGGTCGGCGTGTGCGCCGTGGCTGAAGTTGAGCCGGGCGACGTCCATCCCCGACTCGACGAGGGCGGTCACCTGCTCGGGGGTGCCGGTGGCCGGACCGAGCGTGCAGACGATCTTCGCGCGACGGGACATGGGTCAGACGCTAGTGGCGCGGCTCCCCGGACACGGGGAGGGTGCCCCGTGATCCTCGTCCACACCCGACGAGGGCCGGGCCCCGCGAGTGCGGGGCCCGGCCCTCGGCCTGGTGACGAACTGGACGGCCACCCTTCAGGGCCCCAGGCCGAACCTGCGAGGCGTGGGGGGAAGGGTGGTCCTTCAGCGGAGCGCCACCGCGGTCGGCGTCACCGGGCGCGGCAGCATCGTCGCGCCGGTCAGCCAGGCGTCGACGGCGCCGGCGGCGGCCCGGCCCTCGGCGATCGCCCAGACGATGAGCGACTGGCCGCGACCCATGTCGCCGGCGACGAAGACGCCGGGGACGGTGGACATGAACTCGCCGTCGCGGGCGATGTTGCCGCGCTGGTCGAGCTCCACGCCGAGGGTCTCGACCAGGCCCTCGCGCTGGGCGCCGGTGAAGCCCATGGCGAGGAACACCAGGTCGGCGGGCAGCTCGCGCTCGCTGCCCTCGACCTTCTGGAACCGGCCGTCGACCCGCTCCACGTCGTGGATGAGCAGCGCGCGCACGTTGCCCTCGTCGTCACCGACGAAGCGCTCGGTGTTGACGCTGTAGAGCCGCTCGCCGCCCTCCTCGTGCGCGCTGGAGACGCGCATGACCATCGGGTAGGTCGGCCACGGGTTGGTCTCGGCCCGGCGGCCCGGCGGGGCCGGCATGATCTCCAGCTGGGTGACCGAGAGGGCGCCCTGCCGGTGGGCGGTGCCCAGGCAGTCGGCGCCGGTGTCACCGCCGCCGATGATCACGACGTGCTTGCCGTGGGCGTTGATCGGCGGCTCGTCGAGCTCGCCGAGCGCCTGCCGGTTGCCGAAGGGCAGGTACTCCATCGCCAGGTGGATGCCCGTGAGCTCCCGGCCCGGGGCGGGCAGGTCGCGGCCCATGGTCGCGCCACCGGCCAGGACGACGGCGTCGAAGTCCGCGCGCAGCTGCTCGACGGTCAGGTCGCCGTCCCGGCCGCTGCCCACCTCGACCCCGGTGACGAACCGGGTGCCCTCGGCCCGCATCTGGTCCAGCCGCCGGTCGAGCACGGCCTTCTCCATCTTGAACTCGGGGATGCCGTAGCGCAGCAGCCCGCCGACCCGGTCGGCCCGCTCGAAGACGGTGACGTCGTGCCCGGCGCGGGTGAGCTGCTGCGCGGCGGCCAGGCCGGCGGGCCCGGAGCCGATGACGGCGACCTTCTTGCCGGTGTGCTCCTGCGGGGTGACCGGCTTGACCAGGTCGCGCTGGAACGCTTGGTCGATGATCTCCCACTCGATCTGCTTGATCGTGACCGGCGACTCCTGCAGGTTCAGCACGCAGGAGCCCTCGCACGGCGCCGGGCACAGCTTCCCGGTGAACTCCGGGAAGTTGTTGGTCGCGTGCAGCCGCTCGATCGCCTCGGTCCAGTCGTCGCGGCGGGCGAGGTCGTTCCACTCCGGGATCAGGTTGCCCAGCGGGCAGCCGTGGTGGCAGAACGGGATGCCGCAGTCCATGCACCGGGCGGCCTGCTGGCGCACCGCGGCGACCGGGAAGACGGCGTCCTCACCGGTCTGCCGGGAGAGGTAGACGTCCTTCCAGTCCAGGATCCGCACGTCGACGGGACGCCGCGGCGGCAGCGCCCGCTCGTGCTTGAGGAATCCGGTCGAGTCAGCCACGTGCGGCCTCCATCACAGCCCTGTCGACATCCGTTCCAGCGGCCTCGGCGGCGCGCCGGGCCTCGAGCGCGCGCCGGTAGTCGCGCGGCATGATCACACTGAACCGCTCGGACCAGCGGCCCCAGTCGGCCAGCAGCGCGGCGGCGACCGGCGACGCGGTGTCGGCGGCGTAGCGCACCAGCACGTCGCGCAGCCACTGCGCGGACTCCCCGTCCAGCGGCTCGACGTCGACCATCTCGGTGTTGACCCGGTGCCGGGCCAGGTCGAGGACGTAGCCGATGCCGCCGGACATGCCCGCCGCGATGTTGCGGCCGGTCGGGCCGAGGATCACCGCGGAGCCGCCGGTCATGTACTCCAGCGCGTGGTCGCCCACGCCCTCGACGACGGCCAGCGCGCCGGAGTTGCGCACGCAGAACCGCTCGCCGACCCGGCCACGGAGGAAGACCTCGCCCGCCGTGGCGCCGTAGCCGATGACGTTGCCGGCGATGACGTTGTCCTCGGCGGCGAAGGTGGCCTCGCGCGCCGGCCGGACGACGATCCGCCCGCCGGACAGACCCTTGCCGACGTAGTCGTTGGCGTCGCCGAACAGCCGCATGGTGATGCCCCGCGGCACGAAGGCACCGAAGGACTGGCCGGCCGACCCGGTGAAGGTCAGGTCGATCGTGCCGTCGGGCAGCCCCTCGCCGCCGAAGCGCCGGGTGACCATCGAGCCCAGCATCGTGCCGACGGTGCGGTTGACGTTGCGCACCGGCAGCTCGAGGCTCACCGGTCGCGCGTCGAGCAGCGCGCCCTCACACAGCTGGATCAGCGTCTGGTCCAGGGCGACGTCGAGGCCGTGGTCCTGCGCGCGCACCCGGTGCCGGGCGGCGCCCTCGGGCAGCGCCGGCACGGCCAGCATGCGGGACAGGTCCAGTCCGGCGGCCTTCCAGTGGTCGACCGCCTTGCGGGTGTCGAGCAGCTCGGCGTGGCCGATCGCCTCGCCCAGCGAGCGGAAGCCCAGCTCGGCGAGGTACTGGCGCACCTGCTCGGCGAGGAACTCGAAGAACGTGACGACGAACTCCGGCCGCCCGGTGAACCGCTTGCGCAGCTCCGGGTTCTGCGTCGCGACGCCGACCGGGCAGGTGTCGAGGTGGCAGACCCGCATCATGATGCAGCCGGAGACGACCAGCGGAGCGGTGGCGAAGCCGTACTCCTCGGCGCCGAGCAGCGCGGCGATGAGCACGTCGCGGCCGGTCTTCATCTGCCCGTCGGCCTGGACGACGATGCGGTCGCGCAGGCCGTTGGCCAGCAGCGTCTGCTGCGTCTCGGCCAGGCCCAGCTCCCACGGCGACCCGGCGTGCTTGAGCGAGGTCAGCGGTGCCGCGCCCGTCCCGCCGTCGTGCCCGGAGATGAGGACGACGTCGGCGTGCGCCTTGCTGACGCCGGCCGCGACCGTCCCGACCCCGACCTCGCTGACCAGCTTGACGTGGACCCGCGCCTCGTTGTTGGCGTTCTTCAGGTCGTGGATCAGCTGCTTGAGGTCCTCGATCGAGTAGATGTCGTGGTGCGGCGGCGGGCTGATCAGGCCGACGCCCGGCGTGGAGTGCCGGGTGCGGGCCACCCACGGGTAGACCTTGGCGCCGGGCAGCTGGCCGCCCTCGCCGGGCTTGGCGCCCTGCGCCATCTTGATCTGGATGTCGTCGGCGTTGACCAGGTACTCGCTGGTGACGCCGAACCGGCCGCTGGCCACCTGCTTGATCGCCGAGCGGCGCAGGTCGCCGTTGGGGTCGGGCTGGAACCGGTCGGGGTCCTCGCCGCCCTCGCCGGTGTTGGACTTGCCGCCCAGCCGGTTCATGGCGATCGCCAGGGTCTCGTGCGCCTCCTGCGAGATGGAGCCGTAGCTCATCGCGCCGGTCTGGAAGCGCTTGACGATCTCGCTGGCCGGCTCGACCTCGTCGATCGGCACGGGCGGGCGGACGCCGGTCCGGATCGTGAACAGGCCGCGCAGGGTGGCGGCCTCCTCGGACAGCTGGTCGACGGTCGTCGTGTACCTCTCGAAGACCTCGAACTGCCGCGAGCGGGTGGCGTGCTGCAGCAGGAACACCGTCTCGGGGTTGAACAGGTGCACCTCGCCCTCGCGGCGCCACTGGTACTCGCCGCCGGTCTCCAGCCGCCGGTGCGCGCGCTCGGTCGGGTTCTCCGGGTACGCGCGGCGGTGGCGCATGGCCACCTCCTCGGCCAGGACGTCGATGCCGACGCCGCCCAGCGGTGCCGACGTGCCGGTGAAGTACTCGTCGACGAGGTCCTGGGAGAGGCCGACCGCCTCGAAGATCTGCGCCATCGTGTACGAGCCGACGGTGCTGATGCCCATCTTGCTCATGACCTTCAGGACGCCCTTGCCGAGCGCCTTCACCGTGTTGCGGACCGCCTGGGCCGGCTGGATGCCGGTCAGGGCGCCGTCGCGGATGAGGTCCTCGATGGATTCGAAGGCCAGGTAGGGGTTGACCGCGGCGGCGCCGTAGCCGAGCAGCAGCGCGACGTGGTGCACCTCGCGGCAGTCGCCGGTCTCGACGACCAGCCCGACCTCCATGCGGGTCTTCTGCCGAACGAGGTGGTGGTGGACGGCGGCGGTCATCAGCAGCGACGGGATGGGCGCGCGCTTCTCGTCGCAGTCACGGTCGGAGAGCACGATGATCCGGGCGCCGGCGGCGATCGCCTTGCTGACCTTGGTGCGCAGCTGCTCGACGGCCTGGGCCAGCGCCGTCCCGCCGCCGTTGACGTCGAAGTGGCCGGTGATCCGGACGGCGGCGTAGCCGGGCAGGTCCCCGTCGTCGTCGATGTGCAGGATCTTGGCCAGCTCGTCGTTGTCGATGACCGGGTAGGGCAAGAACAGCTGCCGGCAGGACGCCGGGGTGGCCCGCAGCAGGTTCTGCTCGGGGCCGAAGGTGCGGCCCAGGCTGGTCACCAGCTCCTCGCGGATGGCGTCCAGCGGCGGGTTGGTCACCTGGGCGAACAGCTGACCGAAGTAGTCGTAGAGCAGCCGGGAGCGGTCCGACAGCGCGGCGACCGGGGTGTCGGTGCCCATCGAGCCGATCGGCTCGGCACCCGAGGACGCCATCGGGGTGAGCAGGACCCGCAGGTCCTCCTCGGTGTAGCCGAACAGCTGCTGCCGGCGGACGACGGACTCGTGGCTGGGCCGGGCGCGACGGCGCTCGGGCAGCTGCGGCAGGTGCACCAGGCCGGCGTGCAGCCAGTCCTCGTAGGGGTGTTCGCCGGCCAGCGCGCCCTTGACCTCCTCGTCGGAGACGATCTTCCCGGCGGCGGTGTCGACCAGGAACATCCGGCCCGGCTGCAGCCGGCCCTTGGCGACGACGTCGGCGTCGGGGATCTCCAGGACGCCGACCTCGCTGGCGAGGACGACCAGGTCGTCCTTGGTGTGCCACCAGCGGCCGGGGCGCAGCCCGTTGCGGTCCAGGACGGCGCCGATGAGCGTGCCGTCGGTGAACGCGACCGCGGCCGGCCCGTCCCACGGCTCCATGATCGAGGAGTGGAACCGGTAGAAGGCCCGGCGGGCCGGGTCCATCTCGTCGTGGTTCTCCCACGCCTCCGGGATCATCATGAGCACCGCGTGCGGCAGCGAGCGGCCGGACAGGTGCAGCAGCTCGAGCACCTCGTCGAAGGTGGCCGAGTCGCTGAAGTCGCTGGCGGTGACCGGGAAGATCCGCTCCAGGCCGAGCTCGGACGCGGGACCGGCCGGGCCGTCGAACAGCTGGGTCTCGAGCTTGGCCTCGCGGGCGCGCATCCGGTTCCGGTTGCCCTTGATGGTGTTGATCTCGCCGTTGTGCGCGATCAGCCGGAACGGGTGGGCCAGCGGCCAGCTCGGGAAGGTGTTGGTCGAGAACCGGCTGTGCACCAGCGCGATCGCCGACGCGTAGCGCTCGTCGCGCAGGTCCGGGAAGAACGCGGGCAGCTGGTCGGTGGTCAGCATGCCCTTGTAGGTGATGGTGCGCGAGGACAGCGAGGCGATGTAGAGGGAGCTGCCGGCCTCGGAGGCCGTCCGCTCGGCCCGCTTGCGCAGCACGAAGGACCGCCGCTCCAGCCGGGTCACCCCGTTGACGGCCACGCCGCCGCCGAAGGCACTGGCGTCGGCGCGGGCGCCGATGGTCTCGGCGACGAACAGCTGGGCGAAGTGCGGCATCACCGCGCGGGCGGTCGGGCCGACGTCGGCGCCGTCCGGGTCGACGGGCAGCTCGCGCCACCCGAGGACGGTCAGGCCCTCCTCGGCGGCCAGCCGGTCGACGTCCGCGAGGCGCGCGGCGCGTTCGGTCTCGTCGACGGGTAGGAAGGCGATGCCGACGGCGTACTCGCCCACCGGCGGCAGGTCGAAGTCGACCTCGGCGCGCAGCAGCGCGTCCGGGACCTGCGTGAGGATGCCCGCACCGTCGCCGGAGTTCGGCTCGGAGCCGGCCGCACCGCGGTGGTCGAGGTTGTGCAGGGCGGTGAGCCCGGCGGCCACGATCTCCCGGGTGGCGCGACCCTGCACGTCGGCGACGAAGGCGACACCACAGGCGTCCTTGTCGTTGGCCGGGTCGTACAGGCCGCTCGCCGCGGGGACTGCGGAGAACGGCACGGCGGTCCCGCCGGAGGCGGTGGGCGCGGCGGGGGCGGTGGACTCGGACATGTCACTCCCGTCGTCGGCACGCCGCCTGCGTCCCCGTCGGCGGTGACGGGAGTGAC
>NZ_NVPT01000249.1 GCF_002802985.1 Geodermatophilus chilensis | reverse complement strand
TAGTGACACGCGCAGCACACAGAGCTACACAGAATGGTTCGTCGGCAGCATCAGATTTGTATAGGAAGCAGGGGCTTCGACCTCTGGCAGGCCGACGACGAGGCCGCCGCCTACTGACCCACCAGCTCCCCGGCGGAGGGGAAGCTCCTGACGTCCCCCGCCGGGGAGCTGGTGGGTCAGTAGGCGGCGGCCTGGCGGTCTCCAGGGCGCCGGGGACGGCGGGCGCGGTCTCGTCCGCCGGTGGTGCAGGTCCGCGAGTCGGTCTCCTCGCGGGGTCTGGGGTGGCGCGCTCAACCGACCCCGGCGGCTCCTGGGCAGACCGGCCGGGAGCCGCCGGGGTGGGAGCTACCACCCGGCGGAGGGGAAGCTCCTGACGTCCCCCGCCGGGGAGCTGGTGGGTCAGTAGGCGGCGGCCTCGTCGTCGGCCTGCCAGAGGTCGAAGCGCTGGCGGAGCGTGTCCAAGTCGATCAAGACAGAAGCGGCAAGATCCTCAAGGCGGGCGATGGCCTCGGCCTGCTCCTCGTCACGCTGGAGGAGCTGGAGGACGAGGCCCTCCAGGCGGGCGACGTCGGCGCGGGTTGCCGGGGCGTCCTCGGGGGCCGAGGGGGTCTCCGTGACGTCCTGGGCGGCCTGGACGGTGGCCGGGGTGTCCTCGGCCTGGGGCAGCTCGGCCGGGGCGTCCTGGACGTCCTGGGCGGCCTCGGCGTCGTGGGGACGGATGAGGACCAGGGACGTCGTCCCCGCCGGGGTGCCGAGCCAGGACGAGGAGGGGTCCGCCGGAGCGGGCTCGGTGGAGAGCGCCAGAGGCATCCCGTGTCGGATGAGGCCGCCGGAGAGCTGGGGCGTGGTGGTGATGGGCATGGGTTCGTCTCCCTTGGTGCGGTGGTCGGCCGTGGGGTTGGCGGCCGTGGTGGTGGGGTCCGGCCGGTGGGGCTCGGTCGGGTCGGGCTCGTGGTCGAAGAGGTCGGCGCCGGTCACCGTGTGGCCTCGGTGAGCCGGGCGGCCTGGACGGCCTGGACGTACTGGCGGGCAGCCAGGGCGGCGGCGGCGTAGTCGGCCGGGGTGGCGCCCTTCTCGCGGAGGTGGATGCCCAGGGCCGCCGGGGTCGGGGGCAGGCGTCGCCCGGCTCGGTTGCAAAGGTCGGCCGCGAGGGTCGAAAGGGGATCGGTGGAGCCGGGACGGGCCTGGTCGAGGAGCCAGGCGGAGAAGTTCGTCATTGGGCAGGCCGGACGATGAGGAGGAGGGTCTCGCCGGGGAGATGCGGCGAGCGCTCCCCGGTCTCCACGGTGAGGCCGTGGGCGGCGCAGTAGGCCCGGAAGGCGTCCAGGCGGGAGCCCTCGGGGACGTAGGTCTCCAGGGTCAGGACCGGGCGCCCCTCGGCGTCGATCCACCGGCGGGCGTGGTCGTTGATGGAGCCGAACTCCTCGCGGAGCGGTCGGCAGACGCAGGGGTCCCCGGCGCGGCGCTCAGGCCACTCCCGGCAGCGCTGGCCGAGGAGGGCGCCGACGCAGTCAACGCGGCCCCGAGACGGGCGGAGGCCAAGGTCGGCGGCGACCTCGACCCAGCGGAGGTCGGCGGAGTAGCCCGCGCGGGCGATGGTCCAGAGGTCGGAGGCGGAGCTGGGCATGGCGGATCTCCTTGGCGGTTGGAGTCGTGCCGCCGGTGGGCGGCCGTGGGGAAGAGGGCGAGGGAAGACCCCCTCGCCGGGTTCCGTCTCGTCTCTCCGTCTCAGCCGTCTCACCCCTAAGGGGGAGGGGTGAGACTGAGACGGGACGGGTCTGAGACAGAGCTGAGACAGGTTGAGACTGCGCTGAGACTGGGCTGAGACACGCTGAGACGTCCAAGTGCTGTCTCAGGCTGTCTCAGCCGTCTCAGCGGCGGTGAGACACGCTGAGACGGCCTGAGACGCTCCCTCGGGGTCCCAGGCCGCCCCGGCGTGTCAGACGTCGGAGAGGTCGAAGGGGCCGCCGTCGGTCGGCTCCGGCGCGAAGGGCCGAGCGTCCGGGAAGCCGAGCTTGCGGGCGGCATCCCGGTTGAGCACGAAGCGCACCGTCCGGGCGTTGGCGCCGTCCACGGAGTGGAGGACGGCGGCGAAGCCGAGCCGGGTGATGACCCGGTAGGCGCTGGCCCGGGAGAGGGCCGCCTGCTCCTCGTCGGTGAGGACCGTGACGGCCTCGGCCTTGGTGAAGACCCGGTCGCCGAAGGCGGTCCCGAGAGCGACGAAGGCCCGGACGTCGAGGTCGCTGTCCGTGGTCTTCCGCTGGACCTCCACGTCCAGGCTCTGGAGGACGGCGGACCGGCCGACCTCGGTGAGGCGGAGGTGGAGCTGGTCCTCCATGGGACCGTCCTTCCGCTTCGTCCGGCGGAGCTTCATGTTCAGCGGATCACCCTCGGTCGTGTAAACGGTGTCCATGGCGGCCTCCAGGGCCGAGGACCCTCGGACGGTCGCCTTGTCCTTGCCGGTGTGGTGGACCAGGAGCACCGTCCCACCGTCGGTGGCCCGCTTGAGCTGCTCGGCGGCGTCGATGAAGAGGCCCATGTCCCTTGCGGAGTTCTCGTCCAGGCCCACCGTGGAGCGGGCCACGGTGTCCACGATGATGAGGTCGTAGGGGTGCCGGTCGAGGTGTCGGAGGATGGCCTCCCGGACGCCGGGGTCGGCGAGCTGGGTGGCCGCCGGGTAGGTGACGAAGTCCTCGTCGGGGATCTCTACGCCGTTGGCCTGCTCCCAGGCGTCCAGGCGGCCGTCGATGCCGTGGGCACCCTCGCCGACGATGTAGAGGACCCGGCCCTTGCGGACCGGCCGCCCCATCCACGGCGTCCCGGTGGCGACGCAGGCACCCCAGGCCAGCGCGACGAAGCTCTTGCCGGTGCCGTGGTAGCCCGCCAGGAGGGCGACCGTCCGCCGGTCGATGGTGTCGGAGATCAGCGGCTCCGGCTCGGGGAGCTTGGCGAGGCCACGCCGGGTGATGAGTCGGTCCCCGAAGGGGTCGGCGCTGGCGGTGTCCTGGACCAGGACGTCGGCCGGGCGGGAGCCCCGGCGGCGCCGGTCGAGGTGGGCGTCCAGAGCGGCCAGGAGGTCGGCCGGGACGTCGAAAGGCTCCAGGACCGGGACGGCGTTCTCGATGAGGTGGGAGACGGCGCCGGAGAGGCCCCGGTCCCACTCGCGGACGGCCTCCCGACGGGAGCCTCCATCGGCGGTGCGCGCGTCCACGAAGGCGGCCTCTGCCTCTGCCAGCGCCGAGGGCACTCCCTGGGCGCCAGTGGCCCCGGCGACGGCCAGCTCCCACGTCACGGCCAGCATGGCGCCGTGCCGGGAGGTGTCCCCGTCGGTGAGGCCGTCGAGGTACCCGCCAAGGATGCGGCGGACGTCCCCGTCCGGCTCCCCGGCCGGGAGCCCGGCGAGGAAGCGCTCCACGTCGGCGGTGGTCGCCTGGGCACGCTCGGCCTGGCCTCCGGTGAGGCCGGTGACCCATGCGTCGGGCAGCTCGGCCAGCTCCTCGGGCGAGGGGACCCGGTCGGCGTCTCGGCCGTCGGGGGTCACCCAGCGGTAGGGGCGGCCCTCGGGGTGGATCGACGGCGGGACGACGGCGTACCGATGGCCGGTGCGGATGATCTCCACGCCGTCGTCCTTGCCGCCGAGCCAGCTCGGCCACGAGAGGCCCGCCGGGATGCGGTAGTAGCGGATGGCGGAGACGCCGTCCTCGCGGTTGGTCGTCCTCCAGGTCGCCGGGAGGGCGCCCCAGCGGGCCTCGTGGGCCGCCAGGGTCTCGGCGCCGAGCTTCGTGCCGTAGGCGTCCACGTCGATGCCAAGGACGGTGTCCGGGAGCCGGAGGGCGACGTTCCCGTCCGGCATGGCCTCGGTCCAGGCGGCGAGCTGGTCGGCGTCGGGCCAGGCGCCCTGGGGGCCGGTGAAGCCACGCGGAGGAGGGAACTTCGCTTCGGCCGGGAGCGGGAGGACGCCGGTCCATCCGGCGTCGGTGTAGTCGCCGACAGCGGCGACGAAGGGGGAGAGGGCGGTAGAGGTCACGGTCGGTGTCCTTCGGGTCGGCGAGCGCCAGGCGGAGGCGTCTCGCGGTGCTCAGAGCAAGGGATGGGTGATGCGTGCTCGGCGCTGGCGGCGCCGGGCGTCCTGGAGGCGGTGTCTTCGGGCTCCTCGGAGAGGCTCAGGGAGGTCCGCCCTCCCCGGCGGCCAGCTCGGCCCATCGAGTGCCAGTCGATGGGGTGGTGTCCGAGCGGGACGACGCTGGAGAGGGCGGCCTCTTCCCTTGCGAGCACTACTCCTGGAAGGAGCCCATGGGGACCGCCAAGTGCCCCATGGCTTGAGGGAGCCGGGGCCTCAGACCGTGTAAACGGGAGGCTCGCTCGGCTCCGGGGAGAGGAAGTCAGGACGGGAATGTCGGGACCGAAAGCCGCCGCCGTCGGTGCTCTCAGCACCCACGACGGCGGCTCCTCCCGGGACCCATCCACACCCGAGGACGGCGTCCCCCATGATCACAAGGGACGGCGACCTCGGTCCGTCCGCCGGGCTTCTACGGTCACGGCGGAGGCTTGAGGTCCAGGGCCACCGACGGCCGCCGGTCCAAGCAGCGGGGCCGTCGGTGGCCCTGGGGTTGGCCGGGAGCGCTACCTCCCGGCCGGGGTCCGGCCGTCGTCGCTACGTGGCCCCAGGGAGACGAGGAGGGGCACGGCGACGAAGGCCGGAGGTTCGTACTGGTGGTCAGGCGGCCGACGCTGCAAGTAGCGCGGCGAGCTGGTTGCGAGCTTCGATGAGGCGGCGGTCGTAGTTGCGCCGGTGCCGCCGAGCGGCGTTGCGGCGGCACCTGTCTGACAACGTGTTGAGAAAGGGCTCAGGAAGCTCGTGCTGGCTGCCAGGGACGGCGGCCGGGAGCCGGTGCGAGTCGGCGGGCCATCAGCCCGATCATGGCCCACTTGATCATCGCTTCGGAGTGGGCGGGCAGCCGTTCGTAGTCCCGGCTCATCCGGCGGTGGCCGGTGATCCAGGCGTGCGTGCGCTCGACCACCCAGCGGCGCGGCAGCGGCACGAAGCCCTGCTGGCCGACCAGCTTGGCCACCACCTGCACCAGGATGCGCAGCGCCTTCGAGGCGAAGTCCTGGGTGCGGCGGCTGTAGGCGGCATCGGCCCAGACCAGCACCAGCGACGGCATGGCCATCTTGGCCCGGTCCAGCACCCGGATGCCGCCGTCGCGGTCTTGCACGCTGGCCGCGGTCACCAGCACGACGATGAGCAGCCCCAGGGTGTCGACCACCAGATGCCGCTTGCGGCCGTTGACCTTCTTGCCGGCGTCATAGCCGCGCGAGCCCTTGCCGACCGTCGACGCGCCG
>NZ_NVPT01000248.1 GCF_002802985.1 Geodermatophilus chilensis | reverse complement strand
GTCAAGCAGAGCGGCTACGGCCGGGAGCTGACCGAGCTGGGCATGTACGAGTTCTGCAACGCCAAGACCGTCTGGATCGGCCCACCCAGCAGCCAGCAGAGCGAGGGCAACACCGCCACCGCGGCATCCGAGTGAGCAGCTGCACCCGGGGCGGGACCCGGAGGGCTCGATGCGCGCGGTGACCATGGCCGGGACCGGAGGGCCCGAGGTGCTCGGCTGGGGCGAGGCCCCCGACCCGGTCTGCGGGCCGGGCGAGGTCCTCGTCGATGTCGCTGCGACCGCGGTCAACCGGGCCGACCTCATGCAGCGGGAGGGCAACTACCCGCCGCCGCCCGGGGCGACCGAGATCCTCGGTCTGGAGTGCAGCGGCGTCGTCAGCGAGGTCGGACCCGGCGTGACCGGGTGGTCGGTGGGTGACGAGGTGTGCGCCCTGCTGTCCGGCGGCGGGTACGCGGAGCGGGTCGCCGTCCCGGCCGGGCAGCTGCTGCCCCGTCCCGCCGGGGTGGACCTGGTGGACGCGGCCGCGCTCCCGGAGGTGGTGTGCACCGTCTGGTCGAACGTCTTCCTGCTCGCCGGGCTGCGCGCCGGCGAGGTCTTCCTGGTGCACGGCGGGTCGAGTGGCATCGGCACGATGGCCATCCAGCTGGCCGTCCGTGCCGGTGCCCGGGTGGCCACGACGGCGGGCAGCGCCGCCAAGCTGGCCGTCTGCCGGGACCTCGGTGCGGAGGTGCTGGTCGACTACCGCGAGGAGGACTTCGTGGACGTGGTGCGGGCGGCCACCGACGGGCGCGGCGCCGGCGTCGTCCTCGACAACATGGGGGCGGCCTACCTGGGTCGCAACGTCGACGTCCTCGCCACGGGCGGGCGGCTGGTGTGCATCGGCATGCAGGGCGGCACCCGGGGAGAGCTCGACCTCGCCGTGCTCATGCGCACGCGCGGGTCGGTGCACGCCACGACGCTGCGGGGCCGCCCGGCGACCGGGCCGGGCAGCAAGGCGGAGGTGGTTGCCGCGGTCCGGCGGGACGTGTGGCCGGCTATCGAGGAGGGGGTGGTCCGGCCGGTCGTGGACCGCCGGGTGCCGATGTCCCGCGCCGCGGAGGCACACGCGCTGGTGGCGGCCAGCACGCACGTCGGGAAGGTGCTGCTGCTCGCCGGCGGGTGAGTCGACCGCGGGTGCCGGTCCAGGCGACGCCGGGCCGGCACCCGCAGGCGCGTCAGACGGCGGCGGTGCCGATCAGGCCCTTGCGGGTGACCAGGCCGGCCAGCTCCTCCTCCGACAGCCCGTCGGTCCCCTCGGGCCGGCGGGGGACGACCATGTACCGGGACTCCGCGCTGGCGTCCCACACGCTGATCCGCGTCGTGGGCGGCAGCTCGAGGCCGAACTCCTCGAGCACCCCGCGCGGGTCGCGGACGACCCGGGAGCGGTAGGCCTCGCTCTTGTACCAGGACGGGGACGGGCCGAGCAGCGCGATCGGGTAGCAGGAGCACAGCGTGCAGACCACCACGTTGTGCTCGTCCGCGGTGTTGGCGACGACCTTCAGCCGCTGCTCCTGCAGGCCGCCGGACATCGAGAGCCCGAGCTCCCTGATGGCGGCGTTGGCGTCGGCCAGCAGCCGGTCCCGGAAGGCCGGGTCCACCCAGGCGCGCGCGGCGATCCGGGCGCCGTTGGCCGGTGAGCCACCGGCGAGGAACTCGTCGATGCGGCGGTCGAGTTCGCCCTCGTCGACCAGGCCGCGCGCCTCCAGCAGGGCCTCGACGTGCCGGACCTGCTCGGAGATCGCCGAGCTGCCGTGGTGGTCCCCGCTCATGGTGTCCCTCCCTGGGGGTCGGCGGGCTCCAGGTAGTCCTCCCAGAGCTCCACGGTGACGGCGTGGTCGCCGTCGCCGAACAGGTCCGCGGCGGTGAACCGCACGTGGTAGACGGCCTGCGTCGTCCCCGGCAGGCCCCGGGCCCGGTCGTCGGCGAGCGGGTGGTGCCCCGCGAGCTCGACCACCCGTCCGATCGCGCCACGGGCGTACCGCGGCAGCCGGGTGTGCCACGCCGGGTCGGCGGTGCTGGTCCGCACCGCGTCGCCGGGGGCGAAGCGGTCAGGCACCGGAGGCGTCCCGGGGGACGGCGAGCTCCTCCGGCGTCGCCACCCCCTTCTCGACCAGCAGGGTGGTGATGGCCGTGAACCACTTCTCGTAGTAGGAGCTGGCGAGGTAGGTCGCCGGCTCCATCCGCTCGATGGCGTCGCGGAACTCGTCGAGGTTGTAGACGCCGCGCCGGATCAGCGCCGCGTTGAGGGCCAGGACGTGCGCTTCCCAGTCGGCGTGGAAGGTCGGCTCGTCCGGCTCCTCGACGATCGCGGGGAAGCCCACCATGCCGCCGACGTCGTTGATGCGGCTCACCCCGCGATCCTCTCCCGTCGCACCCGTCCGGTCCAGCTCGCCGGGCGGGCCGCTGCCACCAGGAGCAGGCTGGGGTGCCCGGACCGCGACCCTCCCGACGCCCGAGGAGTCCCCGTGCCGCGTCGACGCACCGTCCTGACCGCCCTGACCGCCGCCGTCCTGACCGGGGTCGCCCCGGCCGGTCCGGCGGGTGCCACGCCAGGGCACGCCGTCCCGCCGCCGGAGAAGGTGCCCCGCGCGGTCGGGACCGGCGGCGCGGTCGCCACGGTCGACCCCGACGCCACCCGGGTCGGCCTGGAGGTGCTCGCCGCGGGCGGCAACGCCGCCGACGCGGCGGTCGCCGCGGCCGCCGCACTGGGCGTCACCGAGCCCTACTCGGCCGGCGTCGGGGGCGGCGGGTTCTTCGTGTGGTTCGACGCCGCGACCGGTGAGGTGACCACGGTCGACGGCCGGGAGACCGCGCCGCGGGCGATGGGGGCCGATGCCTTCCTCGGGGAGGACGGCGAGCCCCTGCCTTTCCGGGAGGCGGTGACGAGCGGGCTGTCGGTCGGCACGCCGGGGACCCCGCTGACGTGGCAGCGGGTGCTCGACG
Source organism: Geodermatophilus chilensis (assembly GCF_002802985.1). Taxonomy (GTDB): domain Bacteria; phylum Actinomycetota; class Actinomycetes; order Mycobacteriales; family Geodermatophilaceae; genus Geodermatophilus; species Geodermatophilus chilensis. The sequence continues at coordinate 2,261 of NZ_NVPT01000248.1, read as the reverse complement.
AGTTCGGCACGCTGTCGCTGGGCGAGGTGCTGCAGGGCGGCACCGAGCTCGCCGAGGAGGGCTTCGTCGTCGACGAGACGTTCCGCCGGCAGACCGCCGACAACGAGGAGAGGTTCCGCCGGTTCACACCGAGCGCCGAGCTGTTCCTCCCCGGCGGCGCGCTGCCCGAGGTGGGCTCGGTCTTCCGCAACCCCGACCTGGCGGGCACCTACGAGCTGCTGGCCGCCAAGGGGGTCGACGTCCTCTACACCGGCGAGCTGGGCGAGGAGGTCGTGCGGACGGCGCAGGAGCCCCCGGTGGCCGACGGCGCCGCGCCGGTGCTCGCCGGCCTGCTGGAGGAGTCCGACCTCGCTGCGTACGAGGCGCCGCTGCGCGAGCCGACCCGCGTCGAGTACCGCGGCCTGGAGGTCTACGGGATGGCGCCGCCGTCCAGCGGTGGGTCGACCGTCGGCGAGGCGCTGAACGTGCTGCAGGGCTCCGACCTGGCCACGCTGCCGGAGGTCGACGTCCTGCACACCTACCTGGAGGCGAGCGCGCTGGCCTTCGCCGACCGCAACGCCTACGTCGGCGACCCCGCCTACACCCAGGTGCCGCTGGCCGAGCTGCTCTCCGACGGGTTCGCCGCGGAGCGGGCGTGCCTGGTCGACCCGGTCCGCGCGGCGGCGAAGCCGGTGCCGGCGGGCGTCCCGGACGGTGGGTACGGCCCGTGCCCGGCCCCGGCCGCACCCACCGACGACGGCGGCCCCGAGGGGCCGTCGACCACGCACCTCACCGTGGCCGACGCCGCGGGCAACGTGGCCAGCTACACGCTGACCATCGAGCAGACCGGCGGCAGCGGGATCACCGTCCCCGGCCGCGGGTTCCTGCTGAACAACGAGCTGACCGACTTCACCTTCGCGCCCGCCGACCCGACCCGGCCCGAGCCGAACCTGCCCGCTCCGGGCAAGCGGCCGCGCAGCAGCATGGCGCCGACGGTCGTGCTGCAGGACGGCGAGCCGCTGCTGGCCGTCGGCTCGCCCGGCGGCGCCACGATCATCACCACCGTGCTGCAGACGCTGGTGGACCGGCTGGACCGCGGCGCCGACCTGGCCGACGCGATCGCGGCGCCGCGGGCCAGCCAGCGCAACAGCGCGACGGCCGACGCGGAGCCGGCCTTCCTCGACGCGTACGGCGCCGAGCTGACCGCCCGCGGGCACGCCTTCGCGCCGGTCGACGAGATCGGGGCCGCCACCGGGGTGGAGTTCCTGCCCGACGGCCGGCTGCTCGCCGCGGCCGAGGCCGTGCGGCGTGGCGGCGGCAGCGCCGGGGTGGTGCACCCCGGCGAGGGCTGATCCGCCGGGTCAGCTGCCCGGCGACCGCCGCCGGCCGAGCTGCACCAGCACCGCCGCGGCCAGCAGCAGGGCCCACCCCGCCTGGACGGCGACGAGCAACGGGGTCGGGCCGCCGGTCACCAGCACGGCCAGCAGCGGCAGGCTGCCGACCACGCCGACGTCCACCCCCTGCACCAGCGTGGCGCCGACCCCGGCCGGCAGCACGCCCATGGGCGTGGAGACGACGGGTCCGGACCAGTCCGGATCGGGGCGCAGCGCCCCGCGCAGCGAGGCCGCCGCCCACGCCGGGGCCGCGGCCAGCCCGAGCAGCGCCCAGGTGCCGACCAGCCCGGTGCCCACCCCGAGCAGCAGCCCGCTGAGGGTGCCGACCAGCGCGGTCGCGACCAGCGGGACGACGGCGCGACTGCGCACCACGGCCGCAGCCGACAGCGCGAACAGCCGGTCCAGCTCCGGCGCGCCGTGCGCCTCCCGGGCGGCCCGCCCGGCCGCCGTCGCGGCCAGCCCCCCACCCAGCAGGCAGCCGGCCCACACCGCGGGCGGCAGCGCGCCGAGCCCCTCGGTGCGGGCGACGACGACCGGGACGGCGGCGGCGACGGCGAGCTGGCCGAGCTGCCACCGGCCGCGGGCGAGGACGGCGAGGTCGGTGGCCACCACCGCCTGCCAGGGGGCGCGCACCCGGGAGAAGCGGCGGCTGCGGCGGGGCGGGCGGTCCCGGCCGGCCAGCGCGCGGCCCAGCTCCCGCGTGTCCAGCGAGAGCAGCGAACCGCCGGCGTAGCGGGCCGTCGTCCCGCCGGCGAGGAGGCGGCCGGCGTCCAGCCGGCCCAGGCCCCGGTCGGCCTGCACGAGCAGGGCCGCGGCGGCGACCGCCGCGACCGCGAGGCCCCAGCCCGGCAGGCCGCCGACCGCCGGGTCTGTCTCTTATCAAAATCC
>NZ_NVPT01000247.1 GCF_002802985.1 Geodermatophilus chilensis | reverse complement strand
GGCCACCACCCGCTCACGCAGATCCATCGAATAAGCCCGCACCCCAGCGGAGTACGTCTGCCAACCGCCCACCGTCAACCAATCAGCACACCGCTGTGAGCAGTGAGGACGCCGCGGTCGCGGTCGGGGTGTCCAGGCCGGTCGGGTCGCGGTGGTTCCGCTAGCGCGGCGGCATGCCCGCCTCGCTGCGATGCGGGCCGTCCTCGGGCCGGTATCTGTCGTTCGCCGAGCGGGAGGAGATCGCGCTGCTGCGCGCCCAAAGGGCTGGGGTCCGGGAAATCGCCCGACGGATCGGCCGCGCCGCGTCGACGGTATCTCGGGAGCTCCGCCGCAACGCGGCTACCAGAGGTGGGCAGCTGGAGTACCGGGCGTCGGTCGCGCAGTGGAAGGCCGAACGGGCCGCCCGCCGTCCCAAAACCGCCAAGCTCGTCGCCAACGAGCGGCTGCGCGACTGAGGTTTTCTCACCAGGATTCGCCGTTCGCGGACGGTCAGCAGAGACATCCATGCAAGTCAGGCCCGTGCGCCAGCGGAGGATCGAGTGCCTCCTGGCGGGCGCCTGCGCCGAGGAGTCGAGACCGAAGCCGCAGACGACTGGCTGAAGCCCTGACCAGCGACGTCGACGGCACCCTCCAGTTGGACGCTGGTTCCTGGTGAGAAAACCTCATTCCCGCGCCGGTGGAGCGACTGCTCCACGACCGGTTCGCCACACAGGCCGAGGAGCGACGAGCGGGCGGCCTCACGTGGCACGAGACCGGCTTCGTCTTCACCACCGAGTTCGGCCAGCCGTGCGACCCCAACTCCTCCGAGCGCTCGAGGTCGCTGCCGCCAAGGCCGGACGGCCGGACACGGGTCTGCACACCCTCCGGCACTCGGCGGCCAGCGTGATGCTCCCCCACGGCGTTCACTCAAGGTCGTCCCGGAAAGCCTCGGCCACTCGTCGATCGCCATCACCGGCGACGTCTACGGCCACGTTGCACACGACGTCTCGCGCGATGCCGCCCACGTCCTCGGCGACGTCCTCGGCCGGTGAGGGTGACCTGATGGTGGTCACAATGGTGGTCGAACCGCTTGGGCCCGGGGCCGCTCACCCCTCGTCCTCGGGCCACGGTTTCGGGCCGGCCAGCCCGTTCCCGGATCGCGCCGGTCCGGCGCTCACCCAGGTTCCCGCCCCTCGGCGGAGGTCAGTCGCTCCGCGAGTCCCAGCGCCCGGGCGAGGACGTGCTTGACCGGCCGGCCGAGCACCGCTGCCGCCCGGGTGACGTCCTCCCACTCCGGCATGGCGTTGACCACGCGCCCGTCCGCCGTGAACCCCAGCTTCACGGCGACCGGCTGACCGTCGACGTCGACGGTGCGGAACCCGCGTGCGAGGGTGTGGCGCCGCACGAGGGTCTCTCGGACGCCGAGCGTGGTGGTTTCGCGCAGGAGGACCGTGCGGACGGCCGCCGCCGGGCCTGCCTCGGCCAGCGCCGTCAGGACGTGGGCCGGTCGTCCCTTCTTCATCAGCACGGGCGTGAGCCAGGCATCGACCGCGCCGGCTGCGAGGAGGGACTCCAGCACCTCCGGCCATCCCCGGGGGTCCATGTCGTCGACGTTCGTCTCGAGGAGGAGGACCGTCTCCTCGTCCACCGGGACCACCCCCGGGGCGGCCGGCCGTATCTCCTCGCCGAGGACGAGTCGCACAACGTTCGGCCGGTGCGCGGGGTCCCGGGTGCCGGCGCCGGTGCCCGTCCGCGTGGGACGCAGGAGCGGCATCGGCCCGAAGGCCGTCGCGAGTGTGGTCGTCAGGGCCACGCCGGTCGGAGTGGCGAGTTCGTCGTCGTCCGGGCCGCCGCGCCCCGGTGCCCCGGCGCCGGACAGCAGCGCGAGGACGGCGGGGCCGGGGACCGGGATCCAGCCGTGCGCGGTGCGGGCACGGCCGCCTCCGAGTGCGATCGGCGAGGCGACCAGGCGGTCCACACCCAGCGCGGCGACCCCGGCACAGACGCCTACCACGTCGGCAATGGCGTCGAGGGCACCCACCTCGTGGAAGTGCACGTCGTCCTCGGGTACCCCGTGCACGGACGCCTCCGCCCGTGCGAGCCGGCCGAATACGGCCGACGCGGAGCTGCGCAGGGGGTCCGGCAACCGGTCGAGGAGCGTACGGACGTCGGCCCACGTACGGGAGGGCTGGTCCGCAACGCCGACGTCAACGACGACGCGGACGGCGCGCAGGCCCCCGCGGAACACCTCCTCCGCGCGCAGACCGATCGGCAGCCCCAGCGGCTGCAGCGCAGCGCTCATCTCGGCGAGCGGGACCCCTGCGTCAACCAGCGAGCCGAGCAACATGTCACCGGCCACGCCGTTCGACAGGTCGAGCCAGCCGACCCTGCTCACGACGGCCCGGTTCGACTGGCGCCGATGCTCCGGGCGACCCGGGCGGCGAACACGCCAGCTCCGAAGCCGTTGTCGATGTTGCAGACGACGACCCCGGCCGCGCACGAGTTGAGCATCCCCAGCAGTGCGGCCAGGCCCTGGAAGCTGGCCCCGTAACCGACGCTGGTCGGCACCGCGACGACCGGCGTCCCGACCAGTCCACCGACCACGCTGGGCAGGGCCCCTTCCATCCCGGCGACCACGATGACGACGTCGGCGTTCTCGAGGACCGGTCTGGCGTGGAGGACGCGGTGCAGACCGGCGACCCCGACGTCCACCACCCGTACGACCTCGGCACCGAGGACACGGACGGTGGTCGCCGCCTCCGCCGCCACGGGCTCGTCGGAGGTGCCCGCGCTCACCACGGCGACCAGGCCGCGAGCGGGCGGCAGCGGCCCGACGGCGACGGTGCTCCTGTCAACCGTCGCGTCCGGCCAGCGGGCCTGCAGTGCCGCGACGGTGGCCGGAGCCGCCCGCGTGACCATCGCCGGACGGCCCGGTGCAGCGGCGCGCAGGGTCTCGATGATGGCGAGGACCTCCTCGCTGGTCTTGCCCGCCCCGTAGACGACCTCCGGGTCGCCGGTCCGCGCCAGCCGGTCGGTGTCGACGCGGGCGAAACCGAGGTCGACGTACGGCGCCCGGGCGGCGGGAGCCCCGGGCCGCTCCCCCTCGGCCCCGGGCCGCTCCCCCTCCTGGTCCGGGGAGTCAGTCACGGGGCCCACTGACCAGCTCGAGGGTGAAGGCGCCCGACTGCACTCCGGCCAGGTCCAGGGCGATGAACCGGAACCCGGCCGAGCGCACCGCCGTCAGCACCTGCTCGTGCAGCGGCGTGACCGCCACCGCCGCGATGTCTTCGACAGGAACCTCGAGGCAGGCGGCATCCCCGTGGTGGCGTACCCGCAGGTCTCGCAGGCCCATCGCGCCGGCAACAGCGGCCGCCACGACGCCGACCGCCTCGCGGTCGTCGTCGTCCAGGATCGCCCGGCTGTCCGCGTCCATGCTTGGGCTCCTCCCGGTCAGCTGCGGTGTTCGGTCCGGTCTCCGGACCATGATGGGTGGAAGCTGCTCTCGCGGTCGAGCCGCCAGTAGGTGTGCGCGCCGAAGTGGTCCCGCCAAGCCTGGACCCGCGCGGCCGGCAGCCGGCCGGCACGGACGCTGTCGTAGTAGGCCAGCGAGGAGAAACTGGCGTCGGCACTCCGTGCCGGGCCGCGGCCACCACCTGCGCCAGGCGCGGTCCCCGTAGGCCACGGCGTCGGTGAAGTACGGGTCGGCGAGCAGCAAGGGCAGGTCGGCGCGACGCCGGTAGGCCTTGGTGATGTAGGCGACGACCTCGGAGGCGTACAGCGCCGGCCGGACGTCCTCGACGAAGGCGTCGCGGTCCGCCACGGCCCGGTCGTCCGCGTGCCCCGGCAGGCCGGCCGCGGCCGTCCGCTGGGCAACCGACCCCGACAGGGCACGGGCGAACGTGGCCTCGGCGATGCCGGTGACCGGTTATCCCCACGTCCAGCGCGCCCTGCACCATCCAGCGGCCGGTGCCCTTCTGCTCCGCCCGGTCGAGGACGACGTCGGCGAAGGGCCGACCAGTCTCGGCGTCCGCCTGCGCGAGGACCTCGGCGGTGATCTCGATGAGGAAGGACTCCAAGTCGCCGTCGTTCCAGGAGCCCCCAGCCTCTGGCGGAGCGGGTCGTGGGCCCCGCGATGCCAAAGCCGAGGCGTCGCGAACCCCAGCGCAACCGAGCACAGGTCGACTAAAGATCACTAAGGGTGGTTGTTACAGAAAGGTCCGAGGTCGAGCCCGGTACTGGCGAGGAAGCCGGCCAGCAGCCCCGGGCGGTACTGCATCCGCTTGAGGCGGGTCTTCACCAGCGCGGTCAGCTCGGCGAGGTCGTGCTTGGTCAGGTTGGCCAGCGACCGCTTCAAATGCGACCACACCGGCTCCACCGGGTTCAGCTCGTGGGCGTACGGCGGCAGCCGGTAGACCGTCAGCCACGGCCGGGCCTCGATCGTCTCGGCCATCGCGGCACTGACGTGGGTGTTGAGGTTGTCCCAGACCAGCACGATCGACCCGCCGAGCTGCTGATGAGCGGCGTCCAGGAGGGCGGCGTAGTCGGCCTCGGTGAACCCCTTGCGCCGGCCGTCGTTCCGGCCGCCGTGGCGGCGGCCGCGGTGGGTGCGGTAGATCAGCCGCGGGCGGTGCCCGGGTTTGGTGGCCAGCAGCGCGGCCACCGACAGCCGCGGGCTGTTGGCTGCGGTCACCCGCACCACCGGCGTGTGCCCGCGCCGGCCCCAGGTGCGGCCTTGCGGCGGCCTCAGCCCCTGACCGGACTCGTCTTCGAAGACCAGCCAGGCGCCCAGGTCCGCCGCGGCCCTTTTATCGCAGGCCAGGTCTGCTCCCGCCAGGCGGTGATCCGCTCCTCGTCGCGCTCGGCGGCCCGCCGGGCGGGGACCTGCACGCTCCAACCGAGGCGGTGCAGCAGCAGGTCCAGCCCGGGCAAGGTGTAGTCCACGCCGAATCGGGTGCGCACCAGCTCAGCGATGCGGGGCAGCGTCCAGCGCTGGTCCGCCCAGCCCCACGCTGCCGGCCCGGCGTCGAGCAGCTCCTGCAGCTCGGCCAGCTGGGCGGCGCTGAGCTTGCAGCGCGCCCCACCCGGACCCTTGGACGCCAGCGCCGGGCGGCCGCCGGCGGCCAGCGCGCGGCGCCACCGGTTGGCCGACATCCGGGTCACCCGAAACCGGGCGGCCACCTCCCGGTCGCTGGCGCCCTCCTCGATCCAATTCGCCGCGGCCAACCGCACCCGCTCCCGCCCGGCACGCTCCTCAGCAGTCAGCCCACCACCCTCGGGATACCTCATGCCAGCGGCATAGCGCAGGCTGCATCGCCTGTCAGCAGAGCTCGTAACCCCCGCCCTTAATGATCTTTAGGCCCTGTTTGATAAGTCGCGGAGCCAGATGTCGATGTCGCTGATCTGGACGGTTGCTTCGTAGCGGACGGCGAGTTTGTCGTAGCGAGTGGCGAAG
>NZ_NVPT01000246.1 GCF_002802985.1 Geodermatophilus chilensis | reverse complement strand
CGGGAGGGCGGGCTCGTCATGGCCAGGCTGCCGCCGAGCTCGCTGGCGACCAGCGTGCGCACGATCTGCAGGCCCAGGCCGTCACTGGCGGAGGGCTCGAACCCCTCGGGCAGGCCCCGCCCGTCGTCGACCACCCGGACGACGAGGTCGTCGCCGTCCCGCTCGGCCACCAGCTCGATGCTGCCCGGGCTGCCGTCGGGGAACGCGTGCTCGGCGGCGTTGTGCAGCAGCTCGGTGACCACCAGCACCAGCGGGGTCGCGGCGACCGACGGCAGCTCGCCGAACTGGCCGACCCGCCGGGTCCGTGCGGCCGGGCCCACCGAGGTCAGGTCGCCCAGCATCGGCAGCACCCGGTCGAGGACGTCGTCGACGTCCACCACGTCCTCCCGGCTGCCGGCCAGGGTCTCGTGCACCACTGCGATCGACGACACCCGGCGCACCGACTCCTCCAGCGCCTCGCGGGCGGCGGGCTCGGTCATCCGGCGGGCCTGCAGCCGCAGCAGCGCGGCAACCGTCTGCAGGTTGTTCTTCACCCGGTGGTGGATCTCCCGGATGGTCGCGTCCTTGGTCAGCAGCGCGCGGTCCCGCCGGCGGACGTCGGTCACGTCCCGCACCAGCACCAGCGCGCCCTCCTCTGCACCGGGCGCCTGCAATGGCAGCGCCCGTACCAGCAGGGTCGCCCCGGCACTCTCGACGTCCATGGGGTCGGGGAACCGCCCGGACACCGCGGCACGGATGCCGGCCGCGACCGCCTCGCCGGCCACCCGGTCGACCGCGGCGTCCCGGGTGAGCCGGGCGAGGTCGGCGCCGACGACGTCCCCGATGACGCCGAGCCGGCGGTAGGCCGACAGCGCGTTGGGACTGGCGTAGACGGCCCGCCCGTCGGCGTCCAGCCGCACCAGCCCGTCGCCCACGCGCGGGCTCAGCTCGGCGTCCAGCGGCTTCTGCGGCGGGAACGTGCCCGCCGAGACCATCAGGCAGAGGTCGGCGGCGATGTCGAGGTAGGTCAGCTCCAGGGTGGACGGCGACCGGGTCACCGCCAGGTTGGTGTCCCGCGCCAGGACGGCGACGACCACGCCGTCGTGGCGCACCGGCACGACCTCCCGGCGGCGCGGCGTGCCGCCCGACCAGTCCGGCTCCCCCTCGGTCACCGGGCGGCCCTCCCGGTGCGTGACCACGAACGGCTCGGCGGCCGGGCCCTCCACCTCCGAGCCCACGAGGTCCTCGGGCTGGCTGGTGGGGGCCGTGAGCGGGCGCACCTGCGCGACGCACCACCAGGCGCCGGTGCGCAACGGCACCCACAGCGTCAGGTCGGCGAACGACAGGTCGGCCAGCAGCTGCCAGTCGGCGACCAGTCGGCGCGCGTGGTCGACCTGGGCCGGTGCGGACGCCGAGCCGCGGGTGAGGCGTTCGGAGAGGCTGTTCATGGTGTCCCCGAGCGTATGACCGGCCCCTCCCCTGGGAGTCCCGAGCCCGCGAGGACTCCCGGAGGTCCCTCCCTAGGCTGGGGGCCGTGTCCTCGTCCCCCGACGCACCGGCCGTGACCGTCGACCGCGCCGGTCCCGAGGACTTCCCGCGGATCGGGCAGCTGACCGCCGACGTCTACGTGGGCGGCGGGCTGGCCTCGCCGGAGTACGGCGTGCAGCTGCGCGACGTCGCCGGGCGGGCCGACCGGGCCGAGCTGCTCGTCGTCCGGGACGAGGAGGGCCGCGTGGTCGGCAGCGTGGCGCTGGTGCTCGCAGGCGACTTCGGCGAGGTCACGGAGTCCGCCGACGAGGCGGCGTTCCGGATGCTCGTCGTCGACCCGGCCGTGCAGGGCCGCGGGATCGGCGAGCTGCTGGTGCGGACCTGCCTGGAGCGGGCCCGCGCCGCCGGCAAGCGGCGGATGGTGCTCTCGACGGACCGGGGGATGCCGGCGGCGCAGCGGCTCTACGAGCGGCTGGGTTTCACCCGGCTGCCGGAGCGCGACTGGCAGCCCGCGCCCGGCATCGACCTGCTGGTGTACGCCCTCGACCTGTGAGCCGGCTCAGCCGTCGACGGTGGCGATGAGGTCGCCCTCCTGCAGCACCTCGCCCTCGACGACGTGCAGCTCGCGGACGGTGCCGGCCCGCTCGGTGAGGACGGGGATCTCCATCTTCATCGACTCGAGGATGACCAGGGTGTCGCCGGCCGCCACCTCGCTGCCGGGCTGCACCAGCACCTTCCACACGCTCGACACCATCTCGGCGTGGACTTCCTCGACCGCCACCGGCACCTCCCTGAGCTCGCCGTCGGTCCATCCTGGCACGCGACGGGCGCGCGTCACGCCCCCGGCGCCGGGTTGCCGGAGGTCAGCCGCTCGAGCACCGCGCACACCTCGGGGCCGTCGTGCGGCACGCCGACCTCCGGCACCGCGTCGAGCACCTCGCTGACGGCCCGTGCGGCGGTGGCGGTGTCCCGGGCGCCGGCGCTGATGGTGGCCAGCAGCGCGTCGTACCAGCGGTCCAGCCGGTCGCCGGGGTCGTAGCCGCTCACCGCCACGACCTCGACGCCGCGCCCGGCGCCGGTGTGCCGGCCCGAGCGGGGCAGCCGGCCGGTGACCCGCCCGCCCTGGCCCGGCGGCAGCGTCGAACGCAGCTGGACGGTGACCGCCCGCCGCGGCGGCGCCCCCGTGCCGGAGTCGACGGCCGAGCCGCCCGCCGCGCTGCGCAGGGCGAGCTCGACGGCGTCCACGCCGTGCGCCCGCTCCAGCACCGTGGTGTCGAGGGAGAAGCCGGCCGCCACCTCGGCCAGCTCGCCGTCGGGGGCGATGCCGACGGTGACCAGGCCGCGCCAGCCGATCTCGGGCAGCCGCTTGGCCGCCGGCGGCAGCTCGACGGGCTCGTCGGGGGTCCAGGAGACGCGGGCGATGCCGGCGGCGCGGTCGCGGGAGACCGGTGTCGTGCAGCGCAGCCCCCCGTCGGTGACCAGCGCGAGGAACCCGCGCTCGCTGGCCGGCTCGACGCCGTCCCCACCGAGGCGCTCCAGCACCGCGGCGGAAGGGCCGACCCAGGTGAGCCCGGCAGCCACCACCGCGCCGGCGAGCCGGGCGTTGCCGGCCAGCGCCGGCGGCACCGGCAGGACGGCCTCCACGCCGCTGCGCCGGGCGGCCTCCACGATGCGGTCGACGGCCAGGTAGGACTCCGCGGCCGGGGCCGGACCGAGCAGGATCGCGTCGTCGGCCAGGCGCACGTGCCGGGCGTTGCGGTCGGCCTCCGAGTGGACGGCGACCGTCTTCACGTCCAGGCGCGAGCAGGCCGCCACCACCGCGCACGCGGCCGGCCCACGGCCCGCCACGAGCACGCTCTCGATCCCGACGTGTGCCACGTCCCGAACCGCCTTCCACCGACCTCGACGCCGTCCTGCCCCCAGCCTCACCCCGCGCCCCGCCGGACCGCCACAGGGGGGCGGTGCCGCGCGGGCTCGTGAGAGGCTGGGGGTCCAGCCTGACGGATCCGCCCGGGGTCGCAGCGCCAGCCGCGGCCCCGGGTCGCCCAGAGGTGTCCAGGGGCCCGGCACCGGGCCCGCCAGCAGCGACGACGGAAGGAGGGCGGCGATGTCCAAGCGTGGACGCAAGCGGCGCTCCCGCAAGGGGAACAAGGCCAACCACGGCAAGCGCCCCAACGCCTGAAAGAGGACCACCCTTCCCCCCACGCCTCGCACGCTCGGCGCGGGGCCCTGAAGGGTGGCCGTACGCGAGAGGCCCAGAACCCGGTGGGTTCTGGGCCTCTGGCGTACGACGGTCCTACGCGGTGGGGCGCTCCTGCGTGTGCTCCACGCTGAGCCGCTCGATGCTGACCTGCGTGCCGTCCTCTTCGAAGGAGACGGTGGTCAGCTGCAGCTTGATCCGGTCCCGCAGGCCGGGCGGGGGGACGTCGCCGCCGCAGCGCCGGCGGACCAGGGCCTTGAACTCCTGCTCGATGCCGAATCGCCGCAGACAGGGCGAGCAGTCCTCGAGGTGCTCGGCGATGACCTCCCGGCGGGCGGGCTCGGTCTCGTGGTCGAGGAACTCGAAGACGTGGGAGAGCACGTCCTCGCAGGAGTCCACCGAGATCGGCTCGCCGGCGTCCGGACGCTCGTCGCTGGTCACGAGTGGCTCGCCTCCTCCCCGGCACCGGCCCGGACGAAACCGCGCTCCCGGGCGTAGTCGGCCAGCAGCTTCTGCAGCCCGCGGCGGCCGCGGTGCAGGCGGGACATCACCGTGCCGATGGGCGTGCCCATGATCTCGGCGATCTCCTTGTAGGCGAAGCCCTCGACGTCGGCGAGGTAGACCGCCAGGCGGAAGTCCTCCGGCAGCTGCTGGAGGGCGTCCTTGATGTCGGAGTCCGGCAGGTGGTCCAGCGCCTCGATCTCCGCCGAGCGCAGGCCGCTGGAGCTGTGCTCCTCGGCGGCGTACAGCTGCCAGTCCTGCACCTGATCGGTGGGGTACTGCTGCGGCTGCCGCTGCTTCTTGCGGTAGCTGTTGATGTAGGTGTTCGTCAGGATCCGGTACAGCCAGGCCTTGAGGTTGGTGCCCTCGGCGAACTGGTGGAAGGCCGAGTAGGCCTTCACGAACGTCTCCTGAACCAGGTCCTCGGCGTCGGCCGGGTTGCGGGTCATCCGCAGGGCCGCCGGGTAGAGCTGGTCGAGGTAGGGCAACGCATCCCGCTCGAAGCGGGCATCGCGCTCGGCACGGGTCTCGTCGACCTCCGTGCGGCTGCCGCCCTCGCGCGCCTCGGGCACCTCGACCGGCGAGGTCTCCTCGACGGCGTCGGCCATGGCGGTCTCGGGCGTGCGGTCCGTGGACTCCTCGGGCACCGACCGTCCTCTCTGCGGCGCCCGGACGCGGGCCACCGCCTCCGACGATCCTAGCCGCGCGGCACCGGGCCGGCCCGGGGGCCGCCGGAGCGCAGGGCGCTGGCGGGCGCTGGTGGAGAGGCTGCTGCTCACGGCCTGTCCAACCGTGCGGGCCGGGGTCCCCATTCCCCGGTGTGAGCGGGGACCGGCCGCGCGGCGACGCTGGCTACGCTCCCGCACCGTGGCGGCGACCCCCGCGGTGCGGGCCCTCGAGCGGGCCCGGGTGGCCCACACCCTGCACACCTACGACCCGGAACACGCCGAGGGCCAGGGGTACGGGGAGGCCGCGGCGGCCGCGCTCGGCCAGGACCCGCGCCAGGTCTACAAGACACTGGTCGCCCGGGTCGACGGCGCGCTGACCGTCGCCGTCGTCCCGGTGGCCGGGAACCTCGACCTCAAGGCGCTCGCGGCGGCGACCGGCGGGCGGAGGGCGACGATGGCCGACCCCGCCGACGCCGAGCGCACGACCGGCTACGTGCTCGGCGGCATCAGCCCGCTCGGGCAGCGCAAGACGCTGCCGACGGTGGTCGACGAGTCGGCCCTCGGCTTCGCCACCGTGATGGTCAGCGCCGGACGGCGGGGCCTGCAGGTGGAGCTGGCGCCGGCGGACCTGGTGCGGCTGGCCCTGGCGCTTATACACATCTGACGCTGCCGGCGGCCCCTGACGGTGAGACCGCGGTGGGCGTGGTACGAT
>NZ_NVPT01000245.1 GCF_002802985.1 Geodermatophilus chilensis | reverse complement strand
GCGCCTGTAGTAACACGACCCCATCGCGGCCTGCCCGCATCCCTCCAGGTCAATCAGCGAATTGGGCCGGTCGCGTGCTCACGATCTTCGGAAGTCCGGTCTGGCTCATGGGGGACTCGGCCGGCCTGGATGAAGCGGTCCAGGACTGACCGCTGAACGCGGACGTGCTTGCCGAGCTTGACGTAGTCGATGCGGCGCTCGGCGATGAGACGGCGAACAAATCGTTCACCGGTGCACAGATAGTCACCAGCCTGGCTGGGGGTCAGCAGCTCGTCGGTTCCGGCGGAGGGAGCATCGACGGTCCCATCGGCCATGGCTCGGAGGTCCATGGCTCAACGGTGCGTGGAAGGCTCCTGTTCTTCTCCTGTCCGCCCGTCGATCGCCACGGCCTCGGATGCGTAGCGCGCTCCACTCCTGCGCTGCCGGACTGCGTGTACCGGGGCTCCCCTGGAGGACCACTGCAGCGGGACCGTCGTCTCGTCACAGCGTGCGGTGCCGTCTCGAGGACCCGAGGATGCGGTTGCGTTGCTGGATTCAGGGGGCCCGACGCCCGCGGTGGTCGCGCCCATGACGCAGTCGATGCTGTAGCGCGTCAGCCCTTTCAGTCTCGACCGTCTTCCAGCCCTTGGGCGGAGCCCGTGGGCCGGAGTGCTTCCAGTGCCATCGCGGCGCCGGTCGAGGCGACCTGGCGACCGAGGTAGACGTCCTGGGTGAGGCTCGGGTTGGCATGGCCCAATTGGTCGGCGATGGCGCGGGCGGACAGGCCGGCGTGGTCGAGCATCGTCGCCGTCGTCTTCCGGATCACGTGGCTGCTGATGTGGCCGAAGCCAGCACCTGCGAAGGCAGCTCGCAGGTCGGCCTGTGTGTTTGAGGGATCGCGCCAACCGCCCAGGGGAGCCGAGAACACCGGTGCTTGTGCCCCGGCCACGTCTGTCGACGCGCCCACACGGGCAGCCCGCCTCCGTAGCTTCTCGACGCACCAAGGCGGGAGCAGCAGTGTGCGGGCACCCGAGGCCGTCTTGGTGCTCTTGCGAACGAGGCCCTGACCCTTCACCCGGACGATCGTCGACCTGATGTCCACGGTGCCGGCGTCGAGGTCGAGGTCATCCCACGTCACGGCGGCGGCTTCGCCGATGCGACATCCGGTGGCGAGCATGAACGCGATGAAGTCCGGCACGTCGTGCCTCCGGGTTCTCTCGTCGGCCTCGAGTTCGGTGAGCAGCGTGCGGGCCTCGTCGGCGGTAAGCGCCTTGGGCGCCTTCTTGGCCGGTGTCTCGATGCTGCCGGTGTCGCGGACGGGATTGCGCTCCAGCGCGTCGTGACGAGCGGCCAGTCCGCAGACGCCGCTCAGGACACTCTTGGTCATCTTCGCGACGGCAGGGCCGTGCTTGTCGGAGACAAGGCACAAGTGCCGCTCGATCGTGCCGATGCTGAGCTCTCGCACCCGGAGGTTGCCGAGGCCAGGAAGCACCTGCTGATCGAGGCGGTTGCGGTAGGCCTGCATCGTCGTGGGGCTGAGGTTCTTGAGACCGGCGAACCACGCCTCGGCCAGCGCGTCCACTCGTGTGTTGGGAGTGATGTCCCCGCCGACGTCGAAGCGCGCACGGTCTCGAAGTGCGAGCCGAAGTGCTGCCTCGGCGGCAGCCTTGGTCTTGGCGTGTCGCTCGACCTGTCGGCACCTGCCGTCGTAGTCGCGGTACCAGGCGACGGCGCGGTGCCCGGACGGCGTGGTGTGCACGCGAGTCTTGCCTGCCGTGCCGAGCGCGAGACCTGGCCTGCCCATGATTTACCCCTGAAGAACTCCGGAGATCAGTGGCTCCTCACGGTACGACAGCGAGGCTCCTGACACCATGTATTCGCACGTCGCGGGCTGATGCGGTACATGGCGGTGCTCCACGGAAAAGGGCAACCACGTAATCGGGCGGTTGGGGGTTCGAGTCCCCCCGTCGGCTCAAAAGTCCAGGCCAGCAAGCTATGCGGAGGGATCAGGAGCTGACTCCAGGGACGGCCCCCCACTTTATCCCCATCATTCGTATCGCCCGGGGCGGCCTGAGCCCCGCCACTGGCGCTGGCTCATCGACGCCCGCACCGGCGCGGATTGGACGCCTCGCTCACGTTGCTCGACCGAGCGGGCTCCCGGGTGGCCGAACCCGAGCCGCGCACCTGCGTCATCGATGAGGTAGCCGTGCTCGCTGCCTGGCGCACGTGCTCGGGCTTCGCCTACGGCCGGCAGTGGTCCTCGGTCGCCTTGTTGGAGCGGCAGGTCCCCTCGACGGCTGACCCGCGGGCGCCACACTCCGCCTGACCAATCGGGTCTGCGCTGTCCCCTGGCCCACCTGGGCCGCACACGACCTGGTTGCGGGGACGCTCGACCTCTTCGCGCAACGTGCCCCGCGCGCCCTACCGGACCTGACCGACGGTGGATCCGACAGCGACCGGTCGCTAGGTCATCGTCGCCTTGCCTCAGGTCACGATCGATTCGCAGCTGTCGACAGCATCTGCGCGTTCGGGTACTCACTCGTCTCTGGAAGGCAAGATCAACATGGGTACGACGGCGATCACTCGCTCGGGACGCGGCCGGCTTCGATGAAGGCGTCGAGGGCAGAGCGCTGCAACCGGACGTACTTGCCGAGCTTGACGTAGGCGATACGCCGCTGGGCGACGAGGCGGCGGATGAACCGCTCACCCGTCCCGAGGTACTCGCCGGCTTGGCCGATGGTCAGCAGCTCGTCGCGAGGGACAAGACCCGTAGTGCTGCCCAAGGGGCCCGGCTGGCTCATGCCGATGAGTGTTGCGTCTGCTTCTCCAGTTCCTCTTCGGAGGACGAGTGCCTGATCACGCGGCTCATGTCGGGTCTCCAGTTCTTCTCCAGTAGTCCACCGGACACCCCTACCTGTGAGGAACCCGGACCGGTGAAGACGCCTCTCACTCGCCCTGTCGATCGTCAGCCAGGCCGGCGGGCCGCCTCCTCGAGCACCTGGCGCACCCATTCCGATCGGGACGCCTCGGCACGCTCGGCGGCCTTGCTGACCGCCTCGTCGAGCTCTCGAGAGATGCGTACACGCAGCAGGGGCGATTCTCCGACCTGCGACAGCGAGGGGCGGCCTCGTCCCCGCACCCGGCTCACGGCGTCCTCAACGGCCTCGTCGACGTAGGCGTCGTCCACCAAGCGCCCCCGGCTGTCGCGCAGCTGCTCCGTGTCGGGGATGTCCGGTCCGAGCTCGTAGCCGCTGTTACTCATCGGTCGCTCCTTTTCGCAGGCTGGTGGGCATGACATGGATGATCACGACGGCGTCGGGCAGGTCCAACGCGACGATCTCAAGCTCGACGCCGCGGTCGTCGTCGCCGATCCACACGAGTCGGGCGTCGGTGGTCGCCGTCGCGGGGACGTGCTCCGGCTCGACGCTGTTGATGACGTACATGGCGCGGGCCTTGCCGATGCGGTGTCGGCGTGCCGACCGATACCACCGGACGACGCGCACCACCTGATAGTGTGGCACAAAAGTCAGCGCTTCGGGGCTGAGCTTCTGAACTCGGGAGCGGTGGGGACGCCTTCGGCTCCTGCGAGAGCAAACGCTCTGCGCTTGCGTCGTCGTACGGAGCGCGGGCACGCTCGCCACCGAGCCCGCCGTTGCTGGTGGTCGGGAAGCGGAGCCGGGACCCCCGCCGGTATGACGGGACCCGGCGTCTGCGTTTTCCGGGCACCGGGGTCCCCAGGTCGTCATCCGTGACGCACACGACGGCGGACAGGCACCCGTCAGGCCGGCGATGGGGACTGCCGTGAGCCTAGCCCGGCGCTTTCACCGCACATGATCGATTGAGCCGCTCCAGCAGCAGGAAAGGTGCTCCTGACCTGCAAGGATCGGGTTTGTCTAGGACCTGATCACTGCGAGAGCGGCAGCACCTTTCTGGTGAGGAAGCGTAGCGGGGTCTATCCCCAGCTGACCGTTGACGGGGCCGGCCGCACGGTCGTCTCCGAGGCCGGCGGAGTGCTGCTGACCCGGACGGCCATGGCGGTGGGGCTGGATGCGGCGTTGAGCGCGGCGCTGGCCCGGTGGCGGCGGCCGTTCGCCCGGCACCATCCGGGCAAGATCGTGCTGGACCTGGCCATCTGGCTGGCGATCGGCGGGAACTGCCTGGCCGACATCGCGCAGCTGCGCGCGCATCGGCAGGTGTTCGGCGCGGTGGCGTCGGACCCGACGGTGTCCCGCTGCATCGACGCCCTGGCCGCGGATGCGACCGCGGCGCTGGCCGCGATCGCGATACCGCCCGGGCGGCGACGCGGGCCCGGGCGTGGGCGGCCGCCGGCGAGCACGCCCCCGACCATGCCGTCGATGCGGCCGCGCCGCTGATCATCGACGTCGATGCCACCCTGGTCACCGCGCATTCGGAGAAGGAGCAGGCGGCCCCGACGTTCAAGCGCGGGTTCGGCCAGCATCCCCTGTGGGCCTTCGTCGACCACGGCATCGAGGGCACCGGCGAACCGCTGTCGGTGCTGCTGCGGGCCGGCAACGCCGGCTCCAACACCGTGGTCGACTACCAGGCGGTCATCCGCGCCGCGCTGGCCCAGCTACCCGCGGTCCGTGCCGGTCGGCGGCCGGGCAAGAACGTGCTGATCCGGGTGGACGGAGCCGGCGGCACGCACCGGCTGCTCGACTGGCTGACCCGCCGTCGACTGGCCTACTCGGTCGGCTTCGCCCTGCCCGGCGACCCGGAAGCGATCCAGAAGACGCTGGCCACGGTGCCCGCAGACGCCTGGACGCCGGCCTACGACGCAGACGGGCAGGTCCGGCCACGGGCCTGGGTCGCCGAACTCACCGACGCCTTCGATCTGACCGGCTGGCCGCCGGGCATGCGGCTGATCGTGCGCAAGGAACGCCCGCATCCGGGCGCCCAGCTGCGGATCACCGACCTCGACGGGCACCGGATCACCGCGTTCGTCACCAACACGGCCAGAGGTCAGCTGGTCGACCTCGAGCTGCGCCACCACCGCCGGGCCCGCGCCGAGGACCGCATCCGCTGTGCCAAGGACACCGGCCTGGCCAACCTGCCGCTGCACGACTTCACCCAGAACCAGATCTGGTGCGCCATCGTCGCGCTCGCCGCCGACCTGGTCGCCTGGATGCAGACCCTCGCCCTGACCGGGCACGAGGCACGCCGCTGGGAGCCCAAACGGCTGCGCCTGCGGCTGCTGTCCATCGCCGGGCGCCTGGCCGTCACCGGCCGCCGACGCCTGCTGCACCTGGCCGCCACCGCGCCGTTCACCGGCCTGCTGCTCCACGCACTGCACCGACTCGACCAGTTGGCCGCCCCCGGCTGAACGCCGACGCCCCGTCCCGACGACCGAATCCGCATCCGGGCCCGTGGAACCCGGCGACCACCCCGACGACACGGGCGGCTCTGTCACACCCCGAAGCCAGAATCACCGCCCACAGCGGTCAAGAACCCGCTGCTACGCCGACGAGGACCGGCCGATGAAAGATCCGGGCTAGGGGACCGATCTTGTCCCGCGTCAAGCAAGGTTCGCCCTGAGCGGCCCACCTAGGGACACCAACGGCGACCTCCTCCCGGCCCGCTTGCGTCTTCTGGCACGACCTCAGAACGTGTTTAGAAAGCGGGGGTGACAGGGGTCGAGCGGTGAGTCAGGCTGGTTCATGGGCTCTTCCCCGGCCTATCCCTCGGATCTGACCGATG
>NZ_NVPT01000244.1 GCF_002802985.1 Geodermatophilus chilensis | reverse complement strand
AGGCCGACCTCGTTGTCCAACCCCAGGGTTGTGACCGATCTGCCGCTCGACGGTCATTGATGGCAGCCTGCCCGCCCTACTTGTTCAGCAGGCTCCTAGGGACGGTCGTCGGCGTGGAACACCTCGTTCGGGTTGTCGAGCCCGAAGGGGCTGAGGTCCACCAGGAAGTGGTGCTTGTTGGGTAGGCAGAAGCGCACCTCAGCGACGCTCGGAACGGCGTCGAGCACGGCGCCGCCCATCTCGACAGCGTCTGCTGCAGCGCGTAGCTGTGCGACGCGGCGAACGCCTCGCATATGGCGGCGCGGGCGCTGTCGAAGGCCTTGCCTCAGTCGAGGTCGTCGTCGGTGTGCCACCACTGGGCGGTGACCGACGTGGCCATCACCCGGTCGTTCGTCGGCTGCAGCGTCGTGTACTTGTCCTGGTAGAAGCCGAAGAATCCCGAGTCGGTGGTCTTGAGGACCGTCAGGTCGCGGACCCCCGACACCAAGAGGGGGCGGCCGTCGGCGTACGTCACGGTGGCCGTGCGGGTGTACTGCCCGGCGCGGACGAAGGCGTGCGGGTTCGGGGCCCCGCCGGAGTCCAGGCGCTGCCAGGGGTAGGCCTCGAGCTTGACGCGGGCGCGGGAGACCCGGGGCACGTCCTGGACGAAGTGCCGGGCGAGCGCGAGGCCGGACGACTCGGGCTCGCGGGCGGCGTCCCCGTGCTCCTTCGCGAAGGGGCCAGGCCCAGGCCTTCCCCTACGGACCCAGGTGGCCGGCTCGCGCGACGGGCGCGGGTTCGACTCCCGCAAGGCCCACGCAGCAGGCCCGCGAGGCCCCGGTCACCCGAGCGTGAGCGCCTGGCACCTCGAAGCAGCCGACCAGGTCCGTGCCAGCTCGCCGTCGTGTTCGGCGCCCACGAGGTGTTCGTCCTGCGGGCACCCCCGTTGACGGTGTTCTTCACCGCGTCCGTGGTGAGGACCTTGGCGTTGTCCCCCGAGGTGCGTGTCCGCGAAGTGGCCGGAGAGAGCGGCGCTGACGTTGTAGTCAACGATCTCGTGCGGGTCGCCGTCCCGGTAGATGCGGACGACACGAGTCTCGGCCTTGCCGTACTGGTTGTGCCCCAGCTGGTGTGCCATGTGCTCTTCAGCTTCCTCGGTAGGTGGAGTAGGTGATCGGGTGAGCGGCAGAGGGACGTGGTGGTGACGTCCTGTGTCGTGCGGAAGACGACGGAGACCTCGGGGTAGGAGTCCCCGGGCGTCGAGGCGTCGATGTCGAAGACCTGCGGCGTACCGCGGGCTCGATGGGCACCGGTGCCAGGTCCCGGATGACAGCCCTCGCTATTGGTGGACCCCAGCCGAGCGGGCTCCAGCCGGTGATGTCCGAGCACCTTCCGAGGCCACGGGCATCCTGGTGGCCGTCCCGCCACACACCGGGATCCCCGCGGGTCAGAAGGGAAGGGACTACGTGCTGAGGTGGAGCATCTCCAGCATGACGTGGCAGGCACTGGGTACCGGCTGCACGATGTCAACGGAGCTGGCCTCGGCTAACCGTCGGGCGGTTGCGCTGAGGGGGCCGCCTGCAATGATCACGGCCTCTGCGCCGTCCTCCTCGGCACACCGCTGGACTGCGTCGGACAACTCGCGGTACTGCCGCTCTGGATCAGCGGCCAGCGACTGCGGGTCTGAGACCGTCAGCTTGACCCCGGTGAACTGGTCACCCATGCCGTGCTCGACAACAAGAGCAGCTAGTGCTTCGTCGCAGCAGTTCTTGATGCCATCCCGATTCGGGTGGACCATTTCTCATGGCCGCGCACGTGCGCACGGTGGAGATTCCGAACGCTGATCGGCAGGAGCTGCGGCGGCGGGCGCGGAGCAAGGGCGCACCGGCCCGGGTGGTGGAGCGGGCGCGGATCGTGCTGCTGGCCGGCGAGGGGGTGCCGGGCAAGCAGATTGCCGCTCGGGTCGGCTGTGCCGAGCCGACGGTGGTCACCTGGCGGCGGCGCTACGCCGAGTCCGGACTGGCCGGGCTGGAGGACCTGCCGCGGCCGGGCTCGGAGTCGCCGTTGCCGGAGGCGCTGCGCGATCGGGTGCTGGAGCTGACCCTGACCCAGCCACCCACCCAGTTCGGCGCCACGCACTGGTCTTCGCGGCTGCTGGCCGCTGCGCTGGCGGCCGAGGGCACACCGATCTCGCACGCCACCGTCGCTCGGATCTGGCACCGCTTCGGCGTGCAGCCCTGGCGTGCCGAGACGTTCAAGTTCTCCACCGACCCCGAGCTCGAGGGCAAGATCCGCGACGTCGTCGGGCTCTACCTGCATCCGCCGGAGAAGGCGGTGGTGCTCTGCGTGGACGAGAAGCCCCAGCTGCAGGCCCTCGAACGCACCGCGCCGACCCTGCCGACCCGGCCGGGATCGGCGGAGCGGCAGACCTTCGACTACGTCCGGCACGGCACCACCACGCTGTTCGCCGCGCTGGAGGTGGCCACCGGCAAGGTGACCGACGCCTGCACCGAGCGCCACCGCCACCAGGAGTTTCTCGGCTTCCTCAAGCAGGTGGCCGCCGCCTATCCCCGCCGCGAGCCGCACGTGGTGGTCGACAACTACGCCACCCACAAGCACCCGGCGGTGCGCGCCTGGCTCAAGCGGCATCCGCGGATCACCCTGCACTTCACCCCGACCTCGGGCTCCTGGCTCAACCTGGTCGAGGTGTTCTTCTCGATCATCACCCGCCAGGCGCTGCGCCGCGGCAGCTTTCCCACCGTCGCCGACCTCATCGCCGCCATCCAGCGGTTCATCGACGCCTGGAACGACCGCTGCGCCCCGTTCACCTGGACCAAGGACCCCGACACCGTCATCGCCAAGGCCACCCATCCACGGCTTCGCAAGACGCAACAGACGTCAGATACGGAGCACTAGGGATCCGGCTAGCAGGGGCGTGCTCGTGGCCATCCCAAATCGTCTCCCGTGTCGGCCAGCGCGAAGAATGGATGCCTGGCCAATGCCGATGACGGGCACGCGGCACTCCTGTGACAGCCATGCCCTGCCCGGGTCGCCGATGGCGCCGACAATCACTCCAGCGATGGCCGCCTCACTGTCTGCCGCCAACTGCTCACTAACGGCCTCGCGGACATAGCGTTCTGATCTGGCTAGGGCATCTGGGTCGATGATCATCCTCGGGCCGCCGGCAACCGTGATACCCCGCACCTCCATCCCCGTGCTGCACAAATCCTCGGCTGCGAGTGCGCACATCATGTTGGTCGTAGTGGCGTTTGTATTTGGATTGAGCAACAACACCCGTGGACGGCTAGAGAACGGCAACCGGATCCTCCTCCATCGGCTTGCCGAAGGTCTCGGGTGGGAACTGCACAGCGATACCGAGAACGACGAACAGGGAGGCGAGCATCGCGAACATCCCGGTCAGTCCTGACGCATCGAAGACCACCCCGGAGACCAGCGGGAACAGGCCGCCGGAGAGGGAGCCCATGGCAAGGATGATCGACGTTCCCATGCCCCGAACTCGCGTCGGGTAGAGCTCAGGGGCGAACAGCCAGATTGTCGTGTTGAGGATGATGACCGAGAAGTTGAACAAGAAGCCGAAGACGATGATCAGGGCGATGTTGGTAGCGAGGAATGCAATAGACAGGCCAGCGAGGAACCCCAGCACAGCGCCCCCGGTCAGAACCTTCTTGCGAGGGAAGCGGCTTGCGAAGAAGGCTGCCGTGATCGCTCCGGCCAGCGATCCGGACTGCATTACCAAGGTGAACCACAGGCTGGAGCTGATGGGGTAGCCACGCGCCACGAGGATGGTGGGCATCAGCGTCAGCATGGAGATCTGCGCGGCGTAGGACATGCAGACTGCCACGGTCAGCAACAGGGTGCGACGCAGCAGCCGGCCGGATAGGGCCTTCCGCCACTGCGAACGGGGCTGTTCGCTCCCACGAGCTCCGGGGCCTCTACCTGTTCGCCCCCGGCGAGGACCGGCCCGACCGGCCGCGCGCCCAGGTGCTGGCCTCGGGTGTGGCGATGACCTGGGCACTGGAGGCGCAGCGCCGGCTCGCCGACGAGTGGGACGTGGCCGCCGACGTCTGGTCGGTCACCTCGTGGACCGAGCTGGCGCGCGAGGCAACGCGCTGCGAACGCGCGGCGCTACGCCGCCCAGGAGAGGCTGCTCCCGTGCCCCACGTCCGGCAGGTGCTCGAGGGCCGCACCGGCCCGGTGGTCGCGGTCAGCGACTGGATGCGCGCGGTCCCCGACCAGATCGCGCCCTGGATCCCGGGCGACTGGTCGGCCCTCGGCACCGACGGCTTCGGGCTGTCGGACACCCGACACGCCCTGCGCCGGCACTTCCTCGTCGATGCCGGGTCGATCGTGGTCCAGGTGCTGCGGCGGCTGGCGGCGACGGGGCAAGTCGCACCGGAGGTCGCGGCCGAGGCGGCCACCCGGTACCGCCTGGACGACCCGCACTTCTTCCCCGTAGGCGTGTCCGCGGGCGGCGACACGTGAGCGACGGACATCCGACCAGGAGGCAGACATGAGCAACTTCGGCGTCGTCGTCCGCGCTTCGCGGGCGATCACGGTCAACGGCGAGGAGGGCCTCTGCGTCGGCGTGGCCGACGGTCGCATCGCGGTCGTCGCCCCACTGGGCGAGCGGCTTGACGCGGCCCAGGTGGTCGAGCTGGAGCCGCCCGAGGTGCTGCTGCCCGGACTCGTGGACAGCCACGTGCACGTCAACGAGCCCGGCCGGACCGAGTGGGAGGGCTTCGAGACGGCCACCCGGGTGGAGCAGGCCGCCGTCGATGACGGCACCCGCCCCGGGGTGAGCAGCGAGGAGTCCGAGGAGATCAAGGCGCTGAAGAAGGAGAACCGGCGGCTGCGCGAGGCGAATGAGATCTTGCGTCAGGCCTCGATTTTCTTCGCGCGGGAACTCGACCCGCACCGCATCAGAGCATCACAGTGGGGCCAAATGGGGTTGTCATTCCCACATGGTGGTGGCCGAGCAGTCGGTGTCGGCGATCCGCTCATATCCGGCGCCGAAGACCAGCGCCTCAACCAGCTTGCCGAACACCACGGCATCGTCGATGCGGGGTCGGTGACAGCCCAGCGGATGTTCATCGACGTGCGGCGGCAGCAGCGCGAGGAACTGCTCGCGCAACGGGTCAAAGATGCAGGATGGGACGGCAGGCACGAGCGGTCCACAGCTCACGGAGCGTTAGCACCTTCGCGAGCGTGGCCCTCGTGCCTGCCCACGACGCTCAGCCACGCCGAACGCCGCAGCTGCACCTACCGGCGGGAGCTCTAAGGGACAGAAACGGCGCACAGCGGCGCACAAGGGCCAAACTCGACCGGGTAATCGCAGGGTTATTCGTTTCATGTTGGATGCAGGTAGCATGAACCCTTGATTGAAGCGGCGCTGGTCATTAGCTCAAGCCTGTTATTGATGAAGCAGCCGATTGCCGCAGGGGCACCATAATGTCTCGCACCAGCTTTACGTTGGTGCCTCCGGATGGAGGTTGTCCCGAGCTTCGTAGAACTTCGGTGGCGGCCCGTTGTGCGTCAGGCTGCGACGACCTCCTCATGGTGCACGGCGGGTGTGACGGTTCCGGCGCTTTCGGCGTCGAGTGCGGCGCGCAGCTTGGGCAGGTGCAGGTGGCCGTTGACGCGACGGAATTGCTTGCCGGCCTCGACCATCCCGGCGGCGCACCAGCGCAGCGCCATCTGC
>NZ_NVPT01000243.1 GCF_002802985.1 Geodermatophilus chilensis | reverse complement strand
ACCGATGCCACTGGACGCACCCGTGACCACGACGACCGAGTCCTTCACCCGCATACCGGGGCAGTTCCCGACCTGGGGACGGCGAAACGCCCGCCCAGCGGCCGGACAGCGCGGCTCCACGCCGCCGGCTCGGAGACCGGGACGCGCGGTGCTGACAAAGGACGGTGTTGGCCAGGCATGGAGACAGGCCGGCTCAACTCTTCACCTGCCTGCCCCGCGCCGGCACTAACCGCGCAGCCCTGCTGCTGGCCGAGATCGGCGACTGCCTCGCCCGCTTCCCTGACGACGCAGCGCTGGCCGGCGCCGGAGTCGCTCCCTCCACGCGGGCCAGCGGCGACCGACATCACGTCGCCTTCCGGCATTCCTGTGACAAGAAGCTGCGGGAAGCCTTGATCGACTTCGCCATCGACAGCCGCCAGGCCAGCCCCTGGGCCGCCGACATCTATCAGCGAGCCTGCGAGCGAGGCGCCCGCCACCCCCACGCCGTTCGCATCCTCGCCCGAGCCTGGTGCCGGATCATCTGGCGCTGCTGGGTCGGCGGCACCGCCTACGACCCCGTCCGTCATGGCGGCCTACAACAACTCTTGGCCGCCGCTGGTTGACACAGGGTTCTCAGGCGCCGACGGAGAACACGGCCTGGATGGTGGAGCGGCGGCGCTCCGCGAGCTCGGTCATCAGCACTGGGCCGTCCTGAAACGGGACGATGTCGGTGACCAGGCCGCGGCGCACGAGCTCGCCGCAGTCGCTGAGCAGAGCCAGCGTCTCGGCTGAGAGGCGCCGCCGGTCCCAGTGGTCGGCCAGGCCGCGGGGCACCCGACCGATCTGGGCGCACCGGATGGTGAGCCCCTTGTGGTGGAACTCCTCGCCGAGCCGGAGCTCCGGAGCGCCCCCCTGGTAGAACGCCAGGTCGATGACGGTCCCCTGCGGGCGCAGCGCCCGCAGGGCGGTGGCCAGCATCGCGGCCTGACCGCGGCACTGGAACACCACGTCGGCGCCGGCATCGGCAGGGCCGTGCTGCCAGCGGAGGTGCTCCAGGTCCAGACCGCTTCCGGGTGGTCGTCGAAGATGGGGGTCAGACCGAGTACTCGGGCAGCGGCGAGCCGGTCGGGGTCGGGGTCCGCAAGGGCGACCTCCGCCGCGCCGTGCACGCGGGCGAACAGGCCGGTGAGCAGCCCGACGACGCCCCCGCCGATCACCAGCACGTGCTGGTCCCGCACGCCGTGTGCGAGGTCCACGTCCTGCCCGCGCCTGGGCGAGCTCGGCTGCGGCGTGCAGCAGTCCGTTGGCGCAGATGGGGCCCATCTGAGCCACGTAGATCCCCAGCAGGGGATCCAGGGACGGCGGCAGGACCGTGACGACGCTCCGCCGCGGGTCGACGACGTGCCCCGTGCGGTGGCCGTAGTTGAGCGCGACGAGGTCTCCCTCGGCGACGGCGTCTGAACGGCTCTGGGTGACGCGAGCGGCCTCCATGTAGCCCAGGACGTCGACCGGGTACGCTCGCGCGGGCAGCCCTCGACGAACACCCCGCGCTCGGCGTCCCAGGAGGAGTGCAGGTAGGGGTTGGTGCCCTTGAGGTAGGTCAGCTCGGTGCCGGCCGACAGGCCGGTGTAGAGCGTGTCGACGCGGAACTCACCGTCGGCCGGAGGCTCCTCCTCGTACGAGAACAGGGCGGCCCGGCCCGGCGCGGCGACACCGATGGTCCGGACGGTGCGGCGGTCAGCCACCGAGCCGGTCTTTCTCGACGGCGCGGACGGGAGGCCGGCTCACTTCGGGGCTTCCCCGGGAGACGGCGTCTGCTCCGCCAGGAAGCCGTCGACCTGCAGCGGGATCCCGCCGTCGCGCGCGGAGCGGTCGGCGGCGCACACCACGGCGTGCGTGCGCAGGGCGTCCTCGTAGGTGACCGGCACGTCCCCGCCGGTCCGCAACGCGTCGAGGAAGGCGCGGTCCTCGCGCGCGATCGGGTTCTCGTCGGTCTGGACGACCTGTTCGCCGCTGTCGTCGGCGATCCGCAGCGTGTGGTCGTAGAGACCGACCTCGCTGATGTCGACGAGCCGTCCCGGCGCGACCAGGCGGAGCCCGACCTGCCGGCGACGGTCGAGCACGCAGCTCGACGAGATCGTCCCGATCGCGCCGGAGCGGAAACTCAGCAGCACCGCGGACGCGGTCGGTACGTCGGCAGCCGGCCACGCCTCCCGTGCCACGGTGGCCTCCAAGGCCTGCACCCTGTCAACCTCCCCCACGAGCAGCCGGGCCAGGTCGACCAGGTGAGTGGTCTGCTCGACCAGCTGCCCTCCGGAGCTGCTGCGCTGCGACCACCACGGCGCGGCCGGTGTGCGGTCCAGCCAGGCGCCGGTCACCAGCTGCGCCGGCGTGTCCCTCAGCAGTCGCGCTGCCTGCTCCACCACGTCGAGCGAGCGCCAGTGGTAGCCGACACAGGTCAGCAGGCCGGTGTCGCGGATCCGCGCGGCCAGCTGCGCCGCCGTCGGGAGGTCCATCGCCAACGGCTTCTCGACGAACAGCGGCAGGCGCCGGTCGATCGCGGCGTCCTCCACCGGCCCATGCGCGAAGGGCGGCACGCAGACCCACACTGCGTCGAGCTCCTCGGTCTCGAGCATTCTCAACCCGTCGTCGTACGCCCGGGCCTGATATCGCTGTGCGACGTCCTCGGCCCGGTCCCGTGCGGCGTCGGCCACGGCGACGATGTCCACGTCGGGGAATCCAGCCAGCGCGGCCAGGTGCTGGCCGGCGATGAACCCGGTACCCACGCAGCCCACCCGCAACCGGCTCACCGAGTCGCCCCGACCGCCGCCACGCCGTGCCGCACCCGCACGTTGACCGCGGCGCTCTCTGCGGCCAGGCGAGGGCTGGTCAAGAACTCCTGGCAGTGCTGCCGGCCCGCCCGGCTGTACTGGTGCCGCAGGTCAGGGTCGGTGAGCAGCCGGTCCAGCGCCGCGGGGTCGCTGTTCGGTCCGATCCGCGCACAGGTGTCGGGCTGCGCCTGCAAAACCGCGATCCGATGGTCCACCGGCCCGATTGCCCGGAAGGACGACACCCGGTGCGTCGGGCTGGCCAACAGCCACGGCAGGTGTTGCCTCTGGAGCACGGCGAGAACGCCGGCGCGGCGGGCGGCGCGGGCTCCGTCGAACTTCTTCCAGCCCGTACCGTCGTGGACGTGTAAGAGATTCACCGCGTGCCCGTGAGGAAGCCGACGATGCGGTCGCAGAACCAGGGATCGCGCGGCCGCGTGAACGGGAGAGTTTCACCTCCAGGGCAGCCGCCCGGTCCGGCAGCCGCTTCCCAGACACTGCTCTGGCCATCGCCGACACGTAGGCCTGCCCGACCCACTCCGCGACGGGTATGCAGACATACCTTTCGGCGGCATGAGGTCGCCCGAACCCGCAGGGGTGGTCGACGCATGGGAGCGTGCACGGCGCCGAGGGCACGCGAGCACGGAGCCGTCGAGCCAGCTGTGCTGGCCGGTCGAACCAGGACAGGCGTCGACACGAGTGACCTCCAGAGGCTCTACGGTGCGGCGGGCGCGGTGTGCCCCGCGGCGCTGCGGCCAAACGCCGCGTGATCCATTCAGGCGTCGTATGCGCGCCCGGTAGGACCACGAGAGCGCCCCCGTGGTTGTCGCTGGCCACCCAGTCTCGGTGCAGCGCTGGTGCCGACAGATCTCCGAGTTCGACGTTCGACGTGCTGGTGCACTTCCTGACCCGGCAGCCTGACGGCCGTGGCCTGCCCACCGCCGGCCCCGCGGTGACACTCGATGCGGGCGATGTGTCGGTTCGTGCTTGGCCGGAACCGCCGACGGGCCAGGACAGTGCCGGCAGCTCTGTCGGTTCGAGATGGGTAGCGCATGTGTGTTCGGCTCGGGCCTGCGCTTCGTTCCACCAACCCAGAGGACCGCGAATGACCGTGTCCCGGAGAGCCTCTAGCGTCTCGGACATGGGCCACACCCGACCCCGAATGGGGAGCGCCCCTCGGAGACAGACGGCAGCGTGGCGCCTGCACCTGCATCGGTTCGCGTCGAGGGCAGTGGAGCGGTGTGTGCGCAGCCCACGTCGAGACCACCAAGAACGAGACGGATACGGCCGGGTCGTCATCCTGTTGTTCCATGCCTACGGCATCGGTGGCGCCATCCGCTCCGTGTTCAACCTCGCCGAGGAGCTGGCCCGCACGCGGATGTTGAGATCGTCTCGGTGCTGCGCGAGTGGGACGAGGCACTCCTGCCCCTGCCCCCCGGCGTGGCCGTCACAGCTCTGGACGACCGGCGGAGGTCGGCTCGCCGCAGCCTGCTAGGTCGGGCCTTGTCGACGGTGCCGTCGGTGCTGATCCACCCCGACGACGACTTCTACCGCTCCTTCACGCTCTGGACGGACGTCCTGCTGCTGCGCCGCGTGCGAGCAGCGCGCTCCGGTGTCCTGTTGACCACGCGGCCCTCGTTCAGCGCGTTGGCCGCCCAGGTGGCTCGCAGGAACGTCGTGCTCGTGGCGCAGGAACACACGCACCTCGACGCGCTCTCCGGTGAGATGCCGGCAGAGATAGCACGCACCTACGGAGGGCTGGAGGCGGTTGTTCTCCTGACCGAGCGGGACCGCGAGAACTATGCCGCGATGCTCCCGGGCAAGAGCACCACGGTTCTCGCCATCCCGAACGCCGTACCGCGACTGCCCGGCGCGCCACTGCCGGCGCACGACCGGCGACGTGCGGTGATCGCGGCCGGGCGCCTCACCGCGCAGAAGGGCTTCGACCTGCTCATCTCAGCGTTCGCGCTCGTGACCGCCGAGTACCCCGACTGGGTGCTCGAGATCTACGGGGCCGGGCCGGAGGGGCCAGCGCTGTCGGAGCAGATCGAGCAGGCCGGGCTCTCGCGTGTCGTCACCATGGCCGGCGCCACCAGGTGTCTGAGCGAGGTGATGGCGGAGACCGCGGTCTTCGCCCTCAGCTCGCGCTACGAAGGCCTACCGATGGTGCTGCTCGAGGCCATGGACAAGCACATGGCAGTGGTCGCCTACGACTGCCCAACGGGTCCCCGTGAACTCGTCACCGACGGTGTGGACGGATTGCTGGTCGCACCCGAGGACGTCGAAGCGCTCGCAGCGGGACTACGCCGAGTCATGGGCGACGTGTCGCTACGAGCTCGGCTAGGGGCCGGAGCTGGCGTGAAAGCGCGTCACTACGACCTGACCGACATCGGTACGCAGTGGACGCAGCTGCTCGATCGCCTCAGCGACTGACAACGTGTCGAGAAAGGGTTCAGGAAGCTCGTGCTGGCTGCCAGGGACGGCGGCCGGGAGCCGGTGCAAGGCGGCGGGCCATCAGCCCGATCATGGCCCACTTGATCATCGCTTCGGAGTGGGCGGGCAGCCGTTCGTAGTCCCGGCTCATCCGGCGATGGCCGGTGATCCAGGCGTGCGTGCGCTCGACCACCCAGCGGCGCGGCAGCGGCACGAAGCCCTGCTGGCCGACCAGCTTGGCCACCACCTGCACCAGGATGCGCAGCGCCTTCGAGGCGAAGTCCTGGGTGCGGCGGCTGTAGGCGGCATCGGCCCAGACCAGCACCAGGGAGGGCATGGCCATCTTGGCCCGGTCCAGCACCCGGATGCCGCCGTCGCGGTCTTGCACGCTGGCCGCGGTCACCAGCACGACGATGAGCAGCCCCAGGGTGTCGACCACCAGATGCCGCTTGCGGCCGTTGACCTTCTTGCCGGCGTCATAGCCGCGCGAGCCCTTGCCGACCGTCGACGCGCCG
>NZ_NVPT01000242.1 GCF_002802985.1 Geodermatophilus chilensis | reverse complement strand
CTGCAGTCGAACGCCAATGGAGTCTTAGGCAGCGTCAGCTGTGTATAAGCGCCCGACTCAGGCTCGTCGTGCTGGTCCTGACGACAGCGGTCCTCAGTGGCTGCGCGGGCCTGCAGGAGGACGACGTCGCGCGGGTGGCCGACGCCTTCGAGGACCCGGACGCCGCCCCCGCCGACCGGTGCGCGCTGCTCGCCCCGGCGACGCTGCAGACCCTCGAGTCCGACGAGTCCGCGCCGTGCGCCGACGTCATCGGGCAGCTTCCGCTGCCCGGCGGGGACGTAGAGGCCGTGGAGGTCTGGGGTGGTGCGGCGCAGGTCCGGCTCGGCGGCGACACGGTGTTCCTGACCGAGACGCCGTCCGGCTGGCGGGTCACCGCCGCCGCCTGCGAGCCACGCGGGGAGCTGCCCTACGACTGCGAGGTGGAGGGGTCGTGAGGGGTGTCCGCGGGGTCTTCCTCGGCTATCTGGCGGTGATCCTGCTCGGGATCGCCTACGTCGTGGCGCTGGGGTTGATGGGCCGGTGACCGCACCCCGCTACGGCTTCGTCCGCGCCAACGCGCTCAGCCTGGTGTTCGGCGGGCTCTTCCTCGTCACCCTGGTGGGTCAGGCGGTCGCCGGCGTGGCCGACCACAACGCCCGGCAGGTGAGCGAGGGCCTGCCCGAGATCTCACTGCTGGACTACGTCACCTCGTCGTCCTTCGGCGTCGACGTCATGGAGAACTGGCAGTCGGAGTACCTGCAGTTCCTGCTCTACGTCTTCGCCACCGTCTGGCTGGTGCAGCGCGGCTCCTCGGAGTCCAAGGAGCCGGGCCAGGAGGGCACCGAGTCCGACGAGGAGCAGCAGGTCGGCCGGGACGCCCACGGGGAGTCGCCGGCCTGGGCCCGCACCGGTGGCTGGCGGACGGCGGTGTTCTCCCGCTCGCTCGGCCTGCTCATGGCCGCGCTGTTCCTGCTGACCTGGGCCGCCTCCTCGGTGGCCGGCTGGGCGGCGTTCAACGCCGAGCAGCTCGGGCAGCGGCAGGACCCGGTCAGCTGGGCCGGCTACCTCGGCGAGGCCGACTTCTGGAACCGGTCCTTCCAGAACTGGCAGTCCGAGATGCTCGCCGTCGGCTCGATGGCCGTCTTCGCCGTCTACCTGCGCCAGCGCGGCTCGCCGGAGTCCAAGCCGGTGGGCGCCGCGCACGCCGACACCGGTCAAACGGGTTGACGGAGACCCGTGGCCCGGCCCGCTGGCGTGGCCCCGTCCCGGGTCCCGCCCTGAGCCTGCGAGGGGTGGGGAGGACGGGGTCCTTCTGCCTGCAGGAGGGCCGGTCCTCAGGCCGGTCCTCAGGCCGGTACGGCGAGGGCGAGGACGGCGAGGTCGTCGGCCTCGTAGCGGGAGTGGCGCAGCCGCTGCTCGACCGCGGCGGTGATCGCCTCGACGGTCGACTCGGCGTTCCGGCAGCCCTCGGCGAGCACCCGGAGCAGCCCGTCCTCGCCGAACTGCGCGCCGGTGTCGTCGCGGGCCTCGGTGACCCCGTCGGTGTAGAGCACCAGCGTCGATCCCGGCGGCAGCTCCACGTCCACCTCCGGGACGTCGAGGTCCGGGGCGATGCCCAGCGGCCGGCCGGGCACCCCGACCTCCCGCGGGTCGCCGGGGCCGGCGAGCACCGGCAGCGGGTGCCCGGCCACGCCGACGGTCGCGCACACGCCGCCGGGTCCGGGGGAGAGCACCAGGCAGCAGGCGGTCACGAAGCGCAGGGGGCCCTCGGACTGCGCGCGCAGCAGCGCCGCGTTGACCGCGCGGAGCACCTCGGCCGGGCCGGCGGTCGTCTCGGCCGCCGGGCTGGCCGCCGCCCGGGCGGTGTGCCGGGTCAGCGCGGTGACCGCCGCGGCCTCGGCGCCGGTGCCGCAGACGTCGGCGATGAGCACCATCCAGCGGCCGTCGGGCAGCGGCATGACGTCGTAGGTGTCGCCGCCGACCAGCCCCGCACCGCCGCCGGGGCGATAGCGGGCCGCCAGCTCGACGCCGCGGATGGCCGGCAGGTGCGAGGGCAGCAGGCTGCGCTGCAGGGTGTCGGCGAGCTGGCGGACCTCCGACTCGGCGCGCAGCCGGCCGAGGAACTGGCCGATCTGGCGGCCGGCGTGGGCCAGCACGTCGACCAGCTCCGCCGGCACCGGTCGCTCCTCGCGGGAGAACAGCTCGCAGACGGCGAGCAGGTCGTCCCCGCGGAGGACCGGGAACGCCACGCCGGTGCGGATGCCGTCGGCGCGGGCCGCCTCGGTGCGGACGAACCGCGGGTCGCTCCACAGGTCCTCGATCACCGTCGGGGTCCGCTGCGCCCAGGTCAGCCCCGGCAGGCCCTCGCCGCGGACGAAGCGGTACCGGCGGGAGGCCTCGTGCAGCGCCCCGGGCTCCTCGCCCGGCGCAGTCCAGGTACCGACGTGTGCCAGCCGGCCGGTGTGCTCGTCGGGCTGCCACAGCGTCGCGGTGTCCCAGTCCAGCTCGGTGCACAGCGTCGGCAGCAGGTCGCGGAAGGCGACGTCGGCGTCGCGCGCCTCGGTGAGCGCCGCGGTCACCCGGAGCGTGGCCCGCAGGTAATGGCTCACCTCGAACTGCCGCTCGAGGAGGATCGTCGTGCTGGCGTCACGCAGGACGGCGACCACCAGCGCGTCAGCCCCGGCCGTGGCGGCCTGCTCGAGTCGGGAGAGCGTCAGGTCGATCGCGACCTCGTGGCCCGAGGCATGCAGCGCCGGGAGCTGGGTGGTCGCCCCCACGAGCTTGCCGTGCCCAGTGGCCGCGTAGCGGGCGAAGCCATCGCCGTGCCCACGCCGGAGGCGTTCGGGCATCAGGACGGTGAGGGGCTGTCCCACCAGGACTTCGGGGCGGTGCCCCAACAGCGCGTGGATCGCGGGGTTCACGTAGGCGATCCGGCCTTCCCGGTCGGCAACGACGACCGCGTCCGGCAACGCTTCCAACAGAGCCGGCGCAGCCAGTGCCACAGTCGACTCCGGCGCCATCCCCCCACCTTCTCTACGGGATGCCACGGCCAACGATCCCACACGTTGCGTCAGTGGCCCACCACCGATGGTCGGCATGTGGTCATGTCGACACGAACTCAGAAGGCATACCTGATGCGCAGCCACGGCGCATGCGCCGCGACGAGTTCCTGCACCCGGGTGACCCCGGCGCGCTTGACGTCGTTGCGGTAGCGCACGTTCCAGCTGCCGTTCTGGCTGCGCTTGGGCTGCTGCAGGTCCGGCCGCCGGAGCAGCTCCTCGGCCTTCGGGTGCCACCCGAGGTTGACCTGGTGCAGGTCCCGGTTGTGGGTGAGCAGGATGACCTCGGCCGCCGCCTGCGCCTTGGCCGCGGCGAGAGCTCGTCGTCCAGCCGGCGCAGCAGCTGCGCCCAGTCGGCCTCCCAGCCCTCGCGCAGCACGACGGGGGAGAGGTTCAGGTGCACCTCGTACCCGGCCTCGACGAAGTCGTCGACCGCGGCGATCCGCTCGGCGACCCGGCTGGTGCGGATGTCGAGCACCCTGGCGTCGTCCTCGGGCATGACCGAGAAGCGGATGCGGGTGCGGCCGCGCGGGTCGAGCTCGAGCAGCTGCCGGTTGACGTACTTGGTGGCGAAGGAGGCCTTGGCCGTCGGCAGCTCGGCGAAGGTCGCGACCAGGTCGGCGACGTTGTCGCTGACCAGCGCGTCGACCGAGCAGTCGCTGTTCTCACCGAGGTCGTAGACCCAGGCCTGCGGGTCGCACTGGTCGGGCTCGGTCTTGGGGCCCTGCCGCGCGACGTGCCGGCGCAGGTAGCCGGTGATCTGCTCGATGTTGGTGAAGACGGTGATCGGGTTGGCGTAGCCCTTCTGCCGCGGCACGTAGCAGTAGGCGCAGGCCATCGCGCACCCATTGGCCGTCGAGGGGGCGATCCAGTTCGCCGAGCGCCCGTTGGGCCGCGCGGTCAGCGACTTCTTGACGCCGAGCACCAGCGTCTCGGACTTCACCCGCACCCAGCGCTCGACGTTGCCCTCGTTGCCGTGCAGCTCGGGGATCTCCCAGTGCGAGGGGACCTCGACCACCTCGGCGCCGGGGAAGCGCCCCAGCACCTGCTGCCCGCGGCGTGAGGCGAGGGCGGCAGGCTCGGCGTAGACCTGGCGGACCTGCAGCAGCCGGGAGAGGTCGTCGGTGGGGCGGGTGGTGGACGGGACGGACACGGGGGACGGCGAGGCCGCGGGGCTTCCCACGACCGGTACAGCACCGGCCCACCGCGGGGTGTTCCAGCAGGTCGGCGCGTCGGAGCGGGTCCTCAGCAGCCGGCCGACGGGGAGGGCAGCGCCCCCGGGTCGGGCCACAGCCGGGCGGGCACCGTGCCGACGAGCGAAGCCGCCGGCACCGGGCCGAAGGCGCGGGAGTCGACCGATCCGTCGCGGTTGTCGCTGAGCAGGAACAGCTGGCCCTCGGGCACCGTGACCGGGCCGAACCAGACGCCGTCGAGGTGGGCGGGGTCGATCGCCGGCTCGCACACGGGGGCGCCGGCGACGACCAGGACGCCGTCCTCGATGGCCACCTCGTCGCCGCCCAGCGCCACCGCCCGCTTGACCAGCATCCCGTCGCCGAGCGGGTCGGTCACGGCGACGACGTCGCCGCGCTGCACCGGCCCCTGCCCGTGCCGCACCAGCAGCAGGTCACCGGGCGAGACGGCCGGCGTCATGCTGTCGGAGTCGACGCGCATCGGCTGCAGCGGCAGCAGGCCGGAGGTCGCCGCGACCAGCAGCAGCGCCGTCCCGGCGGCGAGCCACAGGACGGCGCCGCGCAGCCGCTCCCACGGCCGACCGCCGGAGCCGGTGCCGGCGGTCGGCCCGGGGGCCGCCCCGGCACGGGGCGCCCAGTGCCGGGGGGAGCCGCCGCGGTCCCTGGTGCGGGGGTCACCGGGGACCGCGGCGGCGGTTCGGGGGGCGGTCCTCACCCGAGGACGCCGGTGAGCCACAGCGCCCACGCGGACCCGCCCAGGACCAGCAGGCCGTTGAGCGCGCGGCCCCGCCAGGACGCCGGCAGCAGCGCGGCCAGTGCGGCCACGGTGAGCAGCTCGGCGGCGACCACCGCCGTGCCGACCGCCTCGGGGCCGTGCCCGGCGGCGGACCCGGGGAGCCCTTCCATCGCGACCGGCCCGGAGGCGCCCAGCGGCATGCCCTGCGCGTACTCGACGCCGGTGACCGGGTCGACGGCCACGGTCTCGCGGCCGGGGACGTGGTGCTCGTGCCCGCCGGTGAGGGTGTCGTGCACGGCGAAGGCGTCGAGCAGCCCGGTGGTGTGGGCGACCACGTACAGGGTCAGCAGGCCGACGGTGCCGAGCAGCGCCGTCGCCACCAGGTGCCGGCCCGCGCGGGTGCCGGCCCAGGTGCCGAGGACCAGCCAGGCGGCGAGCCCCGCCTGGGCCAGCGCGGTCAGCAGGAAGAAGCCGACCGCCAGCGAGCCCGCGGACAGGTGGTCGACCGCGGCGGCCAGGTGCAGCCCAGCGGCCGTGGCCAGGCCCAGCGCCGCGGCCAGCTGCCACCAGGCGGTGCGGCGGCGGGTCTGCAGCACCACCCGGGCGGCTGCCGGGGCGGGGGCGACGGTGGTCACCGCGACCGCCGCCGGATCGGGGTCGGCGTCGCCGCGGCCGGCCTGGGAGCCGTGGTGGTGCCGTCTCCTATACACATCC
>NZ_NVPT01000241.1 GCF_002802985.1 Geodermatophilus chilensis | reverse complement strand
GGC
Organism: Geodermatophilus chilensis; assembly: GCF_002802985.1. GTDB lineage: Bacteria > Actinomycetota > Actinomycetes > Mycobacteriales > Geodermatophilaceae > Geodermatophilus > Geodermatophilus chilensis. The sequence goes on along the minus strand of NZ_NVPT01000241.1, from coordinate 5,922 downwards.
CGGCGCGCCAGTGCTGGAGGTGCCGGACACGGGGGAGCTCCGCACGGACCTGATCGGCGTCCTGACCGAGGTGGTGGAGCTGTTCGGCGGCCCCTCGGGGCGGGCCATCCGCAGCCTGCTCGGCGCCGTCACCGACGACCCGGTGTTGCAGGAGGGCTGCCGCCGCCTGCCCCTGGCCAACTGGGACGCCGCCTGGGAGGCCGTCGTCACGCGCGCGGCGGAGCGCGGCGAGGTCCCCGCCGGCGCCGGGCCGTCGGTCGCCGCGGAGGTCGGCCCGGCGGTGCTCGCGCTGCGCTGGCTGGTCACCGGACGGCCGCTGGACGAGGCGGTGGTGGCCGAGCTGGTCGACCGCGTCGTGATGCCGCTGCTGCGGCGCCCGTAGCGCGGGAGGACCGCAGCAGCGATGCTGTGGGCCGACCCCCGGGGTGCGCGGGGCAGCGGGCGGGAGACGGCGTGAACCTGGAGAAGGTCGTCTTCGGGTTCTTCGTCCTGCTCGCCGCGACGCTGAACTTCGGGTTCTTCATCGGTGACATCGACGACCCGGTGCTGCACAACCGCTTCGAGCTGTTCGCGGCGGTCGTCGTCAACCTGATCGCCACCGTGCTGAAGTTCGGCGACCGTACGCAGATCGGGGCGGTGCACCTGGCCACCAGCCTGGTCGCCGACCTCCAGCTCATCAGCGCCGCGCTCGTCTTCGGCTATGCCGTCTACGTCTCCACCGCAGGCCTCACCCCCGGCACGATGGCGAGCATCGTGTCGCTCTCCGGCGGCGCGCTGCTGGCCAACCTCGTCTCGGTCGTCCTGCTGGTCGTGGAGACGGTGTCCTTCCACCGCGGGTGACCGGGAGGCCGCCATGAGCAACCCCCTGCTGACGTTCTGGGCGCACCGGAACCGGCGCGAGGAGGAGGAGCGGCGGGCCCGTCGCGCCCGGTTGCTGGCGGCCGCAGCGTCGGCCAACCGGGCCTCCGCGACGATCTTCCTGATCCTGCGACGCATGCGGGCGCCGCTGATCGTGCTGATCGTCATCTTCTCGATCAGCGTGCTGGGCCTGGCCCTCATCCCCGGTCAGGACGCCGAGGGGCGGCCCTGGGACATGGGGTTCTTCGACGCCATCTACGTCATGAGCTACACCGCGACGACGATCGGCTTCGGCGAGATCCCGTACCCGTTCACCTACAACCAGCGGATGTGGCTGACCATCTCGATCTACCTCACGGTGGTCGGCTGGGCCTACGCGATCGGCTCGCTGCTCGGCCTGGTGCAGGACCGGGCGTTCCGCTCGGCGCTGGCGCTGCAGCGCTTCACCCGCAAGGTCGCCCGGCTGTCCGAGCCGTTCGTCCTGATCGCCGGCTACGGCCGCGCCGGTGAGCTGCTCGGACACTCGATGGACGCCCTCGGCCGCCGGGTCGTCGTCCTCGACCGGGACGCGGAGCGGATCGACGAGCTGGAGCTCGAGTCGTACCACGGCGACGTCCCCGGGCTGGCCGCCGACGCCCGGGACCCCGGGCACCTCGGGGTCGCGGGCCTCGACCACCCCTGCTGCGAGGCGGTCGTGGCGCTCACCGACGACGACGAGGCCAACCTCGCCGTCGTCATGACGACCGCCCTGCTGCGCCCCGACCTCCGCGTGATCGCGCGCGCGACGACCCACGTCATCGCCGAGCGGATGCGGGTGTTCGGCGCGCCCAGCGTGGTCAACCCCTTCGACCTGTTCGGTGACCACGTGCGGCTGGCGCTGCGGGCGCCGGCGTCCTACCAGCTGCTGACCTGGCTGGAGAGCGGGCCCGGGGCCGCGCTGCCCGCGCGGGGCGCGCCGCCGCGCAGCGGCCGCTGGGTGATCTGCGGGTACGGCCGGCTCGGCCGGGAGCTCACCGCCGACCTGCGGGCCGAGGGCATCGACGTGACCGTCATCGACCCGAGCCCGCACGACGACGTGGACGACGTCGTCGTGGCCGGCGGCTACGAGTCCGGTGTGCTGGCGGCGGTGGGGCTCGAGGAGGCCGTGGGTTTCGTCGCCGGCACGGACAACGACATCACGAACCTCTCGCTGGTGGAGACCGCACGCCGGACGAACCCGGCCCTGTTCCTCGCCGCTCGCCAGAATCGGCCGTCGAGCGCGCCGCTGTTCGCCGCGATGGAGCTCGACGCGCTGCTCGTCCCGACCGAGGAGGTCGCGCACGAGGTGTACGCGCAGCTCTCGACGCCGCTGCTCTGGCGCTTCCTGCGTGAGATGCCGGCGCTCGGGGACGCCTGGGCCGCGGACCTGGTCGACCGGCTCACCGACGTGTGCGGGCAGCACCTGCAGGCGCTGTGGAAGGTGCGGCTCAACGAGCGGGAGGCGCCCGCCCTGATGCCCTGGCTGGCCTCCGGGCAGGCGCGGCTGGGGGACCTGCTGCGCAACCCGGAGGACCGCGGCGAGCCCCTCCACGCGGTGCCGCTGCTCCTGCTCCGGCGGGACGATGCCGCCCTGGCGCCGGACCCCGACTGCGTCCTGGCACCCGGGGACGAGCTGCTGCTGGCCGGCTGGCCGGCCGCCCGGCGGGCGCTGGAGATCACCCTCGTCGTCGACGCCGTCCGCGAGTACGTGGTCAGCGGTCGCCGGGTGCCCTCGGGCTGGCTCTGGGGCACGCTCAGCCGCCCGGCGCCGGACGCCGACGAGGAGCGGGTCGGCGCGCGCTCGACCCGGTGACGGTGTGCGCGGATGCGCCGGTCTCCCGAGGAGGACTGCGCATCCGCACACACCGTCCCGGCGCCGGACCCGTCGGCCCGTGCCGTCAAGGCCTCCCCGGTGGGCGCGGCCGGTGCTTCACTGGGGGCACGGGTCGCCCGGCGAGGAGCCGCAGATGGACACGTTGACCGCACCGCACCGCCCCCGGACGGTCCCGGCCGCCGAGCCCTGCGTGGCCGGCGACATCGGCCCCGAGCGCCGGGAGATCGAGTGCGAGCCGCTGGCCGAGCCGGCCCCGGCCGGACCGAGTCCGGCGCCCGCGCCGACACCGGCTGCACCCGCCCCGGCGTGACCGGTCCGGCCGATCCCGGCGCGGACCCGCCGGCGCTGGTCGCGGGCGAGCTGCGGGGCTACCGCCGCTTCTGGCTGGCCGAGGACGGCCTGCGCCCGCCGGTGCACGTCGGCGCCGGCCCGTGGCGCTGGCCGGTCGAGCACGCCCGCTGCGTCGTGGACGAGGAGCACCGGCCGCCGGCGCGCGGCTGTGGCTGTGGCCTCTACGGCTGGTACCACCCCAGCCACACCGGCCTGGGGACCGGCTGGGGCGACGTGACCGCGGTGGTCGCCGCCCGCGGCCGGATCGTCCTGGGCGACACAGGCTTCCGCGCCGCCGCGGCCCGCGTCCAGGCCGTCAGCCTCCCGCGCCGCGCGCGCCTCTCCCGGCGCCGTCGCCGCCGGTGCGAGCGGCTGCTGGCCGACTGCTACCCCGGGGTGCTCGTCTACCGGTCGCGGCGGCGGATGCTGCGCCGGCACCCGCCCGAGGACCTGTCGGCCCTGGGCGTCGCCGTCCGCCCCAGCCGGGCGCCACGCTACCGCTGGACGGCGCTGGCCGTGTGGCTGGCCGGCGTCCTGGTACTGTGCTCGGTCGCCGTGGTCCCGCGCCCGGTGCTGGTCGGGATCCCGCCGGCCGGGTGGCTCGGTGTGCTCGGCTGCTTCGTGCTGTGGCAGGTGGCGCTGGCGTGGCTGGTGTCCCGCGCCTCGCCGCCGCCCGGTCCGGCGCCGCGGTAGGTGCTGACCGTCCAGGGGTCGCCGTCGGCGTCCCGGACGCCGAACCCGTGGGAGCCGTGGTCGGTGTCGCGTAGCTCCTGCGCCACCTCGATCCCGGCCAGGCGGCGTCTACGGTGGCCGGCTCGCCGCTTCGGCGGGAGAGCGGGCTGGGGCGCTGTCGCCGGGGAACGACGGGCGCTGACCGGCAGATCCGACCGGCGCGGTCCGGCCGATCAGCGCCCGCGGTTCCCGGGACCCAGCCGGGCCCGGCGGCGAGCACGTCGAGCGCCGTGGGCCTCAACTCCCGCTGGTGACCTCGAGCTCGACCCGGTCCTGGGGGAAGCACAGGAGTCCGCGGACGGCCTCGGCGTCGTGGAACGGCTCCGGGTAGGTCCACACCAGGTCCTTGTCGTACCGATCGCCCACCCGCAGCGACCAGTAGTGCGCGATCCCCTTGTACGGGCACCGGGTCGTTGTGTAACTCGGCTCGAGCAGATCCGTCCGCACGTCCTCGCGCGGCAGGTACCACCGCACCGGCAGCCCGCTCTCCAGCAGCATCCGCGGTCGGGCCGACTCGGCGACGACCGTGCCGCCGACCGTCACGCGGACGTTCCGGGAGCTGCGGAGCACGTCGATGCGGGTGTAGGGGTCGCGCGGGTGGACGAAGACCTCCTCGTCCTCCTCGAAGACCCTGACCGAGTCCCAGTCGAAGGCGACCCGTCCCGCGATCGCCGCCGCACTGTCCGGGGGCTGCTCCCAGGAGTAGGCGGCGTCCGGCGCGTGGTGCTCGCCGGCCCGCAGGCTCCAGTAGGTGCGCTCGCCCATTCCCGGGTCGGACTTCCGCCGCTCGCTGGGCTCGAAGAGCTCGGTACGCACGTGCTCCCGTGGGAACAGGTAGGTCGGCGTGCGCCCGGGCGGGTGCAGCAGCCGGATCTCGTCGCTGTCGGCGACCGTCGCTTCGCCGAGCAGCACCCGTACCCGGCGCGGGGAACACTCCAGGTAGAGCACGTGGTCCGGAGCGTGCGGGTCGAAGTTGAACCTGCCGGCGGGGCGCTGGCCGAACGGCCCGCTGCCCGTGGTGAGACTCATGCCCGCCCGATTACCCCGTACGGACACCGGACGAGCGGGACCGACCAGGTGAGTGATCTCTCCGCGCAATCAGCGCTGGTGCCCCTGCTCTGCCCGGGAGGCTTGAGGCCCATCCGGTGGGGTAGGTCAGCGCCATGTCGATCGTCAAACGTGCAACCACACGCCCCTCTCTCGCGGTGAACGTCGGTCGGGGCGCGTTGGCCGGTGTGGCCGGCAGCGTCGTCATGACCGCGTTCCAGAAGTTCGTCGAGATGCCGATCTCGGAGCGTGAGGACAGCTACGGTCCGGCGGAACTGGCCCAGAAGCTGCTGCCCGTCAACCCCAGCACCGAGGCGGGGAAGAAGCGGCTGAACTACGCGGTCCACACCGCTCTGGGTGCCATGTGGGGCGCCGCCTACGGCGTCGCTGCTCACAAGGGCCTCCGCGGTCCGCGAGGCGCAGCGGCGACGTTCGGCGCGATCTACACCCAGGACCTGGTCATGATCACGGCGCTCGGACTCGACAAGCCGTGGACCTGGTCGCGCAAGGAGGCCACCATCGACGTCCTCGACAAGGCGGTGGTGATCGCCGCGACCGGAGCGATCTTCGACCGCGTCCTCGGCCCGAACGCCAGGTTGTAACGGCCTGCCCGTCACCGGGCATCACTGGCCTGCCCGACGCAACTGCCGGTCGATCTGCGTATCGGATTGGCGACGACTGGACACCGGACAGAGAGCCATGTTCACCCGGGCGGCGTGTCCGGCACGCAAAGGGCGCCGCCGCAGGCCGGGGCGAAACCCGTGACCGCACCACCCGACGCCTCCTAATCCGGAACGGCGTCCGGGGCCTCGGACCTGGTTCCCGGACCGGGTCCGGCTGGGAGCAGGCGCCCTGGCATGACCAGAACGACCAACGGCACGACGACCCACACCCGCACGATGACAGGAGGACCTCCATGGCCGATCGGTTTGACGTGATCGTCATCGGGATGGGCCCGGGCGGTGAGGTCGCCGCCGGCCAGCTGCTGAAGTCCGGTAAGCGGGTCGGGATCGTCGAGCGGGAGCTGCTCGGCGGGGAGTGCGCCTACTGGGCCTGCATCCCGTCCAAGACGCTGCTGCGCCCGCCGGAGGCCGGGGGCGAGG
>NZ_NVPT01000240.1 GCF_002802985.1 Geodermatophilus chilensis | reverse complement strand
CTGCACCCCGCGCGAGCGCAGCAGTTCCTCGGACTGCTGGAAGGTCCGGTTCTCGCCGATCACGATCCGGGGGATCTCGTACAGCAGCGCCGTCCCGGCGCACATGTAGCAGGGCGAGAGCGTCGTGTAGAGAACGCTCCGGCGGTACACCGACGCCGGCAACCGACCCGCGCGCTCGATGCAGTCGGTCTCCCCGTGGCGGATGGCGCTGCCCATCTGGACCCGGCGGTTGCGCCCCACGGCCAGCACCTCGCCCTCGTGCACCAGCACCGCGCCGATCGGGACGCCGCCCTCGTCCCAGCCGATCCGGGCCTGCTCGACCGCGAGGTCGAGGTAGTGGCGGTCGTGGTCCTCCACGGACTGAACCGGCGGAATGGGGCGACGGTGGGTCTCGGGCACGGCATGCCTCTCCAACGGGGGACGGGGGCCTGGTCACTGTCCCTCAGGCCACCGCTTGTGCACGACCCCACGAGGGACGGCCGCCCACCTCCTGCGTCTCTCCACACCGCGACCGCCCCCGCTCCAGCGTCCCGCCCTGTCAGGGCTCGGCTGGGAGTGGCCGCGCAGGCCAGTCGAGCAGACGCGCGCCGAGCACGGCCGCGTGGAGCGGGAACCGCTGATCGGGCTGGGACACGCGGTACCCGGTCAGCTCGGCGACCCGGGCCAGCCGGTAGGTCACGGTGCGGACGGAGACGTGTAGCCGCCGCGCGGCCTCGGTGGCGACATCGCCGGCGTCGAAGTACGCCTGCAAGGTCTCCAGCAGCACTGCGGCGCCGCCGCGACCCTGCTGCAGCGGGCCGAGCACGTCGCGGACCAGGTCCACGATCGCCGCTTGGTCGCGGCCGAGCACCCGGTACACCAGCAGGTCCCGGGCGTGCACTACATCGGCGTCGGAGCCCAGCCGATCGGCGAGGGCCAGGGCCTCGCGAGCCTCCTCGTAGCTGCGCGGCACACCCCAGACCCCGGGGAACGCCCGCCCTGCGGCCACTCGCCACCGACCGGCGATCCGCAGCCGCCGCAGGTCCTGCTGCAGGAGCCCGCCGATGTCACCGCCGCGCGCGGCAGCGCCCGCGGGTGCGGCGGCACTGGGGACGAGGACGACGATGCGACCGTCCTTCATCGCGACCAGCACCTCCCGGTCCCCGAACCGGTCGACGACCGCCCGCTCCAGGGCGGTGGCCGCCCGGTCGACCGCGCCGTCGGGGTGGCGCGGGGCCACCAGCGCGACGTGGTGCGGCTTGCCCAGGTCGATGCCGAACAGCTCGGCACGCTCCACCATCCGGGAGACGTCGGCGTCACCGCGGAGCAGATCGTCGACGAACTGGGCTCGCACGGCCTCCTCGCGGCGGATCATCTCCCGGCGTTCGGCCTGGTGGCCGTCGACGAGCACGCCGACGGCGTCGTCGAGGACCCGGAGCACCGCCTCGGCGGCGGCGCGGACCTTCTCCGGATCACTGGAGCGCGCGACGACCGGCAGTTCCCGCCACAGCCGCCACGCCGCGGACAGGTACAGGTCCACAGCGCGCCGCGCGCCGACGCCCTGCGCGGCCGCGCTCCGGCCGAGTTCGCGGACCGCGTCGAGCTCCCAGGCCTCGGCGCGACGCCCGTGGATGGCCGCGTCGGCCAGCAGCGGCAGGTACTCCCCGAGTAGCTCCGTCGGCGCCTGGACGGCGGCCGCGGCAGAGTCCCCGACCGAGTCGAGCCACTCCTCCGACGCCGCGGCCGGTCGGCCGGTGGGCGGACGTGCGGCGTCGCGGGGCATGTGCGCTCCCTTCGTCCTGTCGCGGCCAGAAAGCGGGCCTGGTGACGCGCAGTCGTTGGTTGCCGGTGACCGGCAACGCCAGCGTGCCTCATCTGACCGGACAGGCCCGCATCTGAGTAGTCCGGCGGCGGGGATGGTCCGAGTCGGCAAGGAGGTGGCCGTGCTCGACGATCACGAGCAGCGGCCTGCTCTGGTTGTCCACGGCCGGGGTTGCGGTGCCCCGACCGCGGCGCACGTGATGACCCCGCGGCCACCCACCGCCGATCAGTACACCTCCCTGTGGAGCGCTTGGGGGCGGCTACGGGGACCGGACAAGCGGTACCTGGTCGTCGTGGACCATCGGCTGCACCCGGTCGGCGTGCTCGACGACCGCGAGCTCGCACTGGCCTGGCCACCCGGCCCGTTCAGCGTGCATCCCGCTGCGTCGGCTGGCGCACGGACGACCGCGGCCGCAGGTACGTGCCGGGGACGACCTGGCGAGGGTGGCCCGGACCATGCTGCTCGCACACACCGACGCGGTTCCGGTGGTCGACGACGACGATCGGCTGCTGGGCCTGATCACCGCCCGGCACTGCCTGGAACTGCCGGCCCGCCGCCTGGTGACGTAGGCGCCCACCGCCTGCTCCAGCCCGGGTGTCCAGCAGCAGTGGGCGGTCAGCCACGGAGGAACAGGAAGGCCGATACGGCGACGCCGAAGGCGACGATGAACACCCGTAGCGGCGTGGCGGGAAGGCGCGTGGCGATCCTGGCGCCGACCACGCCGCCGAGCAGGCTGGCCGGCGCGCACACCGCCAGGTAGGTCCATGACACCGGCCCGAAGAGGCCGAACACGACGGCCGCGACGGTGGCGGTGACCAGGGACAGGACGGTCTTGATCGCGTTGGCCAGGTGCAGCTCTCCGAGCCCGAGGCCGAGCACGCCGACGAGGATCACGCCCAGCGCTCCACCGAAGTAGCCGCCGTAGACGCAGCCGGTGAACACGGCGACCGAAAGCCACACCGGGTCCCGTCCCGCCGTTCCCGCTGGGCTCCGCGACAGCCGCCGGGCCAGTAGCGGCTGCACTGCAAGCAGCAGACTGGCCAGCAGCACCAGGACCGGAACAACGAGGTCGAAGGCGTCGGATGGTGTGGTGAGCAGCAGCACACTGCCGGCCGCGCCGCCGGCAAGCGCCAGTCCCGACAATGCCAGGATGCGGCGGCCCTGACCGGCCAGAGCCGACCGGAAACCGACGACCCCGCCGAGGTAGCCAGGCCACTGACTGACCGAGTTGGTGACATTGGCGGCCACCGTCGGCAGGCCCAGGCCCACCAGCGTCGGGAACAGCACCAGCGACCCACCGCCGGCGATGGAGTTGATCGCCCCAGCGACGACGGCGACCATCGCGGCAAGGCCCAGCTGGCCAGCGGAGACGGCCTCGATCATGCCGCACCGGCCGTGCGGTGGCCGTTCAGCGCACGGTTCCCTGCGGTCGCATCCGCGGCTGCTGGCGCCCACCGGTGGCCGATGACGACCTGGCTGAGGCGGTCGCGGATGAACGAGCGCATCACCCGAGGGCTGAACTGGCTGCTGGCCAGCTGCAGGCTGACCACCGTCAGGGAGAACACCACCCCGGCGGTGGTGATGGTCGTGCCAGCCACGGTGCTCAGCAGCCAGGTGGCGGTGCTGCTGGACATCGTCAACGTCACCGGCACGACCCGCGCGCCCACGGCCCGGTCGACCGCCCCGGCGGCCTCGGCCACGGCGATGCCGGCGACCACGAGCAGCGCCGGCAGCGCGAACAGGCTCTCCCGGAACCGGTAGGCCGCCGCCGCGGCGCGCATCGGCAGCGGCGGCCGCGCGGCACCGCTCACCGGCACACCCGGCGGGGACGCCGCGCCGAGGGGCGGCGCGGCGTCGTCCGCGGCCGCCGTGGGGTCCGCGGCCCCCGCGGCTGCGGGCGTTCGGCATCGGCCGGGTCGACGGCGACCAGGTCGGCCAGCCCGACCAGCTGCAGCGGACGCAGCACGCACCGACGGCCGCCGGTGCGGATGACCAGCCGGGCGCCGCGCATCCGGCAGCGGCGGTGCGCCTGGGCCAGCACGGTGACCCCGGCGGCGCCGAGGAACGTGACCTGACCCAGGTAGACGACGAGCTCCCGGACGCCGGGCTGGCGGGCCTGCGAGGTGAGGCAGACCTCCAGTGCGGGCGCGGTGGAGGTGTCGACCTCGCCGACGACCTCGCCGACGACCTCGACGACCACCCGGCCGGGGCGGGGGTCGGGCACTGTGCGAACCGACAGCAGTCGTCCGGGATCGGGAATGGACCGGTGGGCGGGGGTGTGCAGCACGAAGGAGCTCCAGGGCGGGAAGGGACCCACCCGCCGGCGGTCCGAGGAGGTGGCGGTGTCCGCCGGCGGGTGGGAGTGCGGGGTAGGTCAGCGCAGGGGGTCGAACGGGGCCAGCTCCGGTGAGGCCTCGCCCTTGAGCACGGCCTGGGCGATCAGCTGCCCGGTGATCGGGCCGAGCGCGATGCCCCACATGCCGTGGCCGCCGGCGACGAACACCCGCGGGGAGGCGGTGACGCCGGCCAGCGGCAGCCCGTCGGGAGTACACGGGCGGGAGCCGACCCACTCGTTGCGCCGGTCGTCGAGGTCGACCCCGGTCAGGAACGGGCGAACGGCGTCGACGATCGCGGTGATGCGGCGCGGGTCGAGCGGAGCGCCGTGGCGGCGGAACTCCATCATCCCGGCCACCCGCAGCCGCCCGCCCAGCGGCGTGCAGGCCACGCGCTGGGCCGGGAAGTACAGCGGGCCGCAGGGCATCCGCTCCACCGGCACGCTGAAGCTGTAGCCGCGCCCGGCCTGCACCGGCTGTCGCACGCCGAACCGGCCGGCCAGCCGACCCAGCTCCGCGCCGGTGGCGAGGACGACCGCGTCGTGCCGCTGCCGCTCACCGGTGCTGGTGACGACGCTGATCCCGTCGCCGGCGTGCTGCAGGTCGACCACGCCGACGCCCTCGACCAGTTCACCGCCGCGGGAGCGGACCGCTAGGGCCAGGGACCGCACGAACTCCGGTGGGTGCAGGTACCGCTGGCCGGAGATCTGCACCGCCGCACCCACCTGGTCGGTGAGCGCCGGCTCCATCGCCCGCGCCCGCCAGCCGGTGATCGGATGACCGCGAACGTCCTGGCCGGCGTCGCGGATGGCCTCCAGCTCGGCGCACAGCCGCTCGGTCTCGCGCTCGCGGCGGAAGCACGCCAGGAACGGCCGCGCCGGGTGGGTGACCGCGGGCACCCCGGCGGCGGCGAGGACGTCGAAGGCCTCCAGCGCCCGCTCGTTCAGCGGCCCGTAGGCGGCCATCCCGGCCCGCCACCGCCGCGCGGTGCTGTGCCCGACAAACCCGGTGAGGAAGCGCAGCAGCGTGGCGTCGGCGCGCAGCGGCACGTACACCGGTGACCGGGGACTGAACACCGCCCGCAGCCCGTAGCGCAGCACCGCCGGCTCGGGCAACGGCACGGTCAGCGCCGGGGTGAGCCAGCCGGCGTTGCCCCAAGAGGCGCCGGCGCCCACGGAGTCACGCTCGTAGACGGTGATCTGCACGCCGGCCTCCTGCAGGAACCAGGCGGTGGCCAGGCCGACCATGCCGCCGCCGACGACGGCGACCTGCCGCGGCGAGCCGGCCACGAACTTCGGACCGTGCTGATGGGACGAGGACATGCCCGCTCCTTCCCCCGACGGTCGTGTCGCCGGGACGGGTTCGACCGGGCAGCGATCGGCACAGGATGTGCGCATCCACCGGTCAGACGCGGTGGTCGGACCGGTGGATGCCCGGCAGGTGGATGGCTGGGGGGCGGGCCGCGCCGGGATGCGCGGCCGCGGCGCGGACCGCTCAGCGCGCCTGCTGGCAGGAGACGCAGCCGACCGCAAACGGCCGCAGCTCCAGCCGCTCGGTCGGGATGGCGCTTCCGCAGTAGGTGCACACGCCGTAGGTGCCGGCGGCGATCCGCTCCAGCGCCGCGTCGATCTCCTCGATCCTGCGCAGGTGGCTGGCCGCGCGGTTGACCGCAACCGGGTCCGGCATCGAGGTGGCCGACTCGGCCAGGGCGAACTCCCGCTGGCGCACGCAGTCGGCTCGCTGGGTCTCGAGCAGGACCCGGAACGGCGCCCAGTCCGTGGCCGTGGCCGGAGACGTGGTGGTGGCAGGGGTGATGAGCGTGGTCATGAGGGGTTCTCCTGGAATGACGGGGAGCGCATC
>NZ_NVPT01000024.1 GCF_002802985.1 Geodermatophilus chilensis | reverse complement strand
TTTTTGTGTTGCATGCATGGTCTTTGTCGTTTTTTGTTAGTGCACCGACGACCGTGTAGACTTACACGTAAAGAGTCGTCGGCAGCGTCCGACGTGTATAGGAGACAGGGGGAGAGCACCCGCGGCCCCTCACCGTCCGTCGAGGTAGGTCCAGCGGCCGTCCACGCGGACGAAACGGCTGACCTCGTGCTGGCTGCCGGTCTCGCCCTCGTGCCGGTACCAGGCCCGGAACTCCACCGTGCCCTCGATCGCGAGCAGCCCGCCGTCGGTCGTGGCGAGCACGTCGAGGCCGGTCCAGCGCACGGTCGGGTCGAGCTCCAGCGACGGTGGGCGGGTCGAGGGGTGCCAGGTGGCGAGCAGGTGGGCGGGGTCGCCGACGGCGAAGGCGCTGTACCGCGAGCGCATCAGCTGCTCCGCGGTCGCCGCCGTCGCGGTGCCGTCGTGCAGCCGGCCGCAGCACTCGGCGTAGGGCAGGCCGGTCCCGCAGGGGCAGCGTCGAGGGGCCATGCCTGCGAGTCTCTACCGTCCGGGCCGTCGGCCCGGCGGAGGAGGGGATGCATGCGACACCTCGCCGCGCCGCTGCGGGTCGGACCGGTGACGCTGCCCAACCGTGTCGTGTTCCCCGCCCACCTGACCAACTACGCCGTCGACGGCCGGTTCACCGAGCGGCACGCCGCCTACTACGCCGCCCGGGCGGCCGGCGGCGCCGGGCTGGTCATCACCGAGGAGGTCTCCACCGACCCTGACGACCGGCCCTACGAGAAACTCGTCCGCGGGCACGACCCCGACGCGCTGCCCGGCATGCGGCTCGTCGCCGACGCCGTCCACGCGCACGGCGTGCCGGTGTTCGCCCAGGTCAACCACAACGGCGGCCAGTCCGACTCGCTGCACACCCGCACGCCAGTCCGCGCGCCGTCCCCGGTGCCCGACCCGCTGTTCCGCGAGGTGCCCCGCGAGGCGACGACGGCCGACCTGGCGCGGCTGGTCGCCGGGTACGCCGACGTCGCCGCCCGCTGCGCCGCCGCCGGGTTCGACGGCGTGGAGGTGCAGGCCTCGCAGTCCTCGCTGGCCCGCCAGTTCCTCTCCCGCGCCACCAACCGGCGCACCGACGCCTACGGCGGCCCGCTGGAGAACCGCGCCCGCTTCCTCGTCGAGGTGCTCACCGCCGTCCGGGAGGCGCTGGGCCCCGCCCGCGCCCTCGGCGTCCGGCTGGCCGACGAGGAGGGCCGCGACGGCGGCACGACGCTCGCCGAGGCCGTCGCCACCGCGCGGCTGCTCGCCGCCCGCGGCCTGGTCGACCACGTGAGCACCACCGTCGGCGTCGCCACGGCGACCCTGGACCGCGTCGTCCCGCCGATGACCACGCCACCCGGCTACGCCCGCTACCTCTCCGCGGCCATCCGCGCCGCGGTCGACGTGCCGGTGATCGGCGTCGGCCGCTTCCTCACCCCGGCGCAGGCCGAGCGTGCCCTGGCCGACGGCGACTGCGACCTGGTCGGCGCCGTCCGCGCGCAGATCGCCGACCCCGAGTTCGCCACCAAGGCGCTGACCGGGCGGGACGGCGAGGTCCGCCGCTGCCTGGGTTGCAACCAGGAGTGCGTCGGCCGGGTGGGCCTGAACCGGTCGCTGGGCTGCGTGACCAACCCGCGGGCCGGACGCGAGGCGCCGCTGCCGGTGCCCGGGCGACGCCGCCGGGTGCTCGTCGTGGGGGGCGGCCCGGCCGGGCTGCGCGCCGCCGCCACCGCCGCCGCCCGCGGGCACGCGATCACCGTCTGGGAGCAGGCCGACCGCACCGGCGGCGCGATCCGCGTCGCGGCGTCCGCCCCCGGCCGCGACGGGCTGCGCCCGCTGGTCGACGACCTCGCCGCCGAGTGCGCGCGGGCGGGCGTGGTGGTCCGCACCGGGGTGCGCGCCACCGCGGAGCGCGTGCGGGCCGAGGCCCCGGACGTCGTCGTCCTCGCCACCGGCGCCCGCCCCGTGCGGCCGGACTGGGCAGCCCGCAGCGACCGGGTGGTCGACGTCCGGGACGTGCTCACCGGCGCGGCCGACCCGGCCGGCGACGTCCTGGTGGTCGACGACCTCGGCGCCGCCGCGGCGACCTCGGTCGCCGAGCTGCTCGCCGCGCGCGGCTGCACGGTCGAGGTGGTGACGGCGGCGCTGGTCGTCGGCCAGAACCTCGGCCTCACCCTCGACCGGCCCGGCTGGGAGCGGCGGGCGGCGACGCTGGGCATCCGGCGGACGACGGAACGGCTGGTCACCGCCGTCGACGGCCGCACCGTGCGACTGCTGCACCACCCGACCGGCGCGGTCGAGGAGCGCACCGTCGACCGGGTGGTGGTCGCCGCCCCGCCCCGCGCCGACGACGAGCTGTGGACCGCGCTGCGCGGCAGCGGGCTGGAGGTGCACCGGGTCGGCGACTGCCTCGCACCGCGGAAGGCCGGCGCGGCCACCCTGGACGGTGACCGGCTGGGCCTGGCGCTCTAGCCTGCCCGGGTGCCAGACGCCGTCCCCAGCACGAGGCTCGCCGGCGCCACCTGGCCCGAGCTGCCCGAGCGCCCGCTGCTGCTGGTGCCGCTCGGCGCGGTCGAGCAGCACGGCCACCACCTGCCGCTGGCCACCGACACCACCGTCGCCTGCGCCGTCGCCGAGGCCGCCGTCGACGACCTCGACGGCGCCCTGCTCGCTCCCGCGCTCGCCTACGGCGCCAGCGGCGAGCACGAGGACTTCCCCGGCACCGTCTCGATCGGCACCGAGGCGCTGACCGGGCTGCTCGTCGAGTACGGCCGGTCGGCCTGCCGCTGGGCCGGACGGCTGGTGCTGATCAACGGCCACGGCGGCAACCTGGACGCGCTGCGCACGGCCGGCGCCCGGCTGCGGGCCGAGGGGCGCGACGTGGCCTGGTTCCCCTGCGGCGTCGCCGGCGCCGACGCGCACGCCGGGCGCACCGAGACCTCACTCATGTTGCACGTGGAACCGGACGGGGTCCGCGAGGACCGAGCGGTGGCGGGGGAGACCGCCCCGATCGCCGAGCTGCTGCCCCGGCTGCGCGCCGAGGGGGTGCGCGCGGTCAGCCTGACCGGCGTCCTCGGCGACCCGGCCGGGGCGTCGGCGGAGGAGGGCGCGGAGCTGCTCGCCGGGATGGCCGGGCGGCTGGCCGCCGCCGTCCGCGCGTGGGACGTCGACCCCGCCGGCCGGCTGCGCGGCTGACGGAACGCGCCCGGCCGCCCGGGGTTATGGTCCGGTCCATGGGGTCCCCGTCCGGCTGGCTGGTCGTCGTCGACTACCAGGAGGTCTTCCGCGACCCGACCTCGCCGTGGACGACGCCGCGCTTCGACGAGATCCGCCCGCGCATCCGCTCGCTGGTCGAGGCCTTCGGCGACCGCGTCGTCTTCACCCGCTTCGTCGTCCCCGACGAGCCGACCGGCGCGTGGGCCGACTACTACGCCAAGTACGACTACTTCACCCAGCCGCACGCCATCCCGCTGTTCCAGCTCTCCGAGGACCCGGGCGGGCACCCCGTCGTCGACGCGCCGACCTTCGGCAAGTGGGTCCCCGCGGTCGCCGAGCTCGTCGGCGACGGGCCGGTCACGGTCGCCGGCGTGGCCACCGACTGCTGCGTGCTCTCCACCGTGCTGCCCGCGGCGGACGCCGGCGTGCTGGTCCGGGTGGTCTCGGACGCCTGCGCCGGCGCGGACGACGAGGCGCACGACGACACCATGCGGATCCTCGGCTGCTACGCCCCGCTGGTCGAGGTCACCACGACCGCCGAGGTCCTGGCCGACGCATGAGCAGGGGGCTCTCGGTCGCCGCACCCCCGCCCGGCCGGCTCCCCGACGGCACCGCCGTCCGCCTGGACCCCCGCGTCCGCCGCCGCGACGGGGGGACGACGCTGCTCGGCGGCTCCCCGCTGCGGCTGGCGCGCCTCCAGCCCCGTGCCCGCGACCTGCTGCGCACCGACCGGCTCGTCGTGCGGGACGCCACCACCGCCGCACTCGCCGCCCGGCTGCTCGACGCCGGCCTCGCCCACCCCGAGCCGGAGGGGGTCCCGGCGGGGGAGCTGACCGTCGTCGTCCCGGTCAAGGACCGCTCGACCGAGCTCGACCGGCTGCTCACCGCGCTGCGCGCCGACCCCGACACCGCCGCCGTCCCCGTGCTCGTGGTGGACGACGGCTCCGCCGACCCGGCCGCGGTGACCGCCGTCGCCGGCCGACACGGCGCGCGGGTGCTGCGGCACGCCAGCGCCCGCGGCCCGGCCGCCGCCCGCAACGCCGGCCTGCGCGCGGTGACCACCCCGCTCGTGGCGTTCGTGGACTCCGACTGCGTGCCGCTGCCGGGCTGGTCCGGGCCGCTGGCGCGGCTCACCGCCGACCCGCGGCTGGCGCTGGTGGCCCCCCGGATCACCGCGCTCCCGGCGGACGGCGGCGGCTGGGTGGAGCCGTACGAGGCCACGGTGAGCGCGCTGGACATGGGGCCGGACCCGGCGCCGGTCGCCCCGGGCACGATGGTGTCCTACCTGCCCAGCGCCGCGATGGTGGCCCGACGGGACGCGCTCGGCGACGGCTTCGACGAGTCGATGCGGGTCGCCGAGGACGTCGACCTGGTGTGGCGGCTGGTCGCGGCCGGCTGGCGGGTGCGCTACGAGCCGTCGGCCGCCGTCGCCCACGAGCACCGCGCGGCGACCGGGGAGTGGCTGCGCCGGCGCGCCTTCTACGGCACCGGCGCGGCGCTGCTGGCCGCGCGGCACGGCGCCGCCGTCGCCCCCGTGGTGCTCTCGCCGTGGTCGGCGGCGGCCTGGGCGCTGGCGCTGACCGGGCGCCGCTCCGGTGCGCTGGCCTGCGCCGCGGTGCTCGCCGTCGCCACCGCCCGCCTGGCGCCGCGCCTGGCCCGGCCCGGACAGCGGCCGCCGGTCGGGCTGGCCACCGTCCTCGTCGTCCGGGGCAGCGCCGCGGCGGGCAAGACGCTGGCGCGCAGCGTCACCCGACACCACTGGCCGCTCGCGCTGGCCGCGGCCGCGGTCTCCCCCCGGGCCCGCCGGCTCGCCGCCGCGGCCGCCGTCGCCGACGCCGTCCTCGCCTGGTGGCCGCACCGCCGGCGGGTCGGCCTGCTGCGCTTCGCCGCCGGCCGGCGGCTCGAGGACCTCGCCTACGGCGCCGGCCTCTGGACCGGCGCGCTGCAGGCCCGCGACGCGCGGGCGCTGCTGCCCGCCGGGCCTGCGCCGATGGTGCCCTCCCCGAACAGGTCGCGCACCACCGGTTCCCTGGTGGAATCGCGTGAGACCGGTCACGATGGGCGGACGATGGACCCGAGCCCGCGGACGACGACGTGACGACGCTGAACCCGTGGGTCGCGCTGCCCGAGGGCCGCCCCGACCCCGCGCACACCCGACGGCTGCGCGCCGCCCACGAGGCGCTCGTCACCCGCTCCGGCCCGACCCCGCCGGACCTGGTGCGCGCCGTCGTCTGGGACTCCTGGCGGCGCAGCCTCGCGGGCGGTGTCGACCCCGACGGCGCCGCGCCGCCGGTCGACCTGCTCGACGACGAGCTGCTGGCCTACCGCGAGGCGCACCCGCTGGCACCGGTGCTGCCGGTCATCCGCCGGCTGCTGGTCGAGGACGCCGAGGCCGACCGGATGATCGTCGCGGTCACCGACGCCGACGGCCGGATGCTCTGGGTCGAGGGCGACCGCCGGCTGCGGGCGCGCGCCGAGGCGATGCACTTCGTCGAGGGCTCCCGGTGGGCCGAGGACGTCGCCGGCACCAACGCCCCCGGCACCGCGCTCGCCCTCGACCACGCCGTGCAGATCTACGGCAGCGAGCACTACCGCCGTCCGGTGCAGCCCTGGAGCTGCTCGGCCGCACCGGTGCACCACCCGGTCACCGGCGTGCTGCTGGGCGCCATCGACGTCACCGGCGGCGACCACGTGGCCAGCCCGCAGGTGCTCACCCTCGTGCGGGCCACGGTGGCCGCCGTCGAGGCGGAGCTGCGCTGGCTGCACCGGGAGGACGCCGCCCGGCCGGCGGCCCCCGCGCCGCGCCCGGTCGCCCGTCCCGTGCCGCGGCTGGAGGTGCTCGGCCGCGAGCGTGCGCGGCTGCAGCTGCCGTCCGGCCCCGCGGAGCTCTCGCTGCGCCACTCCGAGCTGCTGATCCTGCTCGCCGAGGCGGCGGCCGGCGGCGGTGGGCGCACCGCCGAGCAGCTGGCGCTGGAGTGCCACGCCGGTGACGCCGCCGCGGTGACCGTGCGGGCCGAGCTGTCCCGGCTGCGCCGGCTGGTCGGCGCCCAGCTGCTCGGCTCGCGCCCCTACCGGCTGACCGGCCCGCTGGAGACCGACCTGGACCAGGTGCGCCGGCTGATCGCCCGCGGCGCCGTCGGCCCCGCGCTGGAGCGCTACCCCGGCGCCGTGCTGCCCCGCTCGTCCGCGCCCGGTGTGGTCGCCGCCCGCGACCGGCTGTCCGGGGCGCTGCGGCAGGCCGTGCTGGCCGCCCGCCGTCCCGAGCTGCTGCTGCGCTACACCCGGCTGCCCGAGGCCCAGGACGACGCCGTGGTGTGGCACGCCTGCCTGGAGGCGCTGCCGCCGGGCGCCCCGAGCCGGCCGGCCGTCGCCGCGCACCTGCACCGGCTGCGCCGGGTGCCGCGCGGCCCGCTGCGCCTCCACTGAAGCCGGGGAATGCGGCCGGACCAGGCCGCCTTGCCTCTTCCACGTGACCGCACCGCCCGAC
This sequence comes from Geodermatophilus chilensis, assembly GCF_002802985.1. GTDB lineage: Bacteria > Actinomycetota > Actinomycetes > Mycobacteriales > Geodermatophilaceae > Geodermatophilus > Geodermatophilus chilensis. Next base: position 33,014 of record NZ_NVPT01000024.1, on the reverse strand, counting down.
GTCCCCCAGCTCAGCCCCCGGCGGGTCGTCGCCGCGGTCGTCGCCCTCGCCCTGGGCGGCTTCGCCATCGGCACGACCGAGTTCGTGACGATGGGCGTGCTGCCCGAGATCGCCGAGGGCGTGGGCGTCGACATCCCCACCGCCGGCCACGTCATCTCCGCCTACGCGCTCGGGGTCGTGGTGGGCGCGCCGGTCATCGCCGCGCTCGGCGCGCGGCTGCCGCGACGGGGCCTGCTGGTCGGCCTCATGGTCGCGTTCCTGCTCGGCAACCTCGGTAGCGCGCTGGCCGGCGGGCACTCCTCGCTGCTGCTCGCCCGCTTCGTCAGCGGGCTGCCGCACGGCGCCTACTTCGGGGTGGCCTCGCTGGTGGCTGCCTCGCTGGTGCGGGCGGAGCTCCGCGGTCGGGCGGTCAGCTCGGTGATGCTCGGGCTGGCGGTGGCCAACCTGGCCGGCGTCCCGGCAGCGACCTGGCTCGGGCAGGCGCTGGGCTGGCGCGCGGCCTACTGGGCGGTCGTCGTCCTGGCGGTGGCCACCGTGCTCGCGGTGCTGGCGTTCGTACCGTCCTGGCCCGGCCGGGGCGAGGTCACCGTCGCCACCGAGCTCACCGCGCTGCGCCGTCCGCAGGTGCTGCTGACCCTGCTGGTCGCCACGGTCGGCTTCGGTGGCATGTTCGCCGTGTACAGCTACGTCTCGCCGCTCACCACGGAGGAGGCGGGCCTGCCCCGCGGGGCGGTGCCGTGGGTGCTGCTGGTCTTCGGCGTCGGCGGCGTCCTGGGGACGGCGCTCGGCGGCCGGCTCGCCGACCTCGCGCTGTTCCGCTCGCTGGTCGGGGCGATGGGAACGATGGGCGTGCTGCTGGCCCTGGTGGCGTTGCTCGCCGGCTGGGCGCCGGGGCTGCTGGCCACCCTCTTCCTGCTCTCGGCCACCGCGTCGGTGCTGGTGGTGACCCTGCAGCTGCGGCTGATGGAGGTCGCCGGCGAGGCGCAGATGCTGGGCGCCGCGCTCAACCACTCGGCGCTCAACGCCGCGAACGCCCTCGGCGCCTGGCTGGGCGGCGTGGTCATCGCGGCCGGCCTGGGCTGGACCGCCCCGGCCGCCGTCGGGGCCGCACTGGCCGCGGTCGGGGTGGTGGCGCTCACCGCCTCGGCGGTGCTGCGCCGCCGCGAGCTGCGGACCGGGCCGGTGCGGACGGCGCCCGCACCGGCCAGATGACTCAGGGCTGGAGCGTCTCGGCGAACACCGGGACGGCGTTCTCCAGCGCGTACCGGGTGCCCAGCGCCGAGCCGCTGGAGAAGGCGTTGACCAGCGTCTGGTCGTCCAGCACCAGGGCGTTGCCCTGCTGCACCGCGGGCAGCGACTGCCACAGCGGGTTGTCGGTGATCTGCGACGCCTCGACGAAGATCGGGAAGACCACGGTCAGCGGCGCGTCGAGCAGCGGCACCTGCTCCTCGCTGATCGAGACGAAGAAGCTCTCCCCGGCGAGGTCCTGGATGGCCGGCTTGTTGGTGAAGCCCAGCGTCTCCATGAAGTCGACGCGGGTGTCGCCGCGGACGTAGGCGCCGAAGCCCTCGGAGGTGTAGGCGCCGACGGCGACCTCGGTGCCGGCGAACTCCGGGTGGGCCTCGGCGGCCTCGGTGAACTGCTGTTCGACCTCGGCCTGCAGCTCTTCGGCCTGCTCCTCGCGGGCCAGCGCCTGGCCGACCAGGTCCAGCTGCTGCTGCCAGGTGGTCAGGTACGGGCCGACGCCCTCGGGCTGGCCGACGGTCGGGGCGATGGCGCTGAGGGCGTCGTAGCGGTCCTGCGTGGCGGGGGAGCGGGTGTCCAGGATGAGGTCGGGCTGCAGCGCGGCGATCGCCTCGAGGCTCGGCTCGAGCGTCTCGACGATCTCCGGGGCCTCGTCGTAGAGCCCCTCGGCCCACGGGCCCACGCCCTCGCCGCCGAAGGCCAGCCAGTCGCTGGCGCCCACCGGCTGGACACCCAGCGCCAGCGCGGTCTCGGCGTCCGACCAGCCCAGGGCCACGACCCGCTGGGGCTCCTCGGGGATCTCGACGTCCCCGAAGGCGGTCTCGACGGTGACGGGGAAGGCGCCACCGGAGCCCGAGGAGCTGCTGGAGGCGGCGGACTCCCCGGCGGACCCGTCGTCGCCGGAGCCGCAGCCGGCGACGAGGACGGTAGCGGTGAGCAGGGTGACGCCGCGCAGGAACGGGGCAACGGACATGGGTCTTCCCTCCAACTAGGTGAGGCTCACCTAACTACGCGTTCCTGGGGCCCCCTCACCCGGGTCTCCGCAACCCCCGTCGCCGGAATGGCTGCAACTCCGCTGCAACGTTGACCGACTACCGCTGCTGCGTCGGCCAGCGGGCCGATCGATCCGCAGGTGCGGACGCCAGGCGCCCATAGGCCCGCTTGCGCGGACGGCGGATCGTCCTGCGCCCTCAGGTAAGCGTGGCCTAAGTCACGTGCTGCTCGACACACTTCAGCGCAGGTGCGGCTGTGTCCTGAGCCACACGACCCCTGCAGAGGAGCGGAGGAATCGGTGACCCAGATCAACGTGCGGGTGGACGGGGTGACGTACAGCGACGACGTCGAACCCCGGACCCTGCTGGTGCACTACCTGAGGGAGCAGTTGGGGAAGGTCGGCACCGTCATCGGTTGCGACACCAGCAACTGCGGCGCCTGCACCGTCCACCTCGACGGCGCGGCCGTGAAGTCCTGCACTGTGCTGGCCGTCCAGGCCGACGGCGTCGAGGTGACCACCATCGAGGGGCTGGCGCCGCAGGGCAGCCTGCACCCGGTGCAGAAGGCGTTCCACGAGATGCACGGCCTGCAGTGCGGCTACTGCACGCCGGGGATGATCATGGCCTCGGTGGACCTGCTCAAGGAGAACCCCGACCCGAGCGAGACCGAGGTCCGCGAGGGCATCGAGGGCAACCTCTGCCGCTGCACCGGCTACCAGAACATCGTCCGCGCGGTGCAGCAGGCCGCCGGCGAGATGCGCGGGTCCGGGAACGGGCACGTCTCCCCGGCCGAGGTCGACACCGCGGCCGCTCCCCACGTGGCGGCCCAGCAGTGACCGCGGTCGAGGACCGGCCCGCGGAGGCGCCGGAGCGCGAGGTCGGCAAGGCCCGCCGCCGCAAGGAGGACGCCCGGCTGATCACCGGCCGGACCACCTGGACCGACAACATGGTGCTGCCCGGGATGCTGCACCTGGCCGTCGTCCGCAGCCCCGTGGCACACGGGAAGATCAGCTCGATCGACGTCAGCGCCGCCCAGGAGGCACCGGGCGTCATCGCCGTCCTCACCGGGCGCGACGTGGCCGACGAGCAGGGCTCGATCCCGTGCGCCTGGCCGGTCACCCCCGACATGGTCAACCCCGGCCACCCGTCGATCGCGGTCGACGAGGTGAACCACGTCGGCGAGGCCGTCGCGGTGATCGTGGCGCGCAGCAAGACGGCCGCGCAGGACGCCGTCGAGCTGGTGGACGTCGACTACGACCTGCTGCCCGCGGTGCTGGACATGGAGCAGGCGGTCGCCGAGGGTGCCCAGCTGACCCACGACCACCTCGAGTCCAACCGCAGCTTCCACTTCGTCTTCGACGGCGGGGAGGCCGGCACCGGTGTGGACACCGACCAGGCCTTCGCCGACGCGGAGGTCGTGGTCAGCCGCCGGTTCGTGCAGCAGCGGCTGATCCCGGCGTTCATGGAGCCGCGCTCGGTCGTCGTCCAGCCGCAGGGCGACAACTACACGATGTGGTCCTCGACCCAGGTGCCGCACATCCTGCGGATCATGCTGGCGATGGTCACCGGGGTCCCGGAGCACAAGCTGCGGGTCGTCGCCCCCGACGTCGGAGGCGGCTTCGGCGGCAAGCTGCAGGTGACCCCGGAGGAGGTCATCAGCCTGCTCGTGGCCCGTCGGCTCGGGAAGCCGGTCAAGTGGACCGAGACCCGCAGCGAGTCGCTGATGACGGCCCACCACGGCCGCGACCAGATCCAGTACATCGACATCGCCGCCGACCGCGAGGGCAACGTCAAGGGCCTGCGCTGCCGGATCCTCGCCGACATGGGCGCCTACCTGCGCCTGGTCAGCCCCGGCGTCCCGGTGCTCGGTGCCTTCATGTTCAACGGCATCTACAAGTTCCCGGCCTACCGCTTCGAGTGCGACGGCATCTTCACCAACAAGACGCCGACCGACGCCTACCGCGGCGCCGGCCGCCCCGAGGCCACCTTCGCCGTCGAGCGGATCATGGACGAGCTCGCCGTCGAGCTGGACATGGACCCGCTGGAGCTGCGCCGCAAGAACTGGATCCGCGCCGAGGAGTTCCCGTTCACCACGGTGGCCGGGATGACCTACGACAGCGGCGACTACGAGACCGCGACCCAGCAGGCCCTGGAGCTCATCGGCTACGACGAGCTGCGCGAGGAGCAGCGCCGCCGCCGGGAGTCGAACGACCCGGTGCAGCTCGGCATCGGCGTCTCCACCTTCACCGAGATGTGCGGCCTGGCGCCCTCCCGGGTGCTCGGCTCGCTGTCCTACGGCGCCGGCGGCTGGGAGCACGCCGCCATCCGGATGCTGCCGACCGGCAAGGTCGAGGTCGTCACCGGCTCCACCCCCCACGGGCAGGGCCACGAGACGGCGTGGAGCCAGCTGGTCGCCGACCGGCTGGGCGTGCCGTTCGAGGACGTCGAGGTGCTGCACGGCGACACCTCGTCCTCCCCGCGCGGCCTGGACACCTACGGCTCCCGGTCGCTGGTGGTCGGCGGGGTGGCGGTGGTCAACGCGGCCGAGAAGGTCGTGGCGAAGGCCCGCAGGGTCGCCGCGCACCTGCTCGAGGCCAGCGAGGACGACCTCGACTTCTCCGGCGGGACGTTCTCCGTCCGCGGCACCCCCGGCTCGGAGGTCTCCATCCAGGAGATCGCCCTGGCCACCTTCGCGGCGCACAACTTCCCCGAGGGCATGGAGCCCTCGATCGACGCGGACGCGACCTTTGACCCGGAGAACTTCTCCTTCCCCCACGGCACGCACCTCTGCGCCATGGAGATCGACACCGAGACCGGCATGGCGAAGATCCGCAAGTACGCCTGCGTGGACGACGTCGGGACGATCGTCAACCCGCTGATCGTCGAGGGGCAGATCCACGGCGGGCTGGCGCAGGGCATCGCTCAGGCGATGTTCGAGGAGGCCGTGTACGACGCCGACGGCAACCTCACCACCGGCACCTTCGTCGACTACCTGGTCCCCTCGGCGGCCGACCTGCCGCACTTCGACACCGGCAACACGGTGCACGAGGCCCCGGGCAACCCGATCGGCGCGAAGGGCGTCGGGGAGGCCGGCACCATCGCCAGCACGCCCGCGGTCGTCAACGCCGCGCTGGACGCCGTCCGGCACCTGGGGGTCCGCGACATCCGGATGCCGCTGACCCCTGAGCGGGTCTGGCGGGCCATCCACCAGGGCGGGGACGGCGGAGACCGTGCCACCGCCGGCACCAACGCCTGGGGTGGGGCGCAGACCGAGACCACCGCCGGCGTCTCCACCCCCCAGTCCGCCCTCGGAGGTGACCAGTGATCCCGCCGAGGCGACAGGGGAGTCGAGCCATGACCGGTGACGACGAAGGAGTCGAGCCATGATCCCCGCTGCGTTCGAGTACGCCCGCCCCACGACCGTCGACGAGGCACTGCAGGCCATCGCCGACGGCGGGGACGACGTCAAGGTCCTGGCCGGCGGTCAGTCGCTGATCCCGGTCATGCGGCTGCGGCTGGCCGCGCCGGAGACGGTGGTCGACCTGGCTCGCGTCGCCGAGCTGCGCGGCGTCCGGGACGACGGCGACGCCATCGTCATCGGGGCCATGACGACGCACCACGACGTCATGATCGACCCGCTGGTGCAGCAGTACGCGCCGCTCATCGCCGAGGCGACCGAGACGGTCGCCGACCGGCAGGTCCGCGCCCGCGGCACCTTCGGCGGGGCCCTGGTGCACGCCGACCCCGCCGGCGACCTGCCGGCGGTGGCCCTGGCGCTGGACGCGGAGTTCGTCATCGCCGGCCTCCAGGGACGGCGGACGGTGCCGGCGGCGGAGTTCTTCGTCGACTACCTGACCACCGCGGTGGAGGAGGGGGAGCTGCTCGTCGAGATCCGCATCCCCAAGCTGGCCGGTGAGTGGGGGATGCGCTACGAGAAGTTCAACCGCGTGGCGCAGGCGTGGTCGATCGTGGCGGTGGCCGCGGTCGTCCGGCGGGAGAACGGGCGCATCGCCGAGGCCCGGATCGGGCTGACCAACATGGGCAGCACGCCGCTGCGGGCCACCGCGGTGGAGGCCGCGCTGGCCGGTGCCCCAGCCAGCCCCGAGACGATCGCCGCGGCGGCGCGGTCGGCCGCGGAGGGGACCTCCCCGAGCAGCGACCTCAACGCCCAGGCGGACTACCGCGAGCACCTGGCGCAGGTGCTCACTCGTCGCGCGGTGACCGCGGCGGCGGGGCTGTAGCGTCGATCCACCGCTCCCCGGAACCCGCTCGACCCGACTCGGCCGGCCCGCCCTCACCCGGGGGCGGACCGGCCGAGCTCCGTGACCTGTGGAGGTAGCACCGTGCAGTTGGAGAACTCGTTCACCGTCCCCGTGCCGATCGACGAAGCCTGGCGGGTGCTGCTGGACATCGAGCGGATCGCGCCGTGCATGCCCGGCGCGGCCCTGGACTCGGTCACCGGTGACGACTTCACCGGCCGGGTCAAGGTCAAGCTCGGCCCGATCAACCTGACCTACCAGGGCAAGGCCAGCTTCATCGAGAAGGACGAGGCCGCGCACAAGGCGGTCATCGACGGCCGCGGCAAGGACCAGCGCGGCAACGGCACCGCGGCCGCGCTCATCACCGCCCAGTTGAAGGCCGAGGGCGACACCACGCGGGTCGACGTCCTGACCGACCTGAACATCACCGGCCGCCCGGCCCAGTTCGGCCGCGGCGTCATGACCGACGTCGGCAACAAGCTGCTCGGCCAGTTCGCCGACAAGCTGGCCGCCCAGCTGGCCTCCGGCGACGCGGGGGCGACGGCGCCAGCCGCTCCGGCGCCCGCGGAGAAGGCGACGCCGGCGAAGAAGGCCGCGGCCACCGTGGCCGGTGCGGCCGAGGAGGTCGCCGCCTCGGCCGAGCAGGTGCCGGGGGACAACGCGGTCGCGGCCACGACCCGCAAGACCGCGGCGGCGGCCAAGAAGACCGCTGCGGCCAAGGCGGACGAGGCGGCTGCGCCGGCCGCTGCGGACACCGTGCCGGCCGCCGTCATCCCGAACCCGCCGCCGGTCAGCACCACGGCCCCGGCGGCCCCGGCGGCCCCGGCGGCCCCGGCGGCCCCGGCGACCCCGGCCGCCGGGACAGCGGGTCCCAGGCACGCCGAGCCCGAGCCGATCGACCTGCTCGAGGTGGCCGGCGGGGCGGCGCTGACCCGCTACGCCGCGCCGCTGGCCGGTGCCGCGGCGCTGCTGCTGGTCGTCACGCTGGTCGTGCGGCGCCGGCGCCGCTGACCGTGACCCGCTCGTGCCCTGCCTGCTCCGGCGGCAGGGCGCGAGCGGTCGCCGGCCCGTGACCGTCCACCGGCTGAGCCCCACCGACGCACGGCGGATCGCCGTCCGGGCGCAACTGCTCGATGCCGAGCGGTCGTCGGACCTGCTCGCCGTGGTGCAGCACCTCACCCTGCTGCAGATCGACCCCACCGCCGCCGTCGCGCCCAGTGCGGACCTCGTCGCCTGGAGCCGCCTGGGCCGGGCCCACCGACCGGCGGACCTGCGCCGGGCCCTCGAGCAGGACCGGACGCTGTGGGAGTTCAACGCGCTGGTGCGGCCGATGGCCGACCTCCGCCTGTACCGCGCCGGCATGGCCCGGTGGCCCGGCCGCGAGCAGCCGCGCCAGTGGCTCGCGGTCAACGAGCCCTTCCGCCGGGACGTGCTCGCCCGCCTGGCCGACGCCGGCCCCCTGACCTCCCGCGACATCCCGGACACCAGCGTCGTGCCCTGGGCGTCGACCGGTTGGACGAACGCGCGCAACGTCACCCAGATGCTCGAGCTCCTCGCGCTGCGCGGCGAGGTCGCCGTGGCCGGGCGCCGCGGGCAGCAGCGGCTGTGGGACCTCGCCGACCGGGTGTACCCACCGGACACGCCGGTCGTGCCGCTGGAGGAGGCGCGCCGGATCCGCCAGGGACGGAGGCTGCGGGCGCTCGGCATCGCCCGGGCCGGCCACCCCGGCCCGCCCAACGAGATGGAGCCCGTCAGCGAGGCGGGTGAGGAGGCGGTCGTCGAGGGCGTCCCCGGGACCTGGCGGGTCGACCCGGCCCTCCTCGGGCAGCCCTTCGCCGGCCGCACGGCGCTGCTGTCCCCGTTCGACCGCCTGGTGCACGACCGCACCCGCCTGGCCGAGCTGTTCGGGTTCGAGTACGTGCTGGAGACGTACCGACCGCGGGCGGCCCGGCGCTGGGGCTACTTCGCGCTGCCGGTGCTCTCCGGCGACCGGCTGGTGGGGAAGGTCGACGCCACGGCCGACCGCCGGGGCGGCGTCCTGCGGGTGGACGCCGTCCACGAGGACGTACCGCTCGACGCGGCCGAGCGCCGCGGGGTCCGCGACGAACTCGCCGACCTGGCCGCGTGGCTCGGACTGGACCTCGGCGGCGCCGCGGTGCCGCGCTGAGGCGTCAGGCCGCGCCGGTGACCGCTCCTCTCAGCGCGCCCAGCCAGTCGACGGCGGCCAGGGCGACGACGTCCGGGCTGCGGGTGAGCGCGTGGTCGCCGGGGACGGCGTAGAGCGAGGCGCCGGGCCGCCCGGCCAGCACCGCGGCGAGCTCCTCCGGGCGGCCGAACGCGTCCCGCTCGCCCTGCACGACGCCCAGGGGCAGCTCGACGGCGGTCAGCTCGTCGGCGCGGCTGCGCTCGGGCCGGCCCGGCGGGTGCAGCGGGAACGCCAGGCACAGCACGCCGTCGGCCCCGAGCGCGGCCGCCGTCCGGCAGGCCACCCGGGCGCCGGCGCTGCGGCCGCCGAACACCAGCGGGCCGGAGAGCCGGCCCTCCTCGCGCAGCACGGTGAGCACCGCCGTCCAGCCCTCGTCCAACCGGGGCGGTGCCGGGGCGATCCGCTTACCCGCCACCCGCCAGGGCTGCTCGACCCCGAGCACCCGCCAGCCGGCCGCGGCGGCGTCGGCCGTGACGGCGGCCAGGTCGGCCGACCCCGTCCCCCCACCCGCGCCGTGGCCGAGCACCAGCGTGCCGACGACAGCGCCCGCGGGTCCGGTGGTGGTGACCCGTGCCGGGCCGAGGGGGGTCGGGACCTCCCTCACGGGGTCGGCAGCGCGAGCAGCGCGTCGACCGCGCCGGCCAGGTCGCCGGCGACCAGCGCGGCCGGGTCGTAGACGGCCGGGTAGGCGCGCTCGGAGCGCGGGAACCAGGCGGCGGTCAGGCCCGCCCGCAGCGCGCCGTGGACGTCCCAGCCGTGGGATGCGATCAGCGCCAGTCGGGCCGGCTCGACGTCGCAGACCCCGGCCGCCCACAGGTACACCTCGCGGGCCGGCTTCCAGGCCCGGATGACCTCGCTGGACAGCGAACGCTCCACCAGCGCGCTCACCCCGCCGCGCTCCAGCCCGGCCTCGGCGACGCCCGGGGCGCCGTGGGTCAGCGTCACCACCCGGATGCCGGCCTCGACGAGCCGGCGCAGCGCGGGCTCGACGTCGGGGTGCGGGGCGAGCTCGAGGAAGGCGTCGGCCACCTGTGACCGGTCGGCGTCCCCCAGGTCGGTGGCCTGGGCGAGGGCCGCGTCGAACGCCTCGCGGAACCGGCACCAGGTGCCCGCCGTGGCGGCGGCGAAGCCGGTGAGCAGGGTGCGGGAGAAGACGGCGGGCAGCAGGTCGGCCGGCTGCCCGAGCTCGACGAGCGCGGCGCGCACCGGGCCCAGGTCGAGCAGCGTCTCGTTGACGTCGAAGGCGACGACCTCGGGGCGCAGCGCGCTCATGCCGACCTGCTCTCGTCGGTGCCGGCGCGGCGGGCCTGTCGGTGCCGGCGCACGTCGCGGTAGCGCTTGTGGACCAGGTAGCCGATGCCGAGCGCGACCGCGGCGACGACGGCGTAGTCGAGGTACTTCAGGTTGGCCTGCACGAAGTCGCCGGCCGCGACGCCCAGACCGATGAGCACGCCGTTCCAGATCAGGCTGCCGGCGGCGGAGTAGAGGACGAACTGCCCGAACGGCATCCGTACGACCCCGGCGGGGACGGAGATGAAGCTGCGCACGATCGGCACCATCCGGCCGAAGAACACCGCCGAGCGGCCGTGCCGCTCGAACCAGGCGAAGGTCTTGTCGACGTCCTCGGTCTCGACCAGCGGGAGCCGGTCGAGGAAGGCGTGCGAGCGGCGCGGGCCCAGTGCCCGGCCGACGTAGTAGAAGAAGACCGCGCCGAGGATCGACCCCAGGGTGGCGAAGAGGACCACCGGCACGATCGACAGCCGGCCGTCGTTGATCAGCACCCCGGCCAGGCCCAACACCGCCTCGCTGGGGATGGGCGGGATGACCGTCTCCAGCAGGATGGCGAAACCGACGCCCACCGCGCCGAGCCGTTCGACCAGGTCGAGCAGGAAGCCGGTGATGCCGCCCTGGTCGGAGGAGGCCGCGGCGGCGAGGAGGGACATGCGCCCCACGGTAACGGCGCGGTCCGGACGGCACCGGACAGCCGCGGGGTAGGTTCGCCACCCATGCGGCAGCGCTTCACCGCCCGGGCCGTCGTCGTCGGGGACCGCGCCGGCACGGTCGTGCCCGACGCCGCGGTCGACGTCGAGGACGGGGTGCTCACCTGGGTCGGCCCGGCCGCCGACGCCCCGGACGCCGGGGGCGCCGAGGTGGTCGCCGTCCCCGGGGTGCTGTTGCCGGGGCTGGTGAACGCCCACTCGCACGCGCCGATGGTGCTGTTCCGCGGGCAGGCCGAGGGGCTGCCGCTCGCGCGCTGGCTGCGCGAGGTGATCTGGCCGCGGGAGGCGCGGCTGACGCCCGAGGACGTCGAGGTGGCGATGGCCGCGGCCTCGGCGGAGATGCTGCGCGGCGGGGTCACCACCAGCGTCGAGATGTACTTCTCGCCCGAGCGGATCGCCGCCGCCGTCGGCCGCACCGGCGCCCGCGCAGTGGTCGCCACCCCGCTGCTGCCGCTGCCCGGCATGCCACCGCTGGCCGAGCAGCTGGCCGACGCGGTCACGCTGGCGACCTCCGCGCCCGCCGACGGCGCCGTCGAGTACGGCCTCGGCCCGCACGCGGCCTACACCCTGCCCCTGCCCGTGCTGCGGAACGCCGCGGCCGCCGCCCGCGAGCACGGCCTGCTGCTGCACCTGCACGTCGCCGAGACCGCCGGCGAGGGGGCGGACCTGCTGGCCGCCCACGGGCTGTCGGTGCCCGCCCTGCTGGCCGCGCACGACGTCCTGGGCGGGCGGGTGCTGGCCGCGCACAGCGTGCACGTGGACGACGGCGACCTGGAGCTGTGGCGGGAGTACGACGTCGCGGTCGCGCACTGCCCGGCCGGCAACGCCAAGCTGGCCAGCGGGATCGCGCCGGTGCGGGCGATGCTCGACCGCGGCGTCCGGGTGGGGCTGGGCACCGACGGGCCGGCGTCCAACGACGGGCTGGACCTGCTGGCCGACGTCCGGCTGGCCGCGCAGCTGGCCCGCCTCCGCGAGGCCTCGGCGACCGCGCTGACCGCGGCCGAGGCGTTCTGGCTGGCCACCGGCGGTGCCGCCGACGCGATCGGCCGCCCGGACCTCGGTCAGGTCGCCGTCGGCCGCCGGGCGGACCTGGTGCACGTCGACACCCGCGACCTGGCCTTCGAGCCGGTGCTCGACCCGGTGGACCTGCTCACCCACCTGGTCTGGTCGGGCACCTCGCGGCTGGTGCGCGACACCTGGGTCGGTGGGCGGCAGGTGGTGCGCGACGGCGTCTGCACGACGGTGGACGCCGAGGAGCTGCGCGCCGACGTCGCCGACCGCGCCCGGCGCCTCGCCGGGTGACGGACACGGGTGGACCGGTCGCGGGGCCCGGAGGGCTCCCGACCGGGACATGGGCAGCGGCTCAGGTCGGGTCGGGAACGGCACCTGGCCGCGGTCGCGGTCCGGAGGACCGCAGTGAGATCGTCTCGCCGCGGGTCACAGCGCGGATCTCGCCGGGGGCGCGGCGGGCGGCGACCTCGCGGACGAAGTCGCCCAGCGGCGAGGCGAACCGGTCGTAGTCGTCGTAGTGCACCGGCACGGTCACCGGCGGTTTGAGCAGCTCGACCAGGTCCGCGCCCTGCCGACCGTCCATGGTGACGGTGAACCCGAGCGCCCTGGTGCCGCCCAGGTGCGGGATGACGACGTCGAGCGGCCCGCAGCGCTGCAGCACCTCGCCGAGCTCCGGGCGGAAGACCGTGTCGCCGCTGATGTAGCCCCGCCAGGAGACCTCGCCGTCGCGGACCAGCTCCAGCACGCTGCCCATCACCGGCGGCAGCAGCTTCGCGATCGGCTGCGGGCCGTGGACGCCGGGCACCGAGGTGATCCGCAGCGTGGCACCGTCCCGGCTCAGCTCGTGCCGCTGCCAGGGGGTGAGGTCGACGGTCTCCCGGAAGCCGCGCCGGCCCAGCGCGCGGGCGGCGGCCTGGGTGGTGATCACCGGGGTGCCGCGGTCGAGGGTGCGGGTGGCGATGCGGTCCCAGTGGTCGGCGTGCAGGTGCGACAGCAGGATCGAGTCCAGTGCCGGCAGCTGCGTGGGCTGCAGGGCGGGGTCGGTGAGCCGCTTGGTCCACAGCCCCTTGCCGAGGTAGGCGCGCTGCCCGCGGTGCAGGAAGTTCGGGTCGGTGAGCAGCGTGAAGGGCCCGAGCCGCAGCAGCGTGGTGGCATTCCCGCCGAACGTGAGCGTGACGTCGTCGGCGGGGGACGGCGGGGACGGCAACGGAGGGGACTCGGCCATGTCCCGGCGTCTACCCTGGCCGCGCGGGGGCCACGCCGCGCCCGTGAACCACCCCGGGCTGCCCCAGCGAACCCCAGCGGTGAGGATGGCTGTCATGTCGGACGGACCGGTCGGGCGCCTGCGGGCGGGGTGGCGGCGGCTCGTGGAGCGGACCCGGCCGGTGCACCCCGAGACCGCGCGGGCACTGGCCGAGCGCTGGGCGGCGCTGCCCGAGCACGTGCGCACGCCGGCGCAGAGCCTCGGCCGGCACGCGGTCGGGTGCGAGGGGACCCACGGCGTCTTCCCGAAGTGCAACCTGACCTGCACGCCCTGCTACCACTCGGCCGACGCGAACAAGGTGCGCGTCGACGGCGGGCACACCGTGCGCGAGGTCGACGCGCAGATGGCCTACCTCCGCGAGCGCCGCGGCCCCTACGCACACGCCCAGCTCATCGGCGGCGAGGTCGGCCTGCTGTCCCCCGACGACCACGCCGAGGCGCTGCTGACCATGCGCCGGCACGGCCGCTCGCCGATGTCGATGACCCACGGCGACTTCGACCCCGGGTACCTGCGCACCCTCGTCACGGGGGACGACGGCCGGCTGCGGCTGGACCGGGTGAGCTTCGCGGCGCACGTCGACTCCCTCATGCGTGGCCGCCGCGGCGCCGTCCGCCCGCGGAGCGAGGCCGAGCTGCACCCGCACCGCGCGCGCTTCGTGCAGATGTTCCGGGACCTGCGCGCCGAGACCGGCCTACGCTACTACTTGGCCCACAACATGACCGTCACGCCGGCCAACCTCGACCAGGTGGCCGGGACGGTGCGCGCCGTCCTGCCCATGGGCTACTCGATGATGAGCTTCCAGCCGGCCGCGCACGTGGGCGACGAGCGCCGCTGGAAGGAGTCCTACGCGGCGGTGGACGTCGACGCGGTGTGGGCGCGGCTCGAGGAGGGGCTGGGTCGCACGGTGCCGTACCAGGCCGTCGAGTTCGGCGACCCGCGGTGCAACCGGCTGGGCTTCGGCTTCCTCGCCGACGGCGCCTGGCACCCGTTCGTCGACCCGGCGTCGCCGGCCGAGCTGCGCGCCCGCGACGCCTTCTTCGCCCACTTCGGCGGCGTGGCGTTCAGCGGCACGCCGCCGCTGCTGCTGGTCGTCAAGGTGCTGCGGGTGCTGCGGCACCACCCCGGCGACGCCGGCGTGGCGCTGGCCTGGGCGCGCAGCCTGCTGCGCCGGGTGGGTGGCCTGCGGGCGCTGGGAGGCGCGGCCCGGCGGAGGCGGCTGGGGCTGATGACCTTCGAGGTGCACAGCTTCATGGACGCCGCGCACGTGGGCCCGGCCTGGGACATGATGCGCCGCGGCGTCGTCGCCGACGACCCGCAGCTGCGGGCCACCCAGGAGCGGCTGGCGGCCTGCACCTACTCGATGGCCCACCCGGAGACCGGCGAGCTGGTGCCCGCCTGCGCCCAGCACTCGGTGCTCGACATCGGCGAGAACGCCGAGCTGCGCAGGCTGCTGCCGCTCACCGTGGTCTGAGCCGGGTGCAGGTCACTCGGGCGGCGCGTCGCGGCCGGCCTGCCGCGCGGGTGGCGAGGTCGCCTCGACCGCGGTGAACGCCTCGACGATCTCGTAGGTGTGCTCCGTCCCGGCCGGCACCACCCAGGAGTCGCCGGGGCCCAGGTCCACGGTCCGATCCCCGGCGTGCAGCCGGGCCCGCCCCGAGACGACGTAGCCCACCGTCTCGTAGTCCCGCGCCGCTTCGGGTTTGCCGTCGCTGGACGGCTGCCCGTCCCACAGCCGCATGGCCACCCTCGAGCCCGCCGCCAGGTAGCGCTGGCCCATCCGACCGCTCTCCGCAGCAGCGGCTGCGACCTTGCCGATGCCGTCGTCCGTCGCCTCGCTCATGGTCGGCGCCTACCCGGACCGCCGCCGACCGATGCGCGTGACGTCCCGGGGCGCGCGCCGGTGGGAGCCGACGTCGTCGCCGGCGGGACGACGGCGCGGGCGGCGACGGGCAGCACCAGCCCGACCGGCCGCCCGGCCGGGAGCTCCTCCCCGGCACCCAGCTCGGCTTCCACCGGCACGCCGCCGGGTCCCGGCACCTCCACCACGACCAGCGCCCGCAGGCCGCGCCGGCGCACCCGGACGACGGTGCCGGTCACGTCCGCCGCGGGATCGCCGGGCGCGGTCACCCGCACGGCCTCGGGGCGGACGACGAGCACGCCCGGCCCGTCCGGCACCCACCCCGGCAGCGGGAGGTCGCCGAGCGGGGAGGAGTGGACGCCGTCGCGCACCGTGCCGGCGACCTCGGTCCGCCCGCCGAGCAGCCGGCTCACCGCGAGGGACGCCGGCGCGGTGTAGAGCTCCCGCAGTAGGCCGGTCTGCTGCAGCCGGCCGCCGTCGAGCACCGCGACGGTGTCGGCGAGCGCATCGGCCTCGGCGGGGTCGTGGGTGACCAGCAGGACGGTCGGGTCCAGCCGCACGCGCAGGTCGGTCAGCAGGTCGTGCATCTCCGCGCGCAGTGCGGTGTCCAGTGCGCTGAACGGCTCGTCGAGCAGCAGCACCCGGGGCTCGGCGGCCAGCGCGCGGGCCAGCGCCACCCGCTGCTCCTGCCCGCCCGACAGCGACCGGGCCGGCCGGTCGCCGTACCCGCCGAGGGCCACCAGCCCCAGGTACTCCTCGGCGCGCTCCCGCGCCGTCCGCCGGGGCACACCCCGCACCCGGTCGGCGAAGGCGACGTTGTCGCGGACCGACAGGTGCGGGAACAGCAGCGGCCGCTGGAAGACCATCGCCATGCCGCGCCGCTCGGGCGGGACGCCGGTCAGGTCGCGGCCGTCGAGGTGCACGCTGCCGCGGGTCGGCGCGTCGAGGCCGGCGGTCAGCCGCAGCACCGTGCTCTTGCCCGAGCCCGACGGCCCGAGCACCGCCACGCAGGAGCCGGCCGGGACGTCGAGGGTGAAGCCGTCCAGCGCCGGCGGCTGACCGGCCGTGTGCACCCGGGTCAGCTCCTCCAGGCGCAGCATCCCGCTCGATGTCATGGGTTCGCTCCCGCCCGGCCGAGCCGGCCCGGTCGCAGAGCCGCTCACGCCCGGCCCCGCTGTCCGACCAGCCCGACCGCGACCAGCAGCACCAGCGGCGGCAGCACCGACGACAGCGAAAGCACCGCCACCTGCGCCTCGTTGCCCACCGTCGAGGCCGCTGACGCGACCAGCAGCGGCAGCGTGACCAGTTGCCCGCCGCCGACCAGCAGGGTGACGACGTAGTCGCTCCAGCCCACGAGGAAGGCCAGGAACGCCGCACCCGCCAGCGCGGGGGCCAGCAGCGGTAGTTGCACGTGGAACACCGCCTGCCGGGCGGTGGCGCCGAGGGTGCGCGCCTCCTCCTCGAAGCCGGTGTCGTGCGCCGCGTAGGCCGCCCGCATCAGCACGGTCGTGTACGGCAGCGCGGCCACGGTGAGCAGCAGGAAAACGCCCACCGGCTCCGGCACCCGCAGCCGCAGCAGCAGCACGTCCAGGCCCAGGGCGACGGCGAACGGCGGCAGCACCAGCGGGGAGAGCAGCGCGGCGAGCACCGCACCGCCCACCGGCACCCGGTACGTCGCCAGCGCCCGCCCGGCCATCGCGCCCAGCGGGGTGGCCAGCACCGCGACCACCAGACCCAGCACCGTCGACCGGAGGGACGCCGGCCCCGCGCCGGCGTCGACCGCGTCGCGCAGCCCCGCCGTCCCCCAGGCCTGGGGCAGCACCGCGGGGGCGGTCCACCGGTCGGCGGCCGCCCAGAGCACCAGCGGAACGAGGGGCAGCAGCAGCCAGGCGGCCAGCGCCGCCCGGGCGACACGAGCGGTCAGTCCCACGCCGACAGCCTCCGCAGCGCCCGCAGGGCGAGCAGGACGGCGGCCAGTGCGAGCACCGCGGTGGTCACCGCGACCGCGGCGGCCTGCGGGCGCACGGTCAGGTCGATGGAGCCGGCCAGCCGCACCGCCATCACCGGCAGCGGCTCGGGGAAGGGCCGGCCCAGCAGCGCGGCCACCTCGTAGGAGCCCAGCGTGTAGACGAAGGTGACCGCCGACGCCGCACCGAGCGCGGGCGCGGCCAGCGGCAGCGTGACGAACCGGAACCGCGCCCAGCGGCCGGCGCCGAGCAGCGCCGCGGTCTCGTCGTAGGAGCGGGCCCGGGAGGCCAGCACGCCGCCCACCACGAGCGCCACGAACGCCGACTCCTTCCAGGCGTACTCGGCGACCACCGCCACCCACCACTCGCCGCCCACCAGCGGGGGCCAGGCGTCCGGGGACACGCCGAGCAGCCGCGGCAGGAAGCCGGTGTCGGCCAGCAGCAGCCCCATCGCCGCGGCGCCGACCAGGTGGGGGACCGGGATGGTGAGCGCGGCCAGCGCCCCGAGTAGCCGGCTGCGGCGGACGACGGCGGTCGCGGCCAGCGCCAGGCACAGCCCGACCGCCGCCGCGACGACCGTGGCGGCTGCGGCGATGCCCAGCGAGAGCAGCGTGGCGGTGCCCAGGTCGCCGGCGGCGCCGCGCCAGGCGTCCAGGGACAGCCGCGGCTGTCCGACCAGCGGGGTCAGGCCCAGGCTGAGCAGGACGGCGGAGACCAGCGCGGCGCCGACGACGGCCGCGACCGGCACGAGGGCGGGCAGGACGAGCAGGACCGCCCACCGCCGTCCCGCCGTCCCCCCGCTCACGGGGCCACGCTCACTGGGCCCGGCTCACGAGGCCAGGACCGACCGGCGCCACCCCTCGTCCAGCGGCGCGACCCACTCGGCCGACAGCTCCGGCTGGGCGTTGCGCGACAGCTCCTCGTACGGCGGCACGACCGGCGACGGCGGGAGCTGCTCGAACGCGGCGCGGTCGGCCTCGTCCAGCCGGTCGAGGTCGAGCACGGTGAACTGGCCCCAGGTGCCCGGGTCGGCCTTGGCGACCTGCTGCGCGGGCGAGAGCGCCAGGTCGGCGACGACCTGCGCGCCGGCGGAGTCGCCGGAGGTCGACGGGATCGCCAGGAAGCTGGCGTTGCCGAAGGTGCCCTCCTCGAGGGTCAGCACCCGCGTGGTGTCGGGGAAGGTGCCGTCGGCGACCAGGTCGATGAGCGTGGCGGGCCCGTAGGTCATGGTCATGTCCACCTCGCCGTCGGCGAAGAGCCGGTCGAGCTCCTGCTGCGACTGCGGGTGGGTCGAGCCCTCGCGCCAGAGCGCGGGCGCCAGCTCGGCCAGCCGGTCGAACAGTTCCGGCGCGTACTGGTCGTAGGCCTCCTGCGAGTACTCCAGCGGCACCTCACCGGCACCCCCGGTGGCGGTGGTGAGCACCTGCCGGACGAACACCGAGCCGGTGAAGTCCGGCGGCGCCGGGTAGGTGAACCGGCCCGGGTTGGCCTGCGCCCAGTCCAGGACGCCGGCCAGCGTCGTCGGCGGCTCGGGCACCCGTGCGGAGTCGTACACGAGGGTGAACTGGGCCTTGTGCCAGGGCGACTCGCAGCCCTCCACCGGGACGCCGAAGTCGTTCTGCAGCAGCGGGTCCCCGGGGTCGGTGTACTGCCGGTTGGGCAGGTCCAACGCCCAGTCGCACAACCAGGCGCCGGCCTGCCGGCCCGCGGCGTAGTTCTCGCCGTTGACCCACACCAGGTCGACGTCGCCCTCGGTGGTCCCGGCCTGCCGCTCGGCGAGCACGCGGTCCAGCGCGTCGCCGGTGTCGGCGACCGGCACCCGGCGCAGCGTCACGCCGAGCTCGGCGGCCGCGGGCGCCAGGACGTCGTCGACGTAGGCGTTGCCGGCCTCGTCGCCGCCGTACATCCACAGGTCGACAGTCTGCCCCTCGGCTGCGGCGAGCACCTCGTCCCACGGCCGGTCGGCTGCCCCGGGCGCCTCGCTCGCGGGCGCGGCGCAGCCGGCCAGGGCGAGCAGGGCGGCACCGGCCGCGATCGGACGACGTGCTGCGGCCACGGGCGTGCCTTCCACTCGAGGGGACGGCGGACGGGCCGCCGCTGGAGGGACTTCGCTGCGGGCGGGTCGAGCGGATGCCCGGGTACGGCCCCGCTGGATCGTGCACCATCGACCCGGGCGCGCGCGCCGGAAGCCGCCCGTGACCGTCCGGAGCAGGGGGTGCCGTGCTCGACTCGACCGCCCGGGCCGTGCTCGACGCGCCGCTGGCCCGCGCGGCCGCCCTGCTGGACCGCCCGTGGATCACCCCCGACCGGCTCACCGGCGCCAACCTGGTGCTCGGCCTGGCCAGCGCGGGTGCCGCCGCGGCCCAGCTCTGGGGGCCGGCGCTGGGGCTCTGGCTGGCCTGCCGGCTGGCCGACGGCCTGGACGGCCCGCTGGCCCGCCGCCGCCGGGAGGCCGGCGACCCCGGCGACGGGGGTGCCGGCGGCTTCTTCGACATCACCGCCGACTTCGTCGTCTACGGCGCGGGTGTCGTCGGCGTCGCGGTGGGCGCCACGGCCGGCGTCGGCGCCTCGTGGCTGCCCTTCCTCGCCGTCCTGCTGGCCTACTACGTCAACGGCGCGGCGTTCCTCGCGTTCTCCTCGATCGCCGAGCGGGCCGGCCGGCAGCTCGACGACGGCCGCTCGCTGTCCTTCCTCGGCGGGCTGGCCGAGGGCACCGAGACCGTGCTCGCGCACGCCCTCTGGCTGCTGCTGCCCGGGTACGCCGAGCCGGTCGCGTGGGTGTGGGCGGCGCTGGTCGGGATCAGCGCTGCCCACCGCATCCGGGCGGGCTACCGCGCGCTGCGCTGAGCGCGGAGCCGGACGACCGCCTCGAGCACCCGCCGCACCACCGGCCCGGCCAGCCGCGAGCGGACGTCGTCGACCGCGGCGTCCCAGGCCGCGCCGCTGTAGGTCGGGTAGGCGTGCGTGGTGCCGGCCAGGTCGGTGGTGGTCAACCCGCGGCGGACGGCGAGGGTGAGCTCGCCGAGCACCTCCCCGGCGCGCGGGCCGACGACGGTGGCGCCGACGATGCGGCGGCGCCGGTCCAGGACCAGCGCCGTGAACCCGTCGGTCATCCCCTCGGCGACCGCCCGGTCGACGTGGCCGTGGTCCACCCGGCGGACGCGGTGCCCCTCGCCGGGCGGGACGCCGACCGAGGCCACCTCCGGCGAGGTGTAGGTGACCCGGGGGACGACGGGGTCGACCTGCCGGGTCAGGCCGAGGACGGCGTTGCCCGCGGCGAGGCTGCCGTGCACGCCGGCGGTGTGCGTGAACTGCGGGTGGCCGGTGAGGTCGCCGGCGGCCCAGATCCGCGGGTTCGTCGTCCGCAGGGCGCCGTCCACCACGACCGTGCCGTCGTCGCGCAGTTCGACCCCGGCGGCGGCGCAGCCGAGCCCGTCGGTGCGCGCCCGCCGGCCGACGGCGACCAGCAGCCGGTCGAAGGGCACCGCGGACCGGTCGGCCAGCCGCAGCGCGCCGTCGCGGACGGCGGTGACGCCGGCGCCGGTCCGCACGGTGACGCCGTCGCGCCGCAGCGCGGCGGTGACCAGCGCGGCGGCCTCCTCGGTCTCCTTGGTGAGCAGGCGGTCCGCGCCGTCGACGACGGTGACCGCGGAGCCCAGGCGGGCGAACGCCTGGCCCAGCTCGCAGCCGATCGGGCCGCCGCCGAGGACGGCGAGCCGCCCGGGCAGCTCGGTGAGGTCGTCCCAGACGGTCTCGCTGGTCAGCGGGTCGGCGTCGGCGAGGCCGTCGACGGGTGGGAGCAGCGGGGCGGCGCCGGTGGCGAGCAGGGCGTACCGGAAGCGGACGGTGCGTCCGCCCACCGTGGCGGTGTCGGGGCCGGTCAGGACGGCGTCCGCGGTCGCGACGGACACCCCAGCGGCCTCGAGCGCCTCGATCGAGTCGACCGGCCGGATGGTCTCGATGGCGGCCTGGACGTGCTTGCGCACCCGGCCGAAGTCGATCCGCACCTCGCCGACGTCCACGCCGAAGCGGCCGGCCGCGCGGACGGCCGCCGCGGCGTCGGCGGCGGCGAGCAGCGCCTTGGAGGGGACGCAGCCGGTCCACAGGCAGTCGCCGCCGGTCCGGTCGCGCTCGACCAGGAGCACGCGGGCGCCGAGGCCGGCCGCGGTCTTCGCGCCGACCATCCCCGCCGTCCCGCCGCCGACGACCAGCAGGTCCACGCTCTCGTCCCGGCTGCGCATGTCCCCCGACGCTAGGCGCAGTCCCCGCGCCCGGCGACGCGTCAGCCCTGGGAGAGCTCCCAGCCGTGGTCGTTGCAGGCCCGCAGGAAGTTGGCGCCCGCCTCGACGACCGCGGCGTAGTCGAGGTCCTCCTCGCGCGTGTCGCGGAACCGCTCGAAGGAGTCGGTCAGCGGGGTCGAATGCGACTGCTCGAGCAGGTCGCCGACCCGGGCGGTGACCTCGGCGCGCTGGTCGGCCGGGTTGCCGGCCGCGGCCCAGGCGGCCAGGGCGTCGCACGCCTCGGTGGACGGCCGGTCCAGGCCCTCCGTGCCGCAGGACGCGAGCACCGGGACCGCCGCCAGCACCGCCCAGACCCCGCACCGTCGCACCCCGCGAGCGTAGGGGTGGGCGACGATGGGCCCGTGTCCGCGCCCTCCGCCACCGACGTCCTCGTGGTCGGCGCCGGGCAGGCGGGCCTGGGGACGGCGTACCACCTGCACCGGGCCGGGGTCCGCGACGTGCTGGTCCTCGAGGCGGGCGAGGTCGGCCAGAGCTGGCTGGACCGCTGGGACTCCCTGCAGCTGTTCACCCCGCGCCGGTTCTCGGCCCTGCCCGGCCTGCGCTTCCCGCCCGGCCCGACGCCCACGCCGTCCCGTGACGAGATGGCCGGTTACCTGCGCGACCACGCCCGCCGGTGGGGCCTGCCGGTGCGCACGGGGACGCCGGTGACCCGGCTGGCCCACGACGGCGAGGGGTTCTGCGCCGAGACGCCGGCGGGCGAGGTCCGCGCGCGGCACGTGGTGGTCGCCTCCGGGGCGTTCCGCCGTCCGCACGTGCCGGCCGCCGCCCGTGACCTCGCCGTTCCCCAGCTGCACTCGGCCGACTACCGGACGCCGGACGACGTCCCGCCCGGGCCGGTGCTGGTGGTCGGTGGCGGCAACTCCGCCGCGCAGCTCGCCGTCGAGCTGTCGGCGACCCACGACGTCACCGTGGCCAGCGCCCGGGAGCCGCGGTACCTGCCCGCCCGGGTGCTCGGCGTGAGCCTCTTCGACTGGCTGCTGGTCACCGGCGTGCTCAACGCCGACCGGGACCGCTGGGTGACCCGGCGGGCGCGGGCCCGCGGTGACGCGATCGTGGGGCGAGAGCTGGACCGGCTGCGCCGGCGCGGCGTGCTGCGGGTGCTGCCGCACCGGGTCGTCACGGGCGCGGGCACGCGGGTCGGGCTGTCCGACGGCAGCACGCTGGAGGTCGCGAGCGTGCTGTGGTGCACCGGGTTCGGGCCCGGCGTCGACTGGGTCGACGTCCCCGGCGCCTTGGACGACGACGGCGCGCCCCGGCACGACCGCGGCGCCGCGCCGGTGCCGGGGCTGCACTGGATGGGGCTGCCCTTCCAGACCCGGCTGAACTCCGGGCTGGTGGACGGGGTCGACCGCGACGCCCGCCGGACCGCGCGGCGCATCGCCCGTGCGCTCGCCGGGTCGGCGGCGGTTTCCGCGGAAACCGCCGCCGACCCCGGCTGGTAGACAGGGGCGGTGGCTGCCTCCCGCGACGTGGACGCGTCCTTCCTCGCCCTCCCGCTCTCCGCGCTGACCGACGCCGCGCTCACCCGGGCCCTCGACCTCGGCTGCGAGCACGCCGACCTGCGGGTGGAGCGGATCCGCACCCAGTCGATCAGCCTGCGCGACGCCCGGCTGGAGTCGCTGGCCGACGGCGAGGACCTCGGCCTGGCCGTGCGCGTGGTGTACGAGGGCACCTGGGGCTTCGCCGCGGGCGTCGTCCTCACCGCGGCGGAGGCCGTGCGGCTGGCCGAGGAGGCGGTCGCGGTCGCGCAGGTGTCCGCGGCGGTGAACAGCGACCGCGTCGAGCTCGCGCCCGAGCCGGTGTACCCCGACGCGGTCTGGGTGTCCGACTACGACGTCGACCCGTTCGAGGTCCCCGACGCGGAGAAGACCGGGCTGCTCACCGAGCTGTCCGAGCAGCTGCTGGCCGCCGACGGCGTCGAGCACGTGCAGACCGTCTGCCAGGCGGTGAAGGAGCAGAAGTACTACGCCGACACCGCCGGCACCCGCACCCGCCAGCAGCGGGTGCGCATCCACCCCGACCTGACCGCGCTCACCGTCGACCGCACCACCGGCGCGTTCGAGAGCATGCGCACCGTCGCGCCGCCGGCCGGCCGCGGCTGGGAGTACCTGACCGGCACCGGCTGGGACTGGCGCGCCGAGATCGCCGAGATCCCGTCGCTGCTGACGGAGAAGACCAAGGCGCCCTCGGTCGAGGCCGGTCGCTACGACCTCGTCGTCGACCCGTCGAACCTGTGGCTGACCATCCACGAGTCCATCGGCCACGCCACCGAGCTCGACCGGGCCCTGGGCTACGAGGCCGCCTACGCCGGCACCTCGTTCGCCACGGTCGACAAGCTGGGCACGCTGCAGTACGGCTCGCCGGTGATGAACGTGACCGGCGACCGCACCGCCCCGCACGGGCTGTCCACGATCGGGTGGGACGACGAGGGCGTCGCCGGCCAGCGGTGGGACATCGTCAGGGACGGCGTCCTGGTCGGCTACCAGGTCGACCGGAACACCGCGCGGCTCGGCGGCATGGCCCGCTCCAACGGCTGCGCCTTCGCCGACTCGCCGCAGCACACGCCGGTGCAGCGGATGGCCAACGTCTCGCTGCAGCCGGCCCCCGACGGCCCCTCGACCGCCGACGTCATCGCCGGCGTCGAGCGCGGCATCTACGTCGTCGGCGACAAGAGCTGGTCGATCGACATGCAGCGCTACAACTTCCAGTTCACCGGCCAGCGGTTCTACCGGATCGAGGGCGGGAAGCTGGCCGGTCAGCTGCGCGACGTGGCCTATCAGGCGACGACGACGGACTTCTGGGGCTCGATGCGCGTCGTCGGCGGTCCGCAGACGTACCTGCTCGGCGGGGCGTTCAACTGCGGCAAGGCCCAGCCCGGGCAGGTCGCCCCGGTCAGCCACGGCTGCCCGGTGGCGCTGTTCGAGAACGTGAACATCCTCAACACCGTCCAGGAGGCCGGGCGATGAGCTGGTCGCGTCCGCAGGACGTCGTCGAGAAGGCGCTGGCCGCCTCCACCGCCGACGGGCAGGTCACCTTCGTCGTGGAGAGCTCCGAGGCCAACCTCCGGTGGGCGGAGAACAGCCTGACCACCAACGGCTCGATGCGCTCCCGGCAGGTCGTCGTCGTCTCGTTCGTCGACGGCGGGGCCGGGATGGCGGCCGGCACGGTGGCGCGCACCGGCAGCCCGGACGTCGAGGAGCTGGTGGCCGCGAGCGAGCAGGCCGCCCGCGACGCCGGCCCGGCCGAGGACGCCGTCCCGCTGGTCGGCGAGCCGCCGCCCGGCGCCGGCGACTGGGACGCCGAGCCCGCGGAGACCTCGATCGGGGTGTTCCGCGACTTCGCCCCCGCGCTGGGGGAGGCCTTCGGCGGCGCCCGCGACCGCGACGAGCTGCTCTTCGGCTACGCCGAGCACGGCATGAGCACCACCTACGTGGGGACGTCGACCGGGCTGCGGCTGCGGCACGACCAGCCCAGCGGCCGGGTGGAGCTCAACGGCAAGAGCGGCGACATGAGCCGCTCGGTGTGGGCCGGCGTCGGCACCCGGGACTTCGCCGACGTCTCGGTGGCCGGCCTGGTCGCCGATGTGCAGCGCAAGCTCGGCTGGTCGCAGCGCCGCATCGACCTGCCCGCGGGGCGCTACGAGACGCTGCTGCCGCCCTCGGCGGTCAGCGACCTGATGATCTACGCGTACTGGACGATGGAGGCCCGCGACGCCGACGAGGGCCGCAACGTCTATGCGAAGCCCGGCGGGGGCAACCGGATCGGGGAGCGGCTGGCCGCGCTGCCGCTGACGCTGCGCAGCGACCCGTTCGAGCCGGGGCTGGAGGCGTGCCCGTTCCAGGTGGTCAGCGGTTCGTCGGGGTCGGCGTCGGTGTTCGACAACGGGATGGCGACGCCGGCGGTCGAGTGGATCTCCGGCGGGGTGCTGACCAACCTGATCCGGCCGCGCGCCTGGGCGCTGAAGACGACGGCGCCGGCCACGGCCGCCGTCGACAACCTCGTCCTCGAGCAGCCGGGCGCCACGGCGTCCCTCGACGAGATGGTCGCCGCCACCGATCGCGGGCTGCTGCTGACGACGCTCTGGTACATCCGCGAGGTCGATCCGCAGACGCTGCTGCTCACCGGGCTCACCCGCGACGGGGTCTTCCTCGTCGAGAACGGCGAGGTGACCGGCGCGGTGAACAACTTCCGGTTCAACGAGTCGCCGGTCGACCTGCTCGGCCGGATCACCGAGGTCGGCCGCACCGAGCGCACGCTGCCGCGGGAGTGGAGCGACTGGTTCACCCGCGCCGCGATGCCCGCCGTCCGGGTCCCGGACTACAACATGAGCTCGGTGTCGCCCGCCAGCTAGCGCCCGTCCCGCGTCGAGTGGTGGGTTGTCGTGGTCTCCGCTGTGGGGAGACCACGGCCACCCACCACTCGACGTCGGAGGCTCGGACGGTTGGTGCGCGTGGGGCTCGCGGGGCGGAGCGACCGGTCCGTCACAGTCGTCCCGCATGGCGTCGTGACGTTCCGCGTCTGCCCGCCTACCGTCTGTCCCGCGGGCTGCTGGACCTTCGGCTTTACCACCCCGCACGCACGCCGAGACGTGCACCGAGCGGACGAAGGCTCTCCGCTCGCAACGGACGGGCTCCGGCGCAGCCGGACCGGTGAGGGGAGGGTTCCGTGACGAGGACTCAGAAGCCGTCGGTCTTCCAGGTCGGCAGGGTGTGGGACGACGGGAACGCCGTCGTGGTCTCCGGGTGGGGGCTGGGCCTGTGCGCCTCGGCGTGCGCCTGTCACCGCCACCCCTTCGCCGGCAGCCTGGCGATCGCCGAGGACCAGGCCGAGGGTCTGCTCGGTCTGGTGAGCTACCGCGAGGACGGCTGCGACTGCTGCGAGCCGTGGACCGCCGACGAGCTCTCCGCCATCGTCCGCGACCTGCAGCTGGTCGCCGGCATCGACGCCCCCGAGCCGCTCGCCGGCTGAACGAGGGCCACCTCCTCCCCACGCCTCACGCGCTCGCGGCGGGACGCCGCAGGGGGTCCGCCGGGTGCGCCACCCGACCGGCCACGTTCGCGGGGCCGGGTCGTGGTTCCTCGGCACCCCGGTCCGGGTAGGGCGGTCCCCATGCTGGGACGCGCTGCTCTCCGAGGTGCTCTCGCCGGCCTTGCCGGCACCGCGGCCATGACGCTCGCCGAGAAGGTCGAGCAGTCCGTCACGCACCGCCCGGACTCCTACGTGCCCGGGCGCACCCTCACGGCGCTCACCACCCGCCGCCGACTACCGGGGTCGGAGCGCGCGCTCGTGCGCAACCACCTCATGCACTGGGGCACCGGCGCGCTCGTCGGTGCCCTCCGCGGCGTGTGGTCGGCCAGCGGGCTGCGCGGCTGGCGCGCCTCGGCCTGGCACACGTCGGTGCGGCTGGCCACCGACCAGACCCTGGAGAACGTCACGGGCGTCGGCGCGCCGCCGTGGACGTGGTCGCGCCGCGACCAGGTCGTCGACCTCGGCGGCAAGGCCGTCTACTCCTTCGTGACCGGCGCGGTGGCCGACCTGCTGGTCCCCCTCGCGCCGGACCGCACCCCCTCCGGCTCCGCTCCGCCCCGCCGCCGGTAGCCGGTCCTCCCGCGTCGCACGGGGTTCCCGAGGCCGCTGTGACGGCTGAGGTGTAGAGCCCCGCCGGCGGTCCGCGCGCCGCCCCCTACCCCTTGACGTCGTGTCCTTACGGTGCGTGCTTACGCGCTCGGAACACCGCCCACTTCCCGGGGCGGGGCGCGGCGAGAGGGGGCCGGACATGGGCCGCAACCGGACGACGAGCCGGCGCTGGTCGCGCGCCACCCTGGCCGCCACCCCGCTGTCCCTGGCCGTGGCCGTGGCCGTGCTGCTGACCCCGGCCACCGCGGGCGCCGCCCCGGGGTCCGCGGCCGACGCCGCGCGGCTGGTCGCCGAGACCAGCAAGCAGGTGGCCACCCTCGACGAGCAGGTCCACGAGGCCGAGCTCACCGTGGCCGCGCAGCAGCAGGCCGCGGCCGACGCCGGCGCGCGGGCGTCCCAGGCCGCGGCCGTGCTCGCCGGCTACGGCCCGCAGCTGGCGGCCATCGCCCAGACAGCGGGCACGTCGCAGTCCCGGATGGCCGCCTTCCTCACCTCCGAGTCCGCGGCGGACGTCGTCCAGCAGATGACCACGCTGGACCTCATCGCCGCGCACACCGAGGGCCTGCTGGCCGAGGTGTCGATCGCGCAGCGGACCGCCGAGCAGGCCCGGGCCGACGCCGACGCCGCTGCCGCGCAGGCGACCGCGTCGCTCGCCGAGCTCGAGCGCCAGCGGGCCGAGGTGCTGCAGCGTCGTCAGCAGTACGAGAGCGACTACGCGCGCCTCTCGGCCGATGAGCAGGCCGCCGTCCGGACCGCCGTCGCCGGGCCGACGCTGACCGCCGACGTCGACGCGGTCGTGGCCGCCGCCCCGAGCGGCGACGTCGGGGCCGTCCTCGAGGCCGCCCTCGCCCAGGTCGGTGACCCCTACGTGTGGGGTGGCACGGGCCCCGACGGCTTCGACTGCTCGGGCCTGACCAGCCACGCCTACGCCGCCGTCGGCGTCTCCCTGCCGCACTCCAGCCGCGCGCAGTCGCGGATGGGCACCGCCGTCTCGCGCAGCGAGCTGCAGCCCGGTGACCTCGTCTTCTTCGGCAACCCGGTGATCTACCACGTGGGCCTCTACGTCGGCGGCGGGAAGATGGTGCACGCGCGGGAGACCGGCATGCCGGTCGCGGTGACCACCGTGGACATCGGCGACTACGCCGGGGCGCGCCGCATCCTCTGAGGAAGGCCCCCGCAGGGGCCCGGCGTCAGTACGGGCAGCGGCGCCCGTAGCGTCGCCGGCCGTGACCGCGGCTGCGGAGTCCCCGCCCACCCTGCGCCCCGACGCGATCGGCTTCGGGGACGCCCTCGTCGTCGGCCTGGCCGCGACCTCGCCCGCCTACTCGCTGGCCGCGGTGATCGGGCCGGTCGTGGCGCTGGTCGGGGTGCACGCGCCCGGCGTCCTCCTCGCCTCGTTCGTGCCCATGCTGCTCATCGCAGCCGCGTTCGCCGCGCTGGACCGGGCCGACCCCGACTGCGGGACGACGTTCTCCTGGGTCACCCGCGCAATGGGCCCGTGGGCCGGCTGGATCGGCGGCTGGGCGATCGCGATGACCGGCGTCCTGGTGGTGGGGTCGCTGGCCGAGGTGGGCGTCCGGTTCACCCTGCTCGCGGTCGGGCTGGACGGCTGGGAGTCCTCGACGCCCGTCGTCCTGGGGCTGACCGTGCTGCTCGTCCTGGTCATGGCGGCGCTGTGCGTGCTGGGCACCGAGCTGTCCGCCCGGGTGCAGAAGGGGCTGATCGTCGCGCAGACGCTGGCGCTGGCCACCTTCGCCGTCGTGGCGCTGGTGCGCGGCCTGCGTGGGGACAGCCCGTTCGGCGCGCTGACCCCCGGGTGGTCCTGGCTGGACCCCTTCGGAGCCGGCGGCGCCGCGCTGACCGGCGGGCTGCTGCTCGGCGTCTTCGCGTACTGGGGCTGGGAGTCGGCGGTCAACCTGACGGAGGAGACGCGTGGGCGCGCCGCCGGCCAGGCCGGGGTGCTCTCCACCGTCGTCCTGCTGGCGACCTACCTCGGCGTCGCGGTCGCCGTCGTCTGCTTCGCCGGCACCGGCTGGCTGGCGGAGAACGCCGGCGAGGAGGAGGCGGTCTTCGCGCTGCTGTCCGAGCGGGTGCTCGGCAGCTGGGACTGGGTGGTGCTGCTCGCCGTCGCCACCTCGGCGATCGCCTCCACGCAGACGACGATCATCCCGGCGTCCCGGACCGGGCTCTCGATGGCCCGCCGTGCGGCGCTCCCGGCCCGGTTCGGGTCCATCTCACCGCGATACCGGACGCCGGACGTCTCCACCTGGTGGGTCGCCGGCATCGCCGTGGCCTGGTACCTGGGCGTCAGCGCGCTGTCGGAGAACGCGCTGTTCGACTCGATCACCGCGCTGTCGCTGCTCATCGCGTTCTACTACGCGCTGACCGGCATCGCCTGCGCCGTGTACTTCCGCCGACGGCTGACCCACAGCCTGCGCGACCTGCTGCTGCTCGGCGTCGGGCCGCTGGCGGGTGCCGCGATGCTGGTCTGGCTGCTCGTGCTGTCGGTGCGCGACCTCGCCGACCCGGCGAACAGCTACACCGGCGAGGCGTGGCTGGGGCTCGGGCCGCCGCTGGTGATCGGCGTGGCGATCATGGCCGCCGGCGTCGTCCTCATGCTGCTGTGGCGGCGGCGCGACGCGCGGTTCTGGCAGGAGCGGGCCGGCGTCGCGGACTGACCGTCCGGACAGCGCCCCACGGCGAGCCTGCACGGGTGAACGGGCGCGGTGGCGGCCGTGGCCACCCGGTGGAGGACGGTGACCGACCCAGGGCCCAGGGACGGACCCTCGAGAAGTCGGCCGGGAGATGTACGGGCGAAGCGGGCCGCGGTGCATCTCGGGCGGCCCTGTGCTGTGCTGTCGCCCGTGGCCGAGAACTACATCGCCGAGTTGCCGTTCGGGTCCCCGCGAATCGACGGTGAGGCGTTCGTCGCGCCGACGGCCGTCGTGGTCGGGGCCGTGACGATGGGTCCGCGGTCGAGCATCTGGTACGGCGCGGTCGCGCGTGCCGACGCCGAGGTCATCGAGATCGGCGAGGGCTCCAACATCCAGGACGGCTGCACCCTGCACTCCGACCCCGGCTTCCCGCTGGTCGTCGGCCGTGGCGTCACCGTCGGCCACCGCGTCGTCCTGCACGGCGCCCGCATCGACGACGACGTCCTGGTCGGCATGGGCAGCGTCGTCATGAACGGCGCGCACATCGGCTCGGGCTCCATCGTCGCCGCCGGCGCCGTCGTCACCCAGGGCACGCAGGTGCCGCCGGGCTCGCTCGTCGCCGGCGTCCCCGCCAAGGTCATCCGGCAGGCCACGGACGACGACGCGCTGCACATCCGTGGCAACGCCGCCAGCTACACCGAGCGGCTCGACAGCGCACGCAAGGTGCGCCCGATCGTCCGCACCCCGCTCCCGCCGGCCGGGCAGACGCCCGGCGACGCGATGGACTAGGCCGACGGCGGCAGCGCGAACCACACCGCCTGCGCCCGCGCGGCCACCTCGCCGTCCGGCCCCACCAGGGCCGACGCCGTCGTCGACCGCCGGCCGTCGCGCCCGAGCACCCAGGCCAGCAGCACGGAGTCGGCGTCCACCGGCACCGGCCGGTCCTGCCGCGCGGTGATCGTGCCCAGCACGTTGGGGCCCGACGTCCGCCCGGTCAGCGGCATGAACGACGGGCAGTCCAGCGCCGCCCACACCGTCTCCGGTGCGGCGACACCGGAGGCCGGTGCGGCGACACCGGAGGCAGCCGGCAGTTCCGCTGTCGGCCGCCACACCCCCGCCCACAGCTCCGGCCGGCCGGGCAGCGGACCGACCCGGGTGCGCAGGCCGTCGCCGGCCGGCCGCTCCGGACCGCACCCCCAGCAGCCCGGGAACGGGTGGTCCTCCCACAGCGGCAGCGCCTCGACCGCGGCCGCCGCCTCCGGCAGCGACGGCAGCGACGCGAGCGCCGGCACCCCGAGGTCCAGCGACGACGGCTCGGCCCGGGCCAGCAGCTCGGCGCCGTCGTACAGCTCGGCCGTCCCGTCGGTCCGCACCGCCAGCGGCCGCTCCAGCGGCACCGGCCGGCGCAGCCGGACGCTCACCGTGGGCGCGTCGACCAGCGCGGCCAGCGTCCCCGCCAGCCACCCGCCGTTGGCCGTGCCCGGCGGGCCGCAGAACCGGGCGGGGACGGTGAGGCCGGGCACGCCTGCAGCGTAGGCAGCGGCCTGGGGGAGGCTGCGGGGGTGCGCGCACTCGTGTTCGAGTCCTTCGGCGGCCCGCTGACCGTGCAGGACGTCCCCGCGCCCGACCCGGGGCCCGACGGCGTCGTCGTCCAGGTGGGCGCCAGCGGCGTCTGCCGCAGCGACTGGCACGCCTGGCAGGGGCACGACCCGGACGTCGTCCTGCCGCACGTGCCCGGGCACGAGCTGGCCGGCGCCGTCGTCGCCGTCGGCGCGGAGGTCCGGCGCTGGCGGGTGGGCGACCGCGTCACCGTCCCGTTCGTCAACGCCTGCGGCCGCTGCGCGCAGTGCGCCGCCGGCGAGCACCAGGTGTGCACCCGGCAGACCCAGCCCGGCTTCACCCACTGGGGCTCGATGGCCCAGTACGTCGCCCTGGACGCCGCCGACGTCAACCTGGTCGCGCTGCCCGACGGGCTCGACGCCGCCACCGCCGCCGGCCTCGGCTGCCGCTTCGCCACGGCCTTCCGCGCGGTGGCGCAGGTCGCGCGGGTGCGGCCCGGCGAGTGGGTCGCCGTGCACGGCTGCGGCGGGGTGGGCCTGTCGGCGGTGCAGGTGGCCGTCGCCGCCGGCGCCCGGGTCGTCGCCGTCGACGTCTCCCCGGCGGCGCTGCAGCTGGCGGCCCGCCTCGGCGCCGAGCACACGGTGGACGGCGGCACCGACGTCCCCACCGCGACGGCCGAGCTGACCGGCGGGGGCGCGCACGTCTCCCTCGACGCCCTCGGCGCGGCCGTCACCTGCGAGAACTCGATCCGCTCGCTGCGGCCGCGGGGCCGGCACGTGCAGGTCGGACTGCTGCCGCCGGCCCAGGGACGCCCCGCGGTGCCGATGGACCTCGTCGTCGCCCGCGAGCTGCAGGTGCTGGGCAGCCACGGCATGGCCGCGCACACCTATCCCGAGCTGCTCGGCCTCATCGCCGCCGGCCGGCTGCGGCCCCGGGAGCTGGTCACCCGCGAACTCGCCCTCGACGAGGCCGGTGCCGCGCTGGCTGCGGTGGGCCGGGACCCCGGCATCGCGGTGGTCACCCGCTTCTGACCGTCAGGTCCCCGGCGCGCCCGTCACCGTCGGCGCGGCGGTCGTCGGCGCCTGCGTCGCCGTCGGCTCCTCCTCGGCCGTGGTCGGCGTCGGAGTGGTGGTCTCCCCGCCAGGCGAGGAGGGGGTCGGGACGGCGGAGGTCGGCGACGGCGTCGTCGTCGTGGCGGGCGCCGTCGTCGTCGGCTCGGCCGGCGCGGTCGGGAGCAGCGGGGGCGCGGAGGGTGCCGGCGTCTGCACGGTCGACACGGGAGTCGGGGTCGGCGGCGGGTCCGGTGGGCGGACGTAGAGGTAGAGCGTGTAGAGCCCGACGAACAGCAGCACCAGGACGACCGTCGAGGTGCGCGCACGGCCCAGGTGGTGCGGCACCGAGGACCACCAGCGGCGCGGCGCGGGCGGCGGCGCGGTGCTCACCGACAGCTCGCGGGGCGGCTCGCCGGGGCCGTTGGTCTCCGGCGTGGTCACCGGACACCGTCCGGGGACGTGGAGAGCTGCCCCGTCGGCGCCGGCACGTTGAGCCCGGCCCGCCGGAACGCCTGGACGACGCGGGCGCGCAGGTCGCGACCGACCTCGAACTGCTTGCCGGGCAGCGTGCGGGCCACCATCCGGACGTTGACCTGCTCGAGGTCGATCGTCTCGACCCCCATCACGCTCGGCGGGTCGAGCAGCAGCGGGCGCAGCCGCTGGTCGCGGAAGGCCTCGGCGCCGACCTCCTTGAGGATGTCGTTGACCCGGCTGACGTCCGTCGTCGTCGGCACCGGGACGTCGACGACGGCGCGCGCCCAGTCGCGGGAGAGGTTGACGACCTTCACGATCTGCCCGTTCGGCAGGGTGATGACCTCGCCGTTGGGGGAGCGCAGCCGGGTGATCCGCAGCGTGACGTCCTCGATCGTGCCCTCCGCCGCGTCGCCACCACCCACCACCGAGATGGAGACGACGTCGCCGAAGCCGTACTGCCGCTCGGTGATGATGAAGAAGCCGGCCAGCACGTCGCCGACCACCCGCTGCGCGCCGAAGCCCAGCCCCACGCCG
>NZ_NVPT01000239.1 GCF_002802985.1 Geodermatophilus chilensis | reverse complement strand
GCAGCGCCTACCGCACATCGTCCGAGGCTTCTTCGGCGACCCCGAATTGGCGTACATCGCCGCCGTTGCCTGAAGTCAACCTTCGCGCGATCTCATTGGTATCCGACACTTTGGGCGGTCCTACCCCCGAGCACCAGCAGGTCGGCGGCTCGGTCGCTCACCGTGCGGCGGCTCATGTAGCGGTCCATGGTCATGCTGGCTCGGGCGTGCCCCAGGTGGTTGGCGACCTCGCGCCCGGACAGCGTCAGGCCCAGCACGGTCGCCACCGTGTGCCGGAACGTGTGCGCCGTGGCCCACTCGTGCCCGGCGGCGGTCAGCAGGTCACCCACGTCGTGACTCGTGTTACTCGGGTCGCGCAGGCGACCACGGGGCGAGGGAAACACCACGTCCCACTCGTTCCGCTCGTTCCGCTCGGCGTAGACCGAGCGGGCCACCAGGCGGGCCAGTAGGTCGGCGGGGAGCTTGATCGTCCGGGTGCTGTTCTCGGTCTTGCCGTCGTCCTGGATGTGCAGACCGGTCCCGGTCTCTCGGACCACGACCGGACCGAGTTCTGCCGTCCCCTCGGCCAGGTCCAGCGCCGACCAGCGCAGGGCGCATGCCTCTCCGATGCGGGCACCCGTGCCCGCCAGGAAGGCCAGCAGGTCGGCCAGGTCGCGCCGGGCGGCGATGGGGTCGGCATCGGCGTAGGCGATCACCGCATCCCGCTCCGCCTCCGTGAAGGACCGCTCAGCGTCCCGGGTTCCCTTCGGCTTGGTGGTCCGCACCTTGATGGGGCCAGCCGACCGCACCGGGTTGGCTCGGATGGCGTCGTGCTTCATCGCCAGGTCCAGCACGCCGCGCAGCACCGTTCGCACCGTCCGGGCAGCCCCTTTGCCCGAGGCTCCCTTGGCGATCTCGGCCAGGAACCGCTCGACCCCGCGGAGCCGAGGTAGCGCAGCCGGCACAGCGGAATGACCGGGCCGGCGGCCAGCACGCCCTCGACGTAGGCGAAGCCGGCCCGGTAGCGCATCCGCACCTCGGCCAGGTCCGGCCAGCGTTCGCGGGCGCGGTCGGCCAGTCGCCAGTGCAGCGAGTGCTTGGTGGAGTCCGGGATCCTCTTCGCCATCGCCTCATCCTGGCCGCCGGGCGGCGTGGCACCGTCGGGATCGACGCCGGCGGCGGGACAAAAAGCAATGGCACTGGCGAGCCCCCATCGGCTAGTGGTGACCGACACCGACCGCCGGGTGTTGACCGCCCGGGCGAGGTCGCAGCGGTGCGCGCACCGGGAAGTGCTGCGCGCCCGGGTCGTGCTGGCCGCCGCGGAAGGACTCGGTCGTGGGTGTCGCGGCTGCGGTCGGCGGTGGGGGTGGCCTTGGGTCGGGCGGTGTAGACGGTGGCCGGGGTGGCCCGCTGGGGCAGGGACCGGTGGGGCCGGTGCTGGTTGTACTCGACGATGAACAGGTCGAGCAGGGCCTGCAGTTCGGCGATCGTGGTGGGCTGGACGGGTTGGGCGCGCAGCCACTTCTTCAGCGTCTGCTGGACGCGTTCGACCTTGCCGCAGGTGGTGGGGTGATTTGGGGCGCTGTTCTTCTGCACGATGCCCAGCCGGCGCGGCTCGTGTTCTAGACGCCGTGCCGGACCAGGATCCGGTTGATCGTGGCCCGCGACAGCGTGATCCGGTGATGGTGGGCCAGGTGCCAGCCGATGGTGTCCGCGCCGGCGTCCAGCCCTGACTCGCTCAGCCGCTTGCGCAGCCGCAGCACCAGCTCCACCGTCTGCGGCGGGGTGGCCCGAGGGGAGGTGTGTGGGCGCCGCGAGCGGGGCTCGAACGCGGCGTCGCCCTCGGCCCGGTAGCGGGCCAGCAGTTCATACAGCCAGGAGCGGGACACGCCGTAGGCCGCGACGACCTCGGCCGGAACCGGCCCTCGACCTCGAGCGCGGTGATGACCAGCCGGGCTTTTGACATGGCCAAGCCTCGGCCGACCGTCTGGCATGACCCGAGACATCAGTCCGGCATGTCCTGAGACACCCGTCCGGGATGTCCTGAGCCAGGACACATGTCATTGCTGTTCCTCACATGAGAGGCATCGCCGGAGGCACTTTGGGTATGGCCTCTCGTGGCGGCGATCACGACGGTGCACGCAACCGGTGGGGAAGGTGACTGCTGTGGCGCACGGTATGGGTCGA
This sequence comes from Geodermatophilus chilensis, assembly GCF_002802985.1. Taxonomy (GTDB): domain Bacteria; phylum Actinomycetota; class Actinomycetes; order Mycobacteriales; family Geodermatophilaceae; genus Geodermatophilus; species Geodermatophilus chilensis. The sequence goes on along the minus strand of NZ_NVPT01000239.1, from coordinate 3,861 downwards.
CCGGAGTCGGAGAACGCGTCGCTCGGCGAGTTGGCCAAGGGTCTCACGCAGGATGCGTCGACTCTGGTCCGGCAAGAGATCGAGCTGGCCAAGGTCGAGCTGCGCGGCAAGGCGCGCACCGCGGCTCCCGGGGTGGCCATGCTGGGGGCCGCCGGTGTGGTGGCACTCGCCTTGCTCGGGTCGCTCACCGCCGGGTTGATCCTGTTGGTCGGTCTGGTCCTGCCCGCGTGGGCGGCCGCGCTGGTGGTCACCGGCTTCTGGGGCGTGGTGGCCGGCGGGCTGGCCGTGGTCGGGCGGTCGCGGCTGCGTGCGGCTGGGCCGCCGGTGCCCGAGCGCACCGTGGAGAGCCTCAAAGAGGACGTCGAGGTGGCCAAGGAGGCTGCGCGTCCGCAGCCGGCTGACGGTCGCCCGGCGTCGGGCAGCAACAGGAGCGGCAGCTGATGACCGACGACGAGGCGGTGATCAAACAGCAGATCGAGCAGACGCGGGAGGATCTCGGCGAAAAGGTCGAGGCCCTTCGGGACAAGGCGGAGGAGATCCGCGGCAAGGCCGACCTGCGCAGCCGCGGTGAGGAGAAGCTGCGGGGATGGCAGGCGGGGTTCGTCGCCGGCGCCCAGCGGTTCCGGCAGGACTTCGCCGACCCGCACCGGGCTGGGGACGGCGGGGACGCCGTACGGGTCGCCCCGGACGACGGGGCCGCGCCGGCAGTTGATGTTCCGACCCAGCCTGCCGCCCCACCGGCGGGCACTGCCGCGCTGGAGACTCCGGTGCCCCCGCCGCCGTCTGCTGGTCAGCGGGGGCACCGGACCCGGCCGGCTCCCGGTGCACGGCTGAGAGAACTCGGTGAGGCCGGCGTCGCGGCCGGCTGGCGACGCAAGGTCGCCGACGGTGTCGCCCCGCGGGTCGCCACGTCCGCGCCGCTGTCGCGGGGCGAGGCCAGGGCCGCCCTGGGCCTGGTGTTCCTCGCGATGTCCGGGTCCTTCGTGCTCAAGTCGGTGACCACGGCGCTGCGTCGCGGGAACCGCGGCGTGGAACACCAGGCGTACGCGGCGGCGCGCCCGAGGGAAGTCCGGTACCGGTCGGCATATCCTGCTTCGCGCGGCGACCGGTATCCCCGCCGGCACCGGCCCGCCACGACTCCCGGCAGGAGGGCAGCGGCGGGTCTGCTCAGCGCGCCGCTGGCCGGGGTCAACAAGGGCTGGCGGAAGGCAGCGGCCGACCGGGTCGCGCCCAGGCTGGCGGCCAGGACACCGCTGCGCGACGAGCACGCCCGGGCGACGCTGGGCGTCGTCTTCCTCAGCCTGTCCACCTACTACGTCATCGGCTCGGTACGCCGCTTCCGCAACGCCGAGGCTCAGCGGGCCGGTACCCCGCAGGCGGACCTGCCGTCCCCGTGATCGAGCCGCTGTAACGCTGGAGCGCTCGCCGGCCGACCGCCGACGCGGTCAGCCACGCCGGCCGCGCATGGGCGATCGGCCCTGGACCTCAGCCGTACATCCCGGCCTGGGATCCGTTGTCCCCTGCTGTCAACGACGGCCCAAAACTGCCCCCTAGCAACGGGCGGGTCGTCAGTCGGTGCTGACAACGGGTCGGTGGGTGTCCAGCGTCAGCCCGCCGTCCACGACGATCTCGGCTCCTGTGCAGTAGGAGCTGTCGTCCGAGGCGAGGAAGGCAGCGACCGTGGCGATCTCGTCCGGCCTCCCGATACGCCCGAGGGGAATGGAGGAGTACTCCTCCGGGATCTGCCCGCCGGGCGCCCATCTCCGTTGCCACGCCTCCCGGATGGATCATGTTGACTTGGATTCCGGACGGGCCCAGCTCCACGGCGGCCGCCTTGCTCATGGCGAGCAGTGCGGACTTCGTCGAGCCGTAGGCGGCCGTGTTGTCCAGCGGGGCGAACGATGAGATGGACACGATGTTCACGATCGATCGGCGTGCGGGCGTGCGTGGGTGAGACTTCTCGGGTGATAACCGAGGAGGGTCAGGAGGTGGCCGCCGCGCTGGGCAGCGCCGCGGTGGCGAGCCGCACGTTGGCGGGCGGTTCTCACATCAGACGTGCCTCCTCACGTTGAGCGACGGGCAGGTCGTTGTCCGCCTGGGTGGCGGGGACCCGGCGGTCGAAGCGGCGGTGATGGCCACCGCGGTGGCGTACGTGCCCGTTCCCCAGGTGCTGCTGGTTAGACGGGCGGTCAAGGGCAGACGACCGCTGATGGTGCTCGAGCATGTGCCGGGCACGTTGCTCAGCGATGTCCTCTCCGGCGGTGGTCCCGACCGCTCACCCGGCCGGCAACTCCGGCGGACCGAGGCGGAGGCCTCGGCGCCGAGGTGGGGCAGGTTGTCGCCGGTCTCGGCGCGGTGCGCTTTACCGCTCCTGGCTTCTTCACCGACGAGACTCTCGGCGTCCGCCGCGAGCCGCCGTGGTCGCAGCAGCTCGTAGAGGTCGCCGAGGCGTGCATGAGGGACACCCCACTCACGCGGCCCGACCCGGCCACCCGGCGAGCCTGGGTGGGCCTCTGTGAAGTTCATGCGCCAGCGCTGGTCGCCGTGGATGACCACGCGCGCCTCGTGCACGCCGACGTCAACCCCAAGAACATCTTGGTCCCCGGCACCGGCAGCCGCTGGTGCGTGGAGGCCATCCTGGACTGGGAGTTCCAGCTACTCCGGCTGTCCTTACGGCGATGCCGCGAACATGGCTCGCTTCGCTGCGGACTATCCGCCCGGCTTCTCCGATGGCTTCCGCGCCGCCTTCACCAAGCACCGGCCCGTGGACCTGCCCCTGGTCGACCGCTGGGTCTACCTAGGCCGTGTCCTCGACATGTTCGCACTCAGCGACCTCGTCACCCGCCCGCTCGGCCATCCCCAATGGAGACTGGGGAAGCCTCGAGTAGAAGTAGCGGAAGCTGCTTGCCCAGATCCCCCACGGAGGGACTCTCGATGTCCGGCGACGAGACCCCGCCCGTTCACCATGAGGACGAGCTCAACCATCCCGCCCCGCCCGAGGTCGTTGGTGTGCTGAACGTTCAGCTAACCAGCGTCGCTCTCGGCCCTGATTACCCGGCAACTGCGATCTCCGCGGAGATCGGCCGCGTAGCCATCGCCGCTGCGCGGGTGGATGAGGAGTACGCGTTGCTGCTGTCCGCGCTGCATGCCGGCAAACGCACCGACTGGGACTTCGAGAAGCTGCGTCGCGGCTCCAGCAGGTGGTTGCGCGACACGTCGTTGGACCGGCTGGAGGAGTTGTTCGAGGAAGAACTGCTGGAGCACGCCCGCGACACCGTGCAGGCCGCCTACATGGCCCTCGACCATCGGCACATTGCGATGCACAGCGTCTGGACCTTGACCGGTCCAGACGCTACGACCCCCGTGCCCGACCTGGTAGCGGCCCTTGAGAGCCCGGATCCGGACGCCGCGTTGGCCGCGCTCGTTGGCCGTGATCTCGACTCCGAGGGCTGGCGAATGGTGCACCCGCGCACAGGCGCCCCGGGTCCCGGCTCTCTTGCAGAACTTCGCAGTATCCGTGGAGACCTTGAGCGCGCGCTGAACCGCCTCACGGAGCTGCGCTTCCGTCTCGCCAGCGCTCTCTACGTCGGAAAGCCCTCCGGTGCCCGCCGAGTGATCAGCCTTGACGGCAACGAGTCCTCGGCCTGATGACAGAACCAACCTCCAACCCGGTCACGGCGTGCCAATGATGGATCCCTGTCCGGCCACGACGGACTGAGGCTCCGACCTGTCCCCAAAGGCGGTTTCAGACATCCCACGGCGCTAGGGCGTGTCTCGCAGATCTTGACGTGTGGGTCCGGTAGGCCTGGGTCGTGTTCGATCGTCATGACCTGACCGACGCGGAGTGGGCGCGACTGGAGC
>NZ_NVPT01000238.1 GCF_002802985.1 Geodermatophilus chilensis | reverse complement strand
GGGAGAGGTGTATAAGGGACAGGGGCGGGGGAGGTCGGGAGGGGGGACGGGGCGCCGCCGTCGCGGATCCACCGCACGGTGAGGTGCTCGCGGTGGGCGAAGCGCTCCAGGTGGCTGCCGAGCACGTGCTCGACCCGCGAGACGGACTCCTCGTCGTCACCGCCGGCCCACAGGGTGAGCACGCCCTCGCCGACGGCGATCCCGGCGGTGGCCCCGCCGATCACCGCGGTCGCGGACGCGGTGGCCGCGTCGTCGGTGAAGGGCACCCTGCGGCCCAGGTGCGAGATCAGCTGCTTGGCGTAGCGGGCGGGTGCGTCGGTGGCCACGTCGGCCCGGGAACCGAACGCCCGACCGTGCCGGGCGGCGGCGCGGTCCACGATCGTGTCACCGGGCGCCGGCAGCGGGGACGCGGACGGGGTTCCGGACATCAGGCCCTCCAGGTACTTGACGCTTAACGTATTTCCCACGGTACAGGTAATTATTTGACGCTTCAAGCGTTTTCCGGTGTCGCGGCGGCGTCGCGTCAGCGGTCCGCCGGGACGAGCTCCACCGCCCCCAGTCCGCGGATCTCCGCGCGGTGCACCACCCCGGGTCGTACCGGGACGGCGTCGGTGAGCGCGCCGGCCAGCACGACCGCGCCGGCCGGCAGTCGCTCACCGCGCCGGACCAGGTGCTCCGAGAGGTGCACGAGCGCGCGGAGGGGGTGGCCGAGGACGGCGGCCCCGGTCGCCGTGTGCGCCACCGCCCCGTCGACGGACAGCACGCACCCGGCCGTGGCGAGGTCCCCCGCCCGCCGCGGGTGGGTCCACCGGCCGACGAGGAAACCGGCGGCACTCGTGTTGTCGGCGACGACGTCGGGCAGCCGGAACCCGAAGGCGGCGTACCGGGAGTCGATGACCTCGACGGCGACGGTGACCGCGTCGACCGCCTGCTCGGCCGTCCAGGGGGTCAGTGGGCGGTCGAGCTCCCGGGCCAGCCGGAAGGCGATCTCGGGCTCGACGCGGGGCTGCGCCGTCCGGCCGAGCACCCGCTCGTCGTCGCCGGTGCCGAGCTGCATCGCGTCGGTGAGGAAGCCGACGATCGGCTGCGCCACGCCCATGGTGCGCTGCTTGGCCCGGCTGGTGAGGCCGAGCTTGGCGCCGACCAGGCGCTCCCCCGCGGCCAGGCGCCCGGCCCGGTCGAGGTCCTGGACCCGGTAGCCCCACGCCTCGTCGAGCGCGGGGTCGGTGTCGGTGAACGGCCGGCGCGGGATGCGGGCGAGTCGCGCCTCCCGCAACGACCGCGCCGCCGAGGCGGGTGTCGTCATGCCGCCGCCATCCGGAGCGACACCGAGCCGAGACCGGAGCCGGTCGCGGTCACCACGTCGCCTGCGGCGAGGGGCACGGCCGCGTGCACGGCACCGGGCAGCACGACCTGCCCGGCCTGCAGCCGCTTCCCCGGCTCGGCGAGCCGCCGGGCCAGCCAGGTGAGCGCGAGCACCGGGTCGCCGAGCACCGCCGCGCCCGCGCCGGTGGCGGCGACGTCCCCGTTGCGGTGCAGCACCAGCCCGACCGTCCGCAGGTCCCCGACGTCCTCGACCGGGACGGGCCAGCCGACGACGGCGTAGGCGGAGGAAGCGTTGTCGGCCACGGTGTCCTCGACGGCGATGCGCCAGTCGGCGATCCGGCTGTCGATGACCTCCACGGCGACCGCCACGGAGGCGATCGCCGCGGCCGCCTGGTCCCGGGTGGCCCCGGCCGGGACGTCCGCGCCGAGCACGAGGGCCAGCTCGGCCTCCACCCGCGGCGCGATGAGGCGGCCCGCGTCGAGGATCGCCCCGTCGGTGCGGACCATGCGGTCCAGCAGGACCCCGGAGTCGGGCTGGTCGACGCCGAGCTGCTGCTGCATCGCCGCCGACGTGAGCCCCACCTTGTGCCCGACCACCCGGTCCCCGGCGTCGGTCCAGCGGCGGACCAGCGCACGCTGCACCGCGTAGGCGCCGGTCAGGTCGAGGCCCGGAGCGCGGGCGGTGAGGGGGGCCACGGGCCGGGCCTGCGCGGCGGCGGCGGCCAGCTCGTCCGCCAGCCACTGCACCAGCGCGCCGTCGATCACGCGAGCCGTCCCGCAGCCCACGCGTGGCTCGTGGTGACGACGCCGACGACGGTCTCCAGCTCGGCGGCGTCGCGCGGACCGAACAGCATGACCATGCCCGGGGTGAGCCGGACACCGGCGAGCGGGTGCGCCACGCCCCAGCCCTTCGCGACCACGTCGGCCGCGAGGGCCATCGGCAGCGCCACGTGCAGCGAGCCGTCGTGGCCGGGGTGGACGTGGGCGAACTCCCCGGCGGACGGGACGATGAACGCGTCCACCGGACCCAGCCGCGGCGGGGCCAGCTGGAACCCGCGCGCGCCGGGCACCGAGATCGCCGACTGGCGGGTGCGCACACCGGGCAGCGCCGCGATCCGGGCGAACACCGCCTCCTGCAGCTCCACGGGCGCGGTGTCGCTGCGCTGCTCCTGCGGGATGCCGGAGCTCACCGCCGGCCGCGCACCGGCCCGGGCCGGCAGCTCCCCTCCGGGCAGGGCGGCCCACGTGCCGGGGCCCGGCTGCGGCCGGCCCCGGTGGGCGAGGAACGCCAGGCGCTCCTGCAGCCAGCCGGCCAGCGTGGCGAGGGCCTCGACGGAGATCCCGTGGCCCACCGGGTCGCGACGGGCGACCGTCGGCGCAGCCGACTCGCCGAGCAGGTAGGCCCAGGTGCGGTCGAGCAGCTCCCGCGGGATGACGGTGTCGTGCTCGCCCTGCGCGACCACGACGGGGACGCCGGCCAGCCGGGCGGGGGTGGCCGGGACGCCGGCGTCGAAGGGCAGCGTGCCGTACAGGATGGCCGCGCCGGCGTACCGGTCGGGGTCGTCGAGCACCAGCCCCCCGGCGAACGCCGCTCCCCCGCTGAACCCGATCAACACGACCGGGCGACCGGCAGGGGCGACCTGGTCGAGCCACTGCCGGAACCAGTCCATGGTCGAGCGCAGCGACTCGGCGACCGGCCGCCCGATGCCCCGGTTGGCGAACCAGGCGTAGCCGCCGCCCTCGGCGATCGGCGCGCGCACGGCGGCGTAGGCCGGACCGGCGGGCAGGTGCTCGGCGAGCGCGATGATCTCCCGCTCGTGCGACCCGCGGCCGTGCAGGAGGACGACGAGCGGCGCGGCCGGGTCGGCACTGCCGGCCGTCGCCACCACCGGTGCGGCCCAGGTGGCGGTCACGCCCCGGCCTCCACCGATCCGGGCAGCAGGCGGCCGGCGGTCCCGACCCCGGACCACCGCTGCACCTCGGCCGCCATGTCCAACCGGTCGACCGGCGCGGCGTTCTCGTACTCGCCCCAGGCCTCGCGCGGCAGCATCCACATGACCTCGAACTCGTTGTCGTCGGGATCGATGCCGTAGACGCTCTTGGTGGCGCCGTGGCTGGACTCCCCGGTGAAGGCGCCGAGCTCGGCCAGCGTCCGGCGTGCCTCCTCCAGCTCGTCGATGGTGTCGACCTGCCAGGCCAGGTGGTACAGACCCACGGTGCCGCGGGCCCGCGGCGGGGCACCGGCACCGATGCCGAACAACCCGAGGTCGTGGTGGTTGCCGGAGCGGGGCAGCCGGAGGAAGGCGGCGTTCGCCCGCAGCTCACGCGCGACCACCTCCATGCCGAAGGCGCCGGCCCAGAACCGCAGCGATCGCTCGAGGTCGCTGACGAAGAGGACGGCGTGGTTGAGCCGGACGGCGGCGATGGTCATGAGGGGACTCCTGCTCGGATCGAGGGTTCAGGCGGTCGGACCGACCAGCTGGAAGGCGCTCTGCCAGGCCCAGCCCTTCGTCGCGTTGAGGGTGATGTTGAGGAAGGCGATCTCCTCCAGCGAGCGGGCCAGCCGCAGGCCGCCGGCGTCGATCGGGGCGAAGCCCAGCGAGGTGGCCAGCTCGGCGACGCGGGCCCTGGCGTCGGCATCGTCCGCGGCGATGAGCACCTGCAGCGGCTCACCGTTCTCGGTGGGGGCGGCGTACCGGCTGGCGAAGACGGTGTTGAACGCCTTGACGACGGGCACGGCGCCGACCGCCTGCTGCACGGCCTCCGCGCCGGAGGTCCCGGTGATGGCCAGGTCGCTGTAGGTCTCGTCCAGCGGGTTGGTGGCGTCCACGACGACGGCACCGGCCAGGGCCGGGGCCAGCTCTGCCGCCACGGCGGGCGCGTCGACGCCGGGGACGGCGAGGACGACGACCTGTGCGCCGTCGACGGCGGCGGTGTTGCTCTCGGCCGCGCGGGCGCCGGTCGCCTCGGCCGTGGCACGCGCCTTGTCCGGGTGGGCGGCGCTGAGCACGACGTCGTGGCCCGCGGCCACGGCCGCACGCGCCAGACCGCCGCCGACGTTGCCCACTCCGATGATCGCGATGCGCATGGTGTCCTCCTGAAATGGCTGACGACTCAGATGCTGAGCCCGAAGAGGACGGTAGGCGCCGATGCTTAAGGCGTCAACTACTGACGCGGTAGATTGTCCGCATGCCTCCGCTCTCCCGGCGCGACGACGCCCTCATCTCGACCTTCGGCAGGCTGCTGGAGGTCCAGAGCAGGCTCGAACGTCGGCTCGGCGCCGAGCTCGAGGCCAGGTGCGACCTCCCGCACGCGTGGTTCGAGGTACTGGTGCGGCTGGGGCGGTCCGAGGCGGGCCGCCTCACGATGGGCAGCCTCGCCGAGCAGGTCAGCCTCACGACCGGTGGCGTGACCCGGCTGGTCGACCGCATGGAGGCGGTCGGGTACGTCGAGCGGGTGCCGTGCCCCACCGACCGGCGGGTCGCCTACGCCAGCCTGACCGACACCGGACGGGCGAAGCTCGACGAGGCGGCACCGGTCCACGCGGCCAACCTGCGCTCGGTGTTCGCCGGCTTCGACGACGAGGAGCGGAGCACGCTCGACGCCCTGCTCGACCGGCTGCGCGCGGTCGCCGGGGCCGAGCCCGTCGTCGGACGCTGACCGGTCGACCGGGCGGTCCCCGGATCCCGCGCAGGTGAGCGGGACGGTCAGCTCCCCCGGCTCGACCGGGGTGGAGGCGCGCAGATCGGCGACGCCGTCGTACGGCTGTCGGACAGCGATCGCACCAGGCACGACGGAGGTACCCGAGGTGCCCGACCTAGGGTCTGGGTGTGACCGCCGCGCCACCCACCTGGTTCCCGTCCGACCTGACCAGCGCCCTGGACGAGAAGCTCGGCATCGAGATCACCGACTGGGACCCGCAGCGCGTCGTCGCCCGGATGCCCGTGGCGGGGAACACCCAGCCCTACGGCCTGCTGCACGGTGGGGCGACCTGCAGCCTGGTGGAGACGGTGGGCTCGTACGCCGCAGCGCTGCGGGCCGGACCGGGTGGCGTCGTCGTGGGCGTCGAGCTGAACGCCAGCTACGTCCGCGCGGCCACCCGGGGCTGGGTCACCGCGGTGTGCACCCCCGTGGGCGCCGGGGAGTCGCCGCTGTCGACCTTCGTCATCGAGGTGTGCGACGACCGGGGACAGCTGACCGCGAGCGCCCGGCTGACCTGCCTGGCGCGGCCGGCCGGCAGCGCCTGATCCGGGCGCTCAGGAGGCTCAGCGGCGGGTGCGTCCCGGACGCTGCGGCACGCCGGCGGGCGCGAGGACCCACGCGGTCACCGCCGTCTCGTCCGGGTACGTGCGGCGCCGCACGTCGGTCACCCGCTCGAAGCCCCGCAGCCGGGCCTCCTCCCCCAACCGGACGGTGGCGAAGCCGGCCGGCCCGCCCCTGTCCCCTACACACATCT
>NZ_NVPT01000237.1 GCF_002802985.1 Geodermatophilus chilensis | reverse complement strand
TACTATGTCTTATACATACTCGTACTTGTGTCATACAGTCAGTAGAACACCTCAGACATCGCCGTATGGAGTCGTCGGCAGCGTCCGATGTGTATCAGAGACAGCGTCCGCCCCGTCGCGGTCGCACGACGCCCCGGACCGGCACCGGGACGACGCGGACCGCGACCGGCACGGGGAGAAGGAGGGCGAGGAGGACGGCGGACACGACGGCGGGGCCGCCGAGCCGGCGCGGGGTGGCTCCCGCGAGCACGGGCACCGGGAGCACGAGGACCCGCCGCCCCGGACCTCCGCCGTCCCGACGCGGGAGCCGGCCCCGAGGACGAAGCCGTCCCCGGCGACGTCGGCTCCCGTCACGACGGCCCCGGCGAGGACGACGGCTCCGGCGACGACCCCGCCGGCCGGGTGACCGTCCGGCTCAGCGGGTGCGGCGGAGCAGCGCCATGAACATCGCGTCGGTGCCGTGCCGGTGCGGCCACAGCTGGCCGTACGCCCCGTGGGCGAGGCCGGGCACCTCGGGGAACAGCGGCGCGACGGGCAGCACCTCGACGTCGTCCCGGCCGGCCGCGGCGTCGGCCACGGCGACGGTCTCGGCGGTGTGCGGCGAGCACGTCACGTAGGCGACCACCCCGCCGGGGCGCACCGAGGCCAGGGCGCCGTCGAGCAGCGCCGTCTGCAGCTCCACCAGCGGCGCGACGTCGTCCGGGGTGCGCCGCCAGCGCACCTCGGGACGGCGGCGCAGCGCCCCCAGGCCGGTGCACGGCGCGTCGAGCAGCACCCGGTCGAAGGAGCCCGGTGCCCACGGCGGCTCGCGACCGTCAGCGACCAGCACCTCGACGTCGTCCTCGTCGCGCAGCGCCTGCCGGACCAGCTCGGCGCGGTGCGGGGCGCGATCGGCGGCGGTGAGCCGGACGCCCTCGGGCCGGACGGCGGCCAGCAGCCCGACCTTGCCGCCGGGACCGGCGCACACGTCCAGCCAGGCGACGTCCGGGCCCTCCAGCGGTGCGCGGGCGAGCAGCAGGGCGGCGAGCTGGCTGCCCTCGTCCTGCACCGCGGCCCGGCCCTCGCGCACCGACCGGACGCGCGCGGGGTCCCCGCCGCCGAGCCGGACGGCGTACGGCGACCACGGGCCGGGCTGCCCGCCGGACTCCTCGACCAGCTGCTCGCGGGGCACCCGCCGGGCGACCAGGTGCACCTCGGGCGCGGCGTCGTCGGCCAGCAGGGCGGGCTCCACCTCGGCCTCGTCACCCAGCGCGTCGCGCCAGGCCTCGACGATCCAGCGCGGGTGGTCGGTGGCCAGCGCCAGCCGCTGGTCGCCGTCCCCGCCGAGCCGGTCGACCCAGGCCGCGCGGTCCCCACCCGCGGCGACCTTGCGCAGCACCGCGTTGACCAGGCCGGAGGCGCCGGTGCCGACGATCGCCCGGGTGAGCGCCACGGTGGTGTCGACGGCGGCGTGCGCCGGCACCCGCAGGTCCAGCAGCTGGTGGGTGCCCAGGCGCAGCAGGTCGAGCACGCGCGGGTCCAGCTCGGCCAGCGGCCGGGAGACCAGCGTCGCCAGGACCGCGTCGAGGGTGCCGGTCGCGCGCAGGGTGCCGTAGGCCAGCTGGGTGGCGAACGCGGCGTCGCGCTCGGCGAGGTCGGCGGCGCGCTCGCGCAGCAGCTGGGGCAGCAGCAGGTTGGCGTAGGCGTCCCGGCTGCTCACGCCGTCGAGGACGTCGAAGGCGGTCAGCCGCGCGCCGTCGAGCGCCGGCCGGTGCCGGCGGGACGGCGGCCGCCGGTTGCCGCGGTGGGGGGCACTCACGAGGCCTCCCCGCCCAGCCGCTCGCCCGGTGCCGGCCGGGCCCCACGGGCCCAGTCCGGCGCCGGCAGCATCCGCTTGCCCGCCGGCTGGACCTCGCCGAGCCGGACCGCGCCGCGGCCGGTCCCGACCAGCACGCCGGTGGCGCCCACCGAGACCTCACCGGACGCCAGGCCCAGCGACGTCGGCAGCGGCTCGACCGGTCCCAGTCGCAGCCGGTCGCCGCGCCACGTGGTCCAGGCGCCGGGCGCCGGGGTGACCCCGCGGACCCGCCGGTCGACGACGTGGGCCGGCAGCGACCAGTCGACGCGGGCGTCGACCGGCTCGATGCGCGGCGCGAGGCTGACCCCCTCGGCCGGCTGCGGTCGGGGCTCGAGCGTGCCGGCCGCGATGCCGTCGAGGGTGGCCACCAGCAGCCGGGCGCCGCTGATCGACAGCCGGCCGAGCAGGTCGCCGGCGGTGTCCCGCGGGGCGATCGGCTCGGTGACCACGCCGTAGACCGGCCCGGTGTCCAGGCCCGCCTCCAGCCGGAAGGTGGAGGCGCCGGTGAGCTCGTCACCGGCCATGATCGCGTGCTGCACCGGCGCGGCGCCCCGCCAGGCCGGCAGCAGCGAGAAGTGCAGGTTGACCCAGCCGTGGCGCGGCAGGCCGAGGGCGGCCTGCGGCACCAGGGCGCCGTAGGCGACGACCGGCGCGCTGTCGACGGCGAGCTCGGTGAGCCGCTCGAGGAACTCCGGCTCCCGCGGGGAGCGGGGCTGCAGCACGGGGACGCCGGCGGCGTCGGCCCGCTCGGCGACCGGGGAGCGGCTCACCTTCCGGCCGCGGCCGGAGCGCGCGTCGGGCCGCGTGAGGACGGCGACGACCTCGTGGTCGGAGGCCAGCAGGAGTTCCAGCGAGGGGACGGCGACGTCCGGCGTCCCGGCGAAGAGGAGTCTCAGTGGGGACTCACCTCGACCCGCGGCACCCACGCACCCGCGCCGGCCCACTCGGCCTCGCCGATGGCCGCGAGCGCGGCGGCGCGGGCCTCGGCGTCGAGCCGGTCGACGAACAGCACCCCGTCGAGGTGGTCGACCTCGTGCTGCACCGCGCGGGCCAGCAGGTGCGAGCCCTCGACCCGGACCGGCTCGCCGTGCAGGTCGAAGCCGGTGGCCGCGACGTGCAGGTGCCGGCGGCAGTCGAAGGTGTAACCGGGGATGGACAGGCAGCCCTCCGGACCCTCCTCGGTCTCCTCCCCCACCGGCGTCACCTCCGGGTTCACCAGGTGGCCGACCTCGCCGTCGACGAACCAGGTGAAGACCCGCAGCCCGACGCCGATCTGCGGGGCGGCCAGCCCGGCGCCGCCGGCGGCGAACATGGTGTCGGTGAGGTCGGCGACCAGCCGGCGCAGCTCCTGGTCGAAGTCGACGACCGGGGCGGCGGGGGTGCGCAGCACCGGGTCGCCCAGCAGCCGGATGGGGGTCACGCTCACCGGTCGATCCTAATGGCCCCCTCCAGGGCGTCCCCGAGCCCGATGGCCCCGTCCCGGGCCCCGCCCTGAGCTCGCGAAGGGTGGGGAGGACGGGGTCCTTCCTCAGGCGGCGAGCCGCACGGAGGACTTCGCCGCAGTGAGGTGCGCGCCTGCTCGGCCAGCTGCTGGGCGCTCTCGGCGTCATCGACGCCGACCTCGCCCGGGAAGCCCGCCTCGTGCTCGACGACCGTGGCCTCGAAGCCGACGAGGTCGCCCACCTGCACCTGGTACGGCGACTCGCCGGCCTCGCCGGTCAGCTGCACCCGGATCCGCTCGGTCTCCGAGGTGCCCAACCAGAAGCCCTCGTCGGCGGGGACGGAGAGCACACGGGCGCCGGTCGCGGTCACCGGCTGGCCGGCCAGCCCGGTCAGCGCCGTGGCCGCGTCGGGACCGGAGGCCAGGGCCAGCACCGACTGCCCGTCGGCGGTCACGCCTCGCCGCCGGCGGCGGTCCCGCCGGACGGCGCGGCCGACGGACCTGACGCGGACGTCCCGGACGACGGGCTCGCCGACGCCGGACCGGATGCCGTCCCGGCCCCCTGCGAGGTCTGCGCGGCCGGGTCGGACGCGGACTCGGGGTCGCTGCCGCCGCACTGGCTCAGCAGCAGGGCCAGGGCGACGAGCGCGGCCAGGAGCAGTCCCCCGACCAGCAGACCCCGCCGACGCCCGGCTCCACGGTCCCCGCCGCCCACGGGGGTGGCCCCGCGCTGCTGGCAGGGCCGGTCGACGGCGTGCGCGACTCACTCACTCGGTGCTCCTCGGATCAGCTCGTCCGCGCGGACGTCGCCGGCCGCGCTCTGGCGCGGCCGCGTCCGTCGCGGGCCCCGGACGGGGACCCGCCGGGCTACCCGAACGTGCTCACAACGTGGACAGCGGCCGGTCGAGTGAGGCCGGGGTCACCACGGCGGGCAGCCCCTGGGGCTCGCCCCCGCTGGGCCCGTCGTCCGGGCCGCACCGGCTGATCGAGACGCTGACCGCGAGGACGGCGACCAGGAGCACCAGGCCGATTCCGATGCGTCGCAGCCAGCGGCGCAGATCGCCGGGTTCGTCCGCGGAGCGGTGGGGGTCCTCGGCGCTGGCCCGCTCGGCACGGGGATCGGGGGGCGGGTCGGTCGACGTCACAGGCACTCCTCGGCCACCGGACGACGGTGAGCGCCCGGTGCTGAGCCGCTCGAGGACGGCGTTCCGTTACCCCGGCACGGCGGGCGCCATACGGTCCCGTCGACCGATCGGGCCGGACGTCGCGTCGGCGCCTCAGACCAGGTCGAGCGGGTCCAGCTGCACACGGACGTGCTCGGGCGCCTTCTTCGCGCTGCGCACGCCCTGGACCTCGGCCAGCGCGGCGGCCAGTGCCGCACCCTCCGACCGGGGCACCCGCACCAGGTAGCGCTCCCGCTCGCCCTCCTGGCCGGGGCGCGGCGGCTCCGGGACCGGGCCGAGCAGGTCGGCGTCGGCCGGCAGCCGGGCGGCCGCGAGGAACTCCGCCAGCGCCGGCGCCGTCCCGGACAGCGCCGCCATCCGCGTCACCGGCGGGAAGCCGAGCTCGCGGCGGTCGGCGAGTTCCCGGGCGGCCAGCCAGCCCGGGTCCCAGCGCACCAGCGCCTGGACGACGGGGTGCGCGGCGTCGGCGGCGACGACCACCTGACCGCCCGCCGACGCCGGCCGGACGAGGGCGGCGGCGTTGACCCATCGGCGCAGCGTCTCCTCCCCCGCCCGCAGGTCGGCCCGGCCGAGCAGCGCCCAGGAGTCCAGCAGCAGCGCGGCGCCGTACCCGCCCTCGGCGACCGGCTCCGCGCCCGGGGTGGCCACGACCAGCGCCGGCCCGCCGGGCACGCTCGGCAGCACGCCGGACCCGCGGCCGGAGACCCGCACGGCGGCCCCGGGGAAGGCCCGGCCCAGCTCCTCGGCGGTGCGGGCGGCGCCGACCACCGAGGCGCGCAGCTTGGTGCCGTGGCAGTACGGGCAGTCGAAGGTCGCCGCGGGGCGGGCGCACCAGCGGCAGGCCGGCACCCGCGACCCGCCCGGGCCGGGGGTGGGCGCGATGCCCAGCGGCCCGGAGCAGACCGCGCAGCGGGCCGGCGCCCGGCACCGGTCGCAGGCCAGGCCGGGCGCGTAACCGGCCCGCGGCACCTGCACGAGCACCGGCGCGCCGTCGGCGAGGGCCTGGCGGGCGACGCGGTGGACGAGGCTGGGCAGCCGGGCGGTGCGGGCGGCGGGGTCGCGGGCCAGCTCGGCGTCGGCGCCCAGGGCCTGCACCCGCGGTGCGGCGGCGCGCAGGGTGGCGCGGTCGGCGGCCAGCTCGTGCGCCCAGCCGCTCTCGATGAGCAGCTGCGCCTCCGCGGTGCGCGCGGTCGCGGCGACGACGGCCGCGCAGGAGGCGAGGTGGGCGCGGTGCACGAGCACGTCGCGGGCGTGCGCGTAGGGCGCGCGGGGCTCGGCGTGCAGGTCGTCGCCGTCGTCCCAGACCGCCACCAGCCCGAGGTCGGCGACCGGCGCGTACACGGCGGCGCGGGTGCCGAGCACCACTTTCGCGGTGCCGCGGACGACGTCGAGGAAGCGGCGGTAGCGGGCGTCGGGGGCGGCGTCGGCGCGCAGGACGACGACCGACCCCTTCGGCAGCCGGGCCTCCGCGGCGGCGGCCAGCCGGTCGAGGTCGCGGCCGTCCGGCGCCACGACCAGGGCGCCGCGGCCTCCGGAGAGCGCGGCCTGGCACAGCTCGACCAGCCGGGCCGGCCAGTCCTCACCGGGCAGCGCCGTCCACACCGCGCGGGCGGGCCGGCCCTCGGCGACGGCGGTGAGCAGCGCGGGGCCGGTCGTCGTCTCTTATACACATCACACAGCCCACCAGACCGTTCCAGACCTTGTATGCCGTCTTCTTCTTGACAAAAAATACACTATCACCACAGTGATCTTATAAT